>QQNE01000029.1 GCA_003402735.1 Verrucomicrobiota bacterium
ACCACGCTTCGCGTCCCCTTTGCAGGCTCGAACGTCCGGTTTCAATGGTTTCGCGATGGGCTCCCCCTTGCGGACACTATTCTCCGCAGCGGCAGCCGGGCCGCGCAACTCCTGATCCGGAAGTTCTCTGCGGCCGACGTCGGAACCTACACGTGCGAGGTTCAAGCCTTTGGAGATCGGGAGGTGGTCGGAGACTGCAAAGTGCGGTTGATGCAGGTCCCGACGGTGGTAAGTCCACCGCCACGGGCCGGGATCATCGGATCGATGCGATGGCAGCTCTCTTCGAGCGAAGTGCGGACCAGCTTCAGCGTTAAGGGGCTGCCGAAGGGGCTGAAATATGACCCCGGGAAGCGATTGATCTACGGAACCCCCTCAGGGGCAGGCACCTATCCGATCTGGATCACGCCCTCCAACCCGGCGGGCAGCGGGCTGGTCCAGAAATATTTCCTTTCCGTGGAGCTTCCGGACCCGGCGTTTCGGGGAGAATGGGTCGGCTTGGCGGACCGTTCCGCGGCGGTGAACGGAATGCTGGGCGGCGCAGTGCGGATGACGGTGACCTCCACCGGTTCAGTCTCGGGATGGTTTCGCAATGGGGGGACGGACTACCGCTTTTCCGGGCGTCTGACTGGGGTTCCGGGGGGCGATGCTTCGTTCCGAACGGTGATCGACCGCGGTCCACTCCTTCCGTTGGTGCTCTACTTCACCTTTCCTCGCGGTGGCGACGTGGTCACGGGGAGGGTCACGATGGGCGGGAATGAGGCCAGGGTTTTGGCGCGACGTGGAACGGTGCCGGGGCCGGGCACCGCGAAATCCGGAAGCACGCTGCAATGTCTGTTCCGCTTGGCGGACGACAAAAAGATCGGCAATTTGGCGGTGCCGCAAGGAACCGGATGGATGCAGATCCGGCGCACGGTGGGGCCGGCCTCCGTCGCACTGGCCGCCTCAGGTTGTCTTGCCGACGGAACGCCCATCAGCTTCACGGTGCCGGAGTGTGAGGGAGGCGACTTTCCCATCTTTTCCGTTTACCCGGCCCACAACGGGAGTTTCACTGGTTGGGGAAACCTCTCGGAACCTTCGTTCCAAGGCCAGGCGTTTTCGGGGAGGTTTCAATGGAGGAAACTGAGGCCATCGGACAGTCTTGACACGAGCTATCGGGCGGGGATCGACCTTCTTGTTGCGGGATCTGGGGCGACGAGGTCCGCCGTTTCGGACATCTCGGACAGTGCGGAAATCGTCTTTTCCTACGGAGGGTTGACCTGGGGTCAGGAGATCGATCTCAACCAGAGCTACCTCCTCACGCCAGCGGGGAAAGGCCTTTTCCCCGGTGGCCCGCTCAGCCCGGCGTGGATCTCCATGCAGGTCGATTCGGCGCGCGGGACGTTCACGGGGAACGTTCGGATCAAAGAGGGGCTTGTGATCCGGAACTTTGGGTATGACGGAATCTTTGGGGACGGCACTGGCGAAGGCTTTTTTACGCTGCGCCAGTTGCCGGTCCTGGGCAACTCACCGGTCTTGTCCGGGTCCGTGCAGATCCGCCCACGCTGACGGTTTCTGGGTGGAGAGTCCGGTCATTTGGAGGGGGGCTGGTCGGGTGCCAGGGCCGGGGTGAGGGAGGATGCCTTGGCGGTGGGGGTTGCCTCCGCGCTGAGATCGCCCAGGGCGTATTGGATGCCGTCGAGGAAATGTTTGAGCATCGGCTTGGAAGAAAAGGTGGATTCGTTGTGGCCGAAGTTTGAGTAAAAGACGCGGCCACCGCCGTATTCGCGGATCCAGGAGACAGGCACTTCACGCTTGGCGGCCTCTTCGGCGCTGGCAGCCTCCGCCGGTTTGTCCTTTCTGGGTTGCAGCAACGGCGCCTGGTTCTGCGCTTTGCTGAAATCCAGGCTCACGAGGATGCGCAGGTTGTCCTTGCCCTGGTAGGTGGCGGGATTGTATTGATAGATCTCGTCCTTGTGCCAAAAACCCTTGCCGGAAAAGGCTTGGTTGATGGGGTGGCCGGTGTCATCGACCCTGAAAGCCCAGGTTCCGCCGGCACCCCAGGGGTGACCGTTGAAGATGCCGCCGATCATGGCGAGGGCCTCGGGCCAGTTGTCGAAGTTATCGCTCGCAGCGTGGATTCCCGCGATTCCCTTGCCGGCGGCCACGAAATCCATGATGGCCTTGCGGTGATCGGCGTTCGGGAACTTGAGGCGAGTGGTGCTGTTGAAGAGGATCAAATCGTAGTGAGCGAGATTGGCTGGGGTGAAGACGCTGTAGTCGTCTGCCAGGGTCGCGGTGTAAGCCCCGGTTTTTTGGCCCATGGTCTCCAGGGCAAAATTGCCGGTGGGGATGGAAGTGTGGATGAACCCTTCGCAGAGCCAGAAAACGAGGATCTTGCGCGGCGCCTTGGGCGGAATGGCGGGGGCTTCCGGGATGGCGTCGATCACGGCCTGTTTCTCGGACTCGGTGAGGGGTTTGAGCCGGGCCGCCTTTTTCTCCTCCCAGGTTTGGGCTTGAGCGTGATTCGCTGCCAACATCAGGGAAAGGGCGGTGGCGGTGATCCAAAAGCGGTCTGTCAGGGTCCTCATCACGGGTCCTTTCCCGCAAAGCACTCGAATTGGAACTGAGGTCCGCAGAATGCGTGCTTGCCCCGAGCTTCGCCCGCTGATAGGAGGACTGCCGCCGCGGCATCGCTGCGAACGACTATGAATCAACTCCTCTCCGAAGCCAGGGCCACCCGAATCCGTGACGGCGTTCTCTGGTTTGCCATCACCCTGGCCATCATCACTTACATCGACCGCGTCTGCATTTCTCAGGCGGCGCCGATCATGCAAAAGGAACTCGGCCTGACGAAGATTCAGATGGGCTATGCGTTCACGGCCTTTGGCTGGGCCTATGCCCTCTTTGAGATCCCTGGGGGCTGGCTCGGCGACCGCATCGGGCCGCGGCGCGTGTTGATGCGGGTGGTCAGCATGTGGTCCATCTTCACGGTCGCCACCGGTTGGGCTTGGAATTTGGTTTCGTTGGTGGTGTTCCGCTTTCTGTTCGGGGTCGGCGAGGCCGGATGCTTTCCGAACATCGCCAAGGCGTTCACCAACTGGTTCCCGGTGGCGGAGCGAGTCAAGGCGCAAGGGATGCTGTGGTTGAGCGCGCGTTGGGGTGGTGCCTTTACTCCGCTGGTGGTGGGCTGGATGCTGGCGTCAGGGGGCGAGGGAAACTTCGGGTTGGGGCTCCACTTCAAGTGGGTGTTCTTGCTTTTCGGCCTGTGCGGGATTGTCTGGGCGGTTCTGTTCTTTGCCTGGTTTCGGGATCATCCGGAGGATCATCCCCGGGTGAATGCGGCGGAGGTCGCGGAGATTGGGGCGACCGGCAGGGGTGAGCGCCACGCGATGCCTTGGGGCAAGCTGATCGCCTCGCGGACCGTGTGGATGTTGTGGGCCCAGTATTTCTTCATGTCCTACTCGTGGTATTTCTACATCACCTGGTTTCCCACCTATCTGAAAGAGAATTTCGCCGGTTTGGGGGAGTTGCAGCGCGCCCTGCTGGCCTGTGTTCCGCTGTTCTTTGGCGGCATCGGCTCCCTGGTGTGTGGCCTTTGTTCTGGAGCGATCGAACGGAAACTGGGCGGCACGGCCGTGACGCGCCGGGTTCTGGGTGGCTGCGGCATGGCGGCGGCTGGCTTGATGTTGTTGCTTTCCCTTCGCCTGGAGATCCCAGTGGCATCGGTTCTGGCGATCGGGATGGCAGCTTTGTTCAGCGATCTGTCCCTGCCCGGTTCCTGGGGAGCCTGCATGGACGTGGGAGGGCGGCACACCGGTGCGCTCTCCGGCAGCATGAACATGATCGGGAATGCGGGGGGGGCGGTGGCTCCGATGGCTGTTCCGCTGATCCTCAAGGCAACCGGAGAAAATTGGAGTGTGAACATCGCGCTGTTTGCAGTGAGTTACTTTCTGGGCGCGCTCTGCTGGATCTTCATCAACTCGGATGAAAGGCTTCATGAATAATCGCCTGCTCCTCCTCTTTGGCTGGCTCTGTTGCCAGGGTTTGGCCGCGGCCGGGACCGATCGGCCCAACATCATTTTGATCTTGGCAGATGATCTCGGATTTGCGGACCTGGGATGTCAGGGGGCGCTCGGAGTGAGGACACCGAACCTGGATCGGTTGGCGCGTGAGGGGACCCGGTTCACCAGTTATTCTGTATCTCAGGCAGTGTGCACCGCGAGCCGGGCCTCCCTCTTGAGCGGTTGTTATGCCAACCGGATCGGCATGCAGGGAGCGCTCAATCACACGAGCCGCATCGGGATTCACCCGGAGGAATGGCTGCTCCCCGAAATGCTCAAGGAGCGCGGCTATGCCACGGCGTGCGTCGGCAAATGGCATCTCGGAACTCTCACAGAGTTCAACCCCTTGCGGAACGGATTCGATGAGTGGTTGGGGCTGCCCTATTCGAACGACAATTCAAAATATCATCCGGTCCTGGCGGCGGAGATGCCATCCTTGCCCCTGTCCGATGGCGACAGGGTTCTTGAACTGGACCCGGACCAGAGCCAGTTCACCAAGCGTTTCACCGAGCGTGCCATCTCCTTTGTGGAGGGGCATCGTGAGGGCCCGTTTTTTCTCTATCTTCCCCACGTCATGCCTCACGTTCCCATCTTCGCTTCGGACGCCTTCAAGGGGCGTTCCGGGCGCGGGTTGTATGGGGACGTGGTCGAAGAGTTGGATTGGTCGGTCGGTCAAATCCTCGGCGCGGTCGATCGGCTCCAGATCGCGGCGGAGACCCTGGTGATTTTCTCCTCGGACAACGGTGCTTGGCTCAGTTATGGGGATCATGCCGGCTCGAACCATCCGTTTCGTGAGGGCAAACTGACCTGTTTCGAAGGGGGCGTGCGGGTCCCGCTGCTCGTGCGATGGCCGGGGAAGGTTCCCGCCGGACGGGTCTGCGACGTTCCCTTTCTGGCGATCGACTGGCTGCCGACCCTGACGGAAATCGTGGGAGGTCGAGGCGCTGCCCGCAAAATCGATGGGACCAGCATCGTTTCGCTCCTGCTGGGCACCTCCGAAGCCGAACCTCACGAGGCGCTGTTTTATTACGCCGGAGAGGAGTTGCACGCGGTGCGCAGCGGGAAATACAAACTGCACTTCCCCCATCCGTATCTCACCACTGCCGGGGAACCCGGGCGTGGGGGCAAGCCCTCCGAATGGGGGCGGGCCAAGCCGACGGCCATCACCGATTCGAGCATGAGCGCCATCGCGAGTCGGCACGGGCAAAGGGTCGCGAACATCGGGCAATCCCTGTTCGATCTTGAGGCGGATCCGGGTGAGACCCGGGATGTGGCGGCGAGTCATCCTGAAGTCGTGGCGCGCTTGGGAAACTTGGCGGAGCGCATCCGGGCTGAGCTCGGGGATTCCCTGACCGGAATCAAGGGAACGGGTCGGCGAGACGCGGCCACAAAGTCATTTTGACATGGGTCTTTTCTTGTGGGAGAGGCGGGGGTGCGTTCGTTCGGGCAATTCTTGGCTGCTATGATCGTGGCGGTCGCGCTGCCCGCATGGATGTGCCGCAATTTCGATGAGACGGAGGACTTGGTCGGCGCGGAGAAGGGCTACGACGTCCGGGGAACCATCGGGAGGCTGGAACAGGCAAAACCGCAATGGGTTCTCATCGGCAACTCGATGCTCTACACCCGTTTGACCGAGGGAAAGCTGACGGAGGTGAGCGGGGTGAAATCGAGTTTGCTGGCCCGCGGGCGGAGCCAGTCCGCGATGTGGTTGCTTTTCTTGAAAAATGTTCTGCTGCAGTCAAAGGCTCGCCCGGCTGTCGTGACGATTTTCTTCCGCGACACGGACCTGACCTGGCCGGACTTCCGGGTGACGGGTGGGAATGAGAGGGCCATCGCGGATCTAAGAGGGCCAGAGCAGCCCGAGTGGGTCCAGGTCCTCGGGCGCAAGGATCAGTCCAAAGGGGAACCGTTGCACGGCCTTCCGAACCAAGCCTCCGGGTTCCTCCGTTGGTTGTTCCCCACCGATCGGTTGCGGGCAGCGGCGCAGCGTCAAATTCAGGAGCGGGCGTTTCGGGCGACCCGGGTCGGAACTCGTGCGAACTCCAGCGTCCGCCGGGCGGAGTTGAACGATCGATTTTCGTTGTCGCATTTGCGCTCGGATCTCGGTTCGGACGCAGCGCCGATTAGAGTGGGGTGGGAGATGGCCAAAGTGGGGGCGGAGACAATCGACATGGGCTTTTATGAAGACGGCCCCGTGAGGTTCGATTCGTCTCCGGGCGCGTCGTTTCTGCCGCACCTGGTCGCCCTGGCAAAGCAGCACCAGCTGCAGTTGCACTTTCACCGCATCAAGCGCAGGCCGGCGGCGAATCACAGCCGTCCAGATGGACAAGTGATGACGGCTTACATGACCGAATTGTCTGCCTATCTTCGGGAGCAGGGTTGCCTCTTCACCGATGAGAGCGGGGATCCCGCGCTGACGCTCGATATGTATGTCGACGGCGATCACCTGTCCAGCAAGGAGGATGTCCAGGCCCGCTACCATCGGCTTTTCTGGGAGCGGGTCCGCCCACAGCTTGCGCCGCATTTCAACAGCGCCGGAGGGAATCGACACTGATGGTCTTTCAAAGCATCGAGTATGTCCTGTTTTTAGGGGCGGTCCTGGCGGTTTACTTTTGGCTGTCGGCCAAGGGGCAGAATGCGTTTCTGGTGCTGGCGAGCTATGTCTTTTATGGATGGGTTCATCCCTGGTATGTTGTCCTGATTGTTTGTGTCACGCTGGTGGATTGGTGTTGCGCCAAGGGGATGGAGGACAGCACGACACCGCTTCGCAAAAAGGCCTTCTTTCTCACTGCCCTGACAGTGAATCTGGTGGTCTTGGGCGCTTTCAAATATTTCGGATTTTTTGTCGAAAACGTCACCGCGCTGCTGTCCGCGATCGGCTTGATGCCTTCGCCGATGCTGCTGAAGATCGCGCTTCCGGCGGGCATCTCCTTTTTCACCTTTCAGA
Source organism: Verrucomicrobiota bacterium (assembly GCA_003402735.1). Classification (GTDB taxonomy): domain Bacteria; phylum Verrucomicrobiota; class Verrucomicrobiia; order Verrucomicrobiales; family DEV007; genus V1-115. The sequence goes on from QQNE01000029.1 coordinate 6,988, forward strand.
GCGTCTCCTACGCTGTGGATGTGTTTCAGGGCCGTGCCAAGGCGTGCCGCTCCCTGGTGGATTACGCCGCCTTTGTCTGCTTTTTTCCGCAGCTGGTGGCGGGCCCGATCGAGCGAGCGGCTCACATGATCCCGCAGTATCAGAAGCGTCGTCTCCTCGACTTCGATCACGTCCGCGACGGGGCGCTGCAGCTTCTCTGGGGATTGTTTCAGAAGGTGGCGATTGCCGACAACGCCGCTTTGTTGGCGGACCGGGTTTTTTCGCTCGGGGATCCGTCGTTTCCGATTCTGTGGGGAGGCGTGATCGCCTTCGGGGTGCAGATTTACGCGGACTTCAGTGGTTATACCGCCATGGCGCGAGGATCGGCCCGGCTTTTGGGGATCGAGTTGTGCGCCAACTTCCGTCATCCCTACCTCTCGGAGAGTCCGCCAGAGTTTTGGCGACGTTGGCACATGAGTTTGTCGACTTGGTTTCGGGATTACGTCTACATACCGCTGGGAGGATCGAGGATGGGCGGCTTGTATTGGGCGCGGAACCTGTTCCTCACATTTCTCTTGAGCGGGCTATGGCATGGAGCGGAATGGAATTATGTCATCTGGGGAGCCTATCATGGACTGTTGGTGGTGATCTGGCCAGGGCTGGCCTCGCGGTTCGGTTGGTTGACCCCTTCCGCGGAGGGTACTGGATCTTTGGTAGGGGTGGGTCGGATTCTGCTCACTTTCCTTCTAATGAACCTTGGTTGGCTGTTCTTTCGTGAGCATTCGCTCTCCATGTTGTTGCACGATCTGCAACTGAACCCGATGGCTGCGAGTGCATCGGAATGGCGCATGGGGGTGGCGCTTGGGGTGGAGGCACTGTTGTATGGTTTCCCCTTGCTGGTAATCCTCCCCTTGTTGGATCGTTTGGGATGGTTGCAGTCTCGCTGGAAGGAGGGAAGCGCCTCGTGGCGATGGGCGCTGGCCCAAGGACTCGCGGCCGCGGGCTGCATCTACGGGGCGGTCAGCCTGCGATGCGAAGTCGGCGCGGATTTTATCTATTTCCAGTTCTAGTGGAGCGCAGCCAGCCGAACCAGAGGGCAGCTCGCGCTCCTTCCTGACGGTAGCCCGCTCTGGGAGATTTGGTCAGTGTCGATCTGGCAGGATCCTGCCAGGGATCACTCGGGAATGTTGGCCAACTCGGTGGTGTCACCCCACTGGACCAAACGTCCCTCACGGAAATAGACGAGGAGGTCGCCATCCTCATCATCCTTGTAGCGGACGACCTCGATCTTGCCCTGTATGGTGCTATCGCGAGCGCCGACGGTCTGGAAATCCTTGCCGAGAACCTTGATCACCTGTTCCTTGGACATGCCGAGGGACAACTGCTGGGTCTTGTCCGACATCGTGCTGCAGGCCGAGAGGAGAGCAGCGGCGGAGAGGCTGACGAGGGCGAGGTTCAGAGAGGACATGGGGGGCACTCTAGGAAGCAAACATTTAAAATCAAGCAAGGAAACTTGCTTTTGCGTGAGGATGTTTTTGGAATGCCGAGCCGCAAGCTCTGATGTAAGGTGGCGTCGGCATGCGGCGGGAGCGCACCATCATCCATGTGGACATGGATTGCTTTTACGCGGCCATCGAAGTCCGGGAGCATCCCCATCTCGCTGGCAAACCGGTGGCCGTGGGCGGGAGGTCAAGTCGCCGCGGCGTGCTGACGACCGCAAATTACGAGGCGCGGCGGTTTGGGTGTCGGTCCGCGATGCCGACCTTCAAGGCGCTGCGGCTTTGCCCGCATCTGACGGTCCTGCCGGTGCGGTTCGAGCTCTACCGGGCGGAGTCGCAACGGATCCGGCAAATCTTCGAGCATTTCACCGGATGGATTGAGCCGCTCTCCTTGGATGAGGCTTACCTGGACGTGAGTCACCTGCGATCCGGAGGGGCGAGCGTGGCGGCGGAGATTCGGGCCCGAATCTTTGAGGAGACCCGTCTGACCGCCTCGGCCGGCATCGCCTCAAACAAATTTTTGGCGAAAGTGGCGAGTGATTTGAACAAGCCAAACGGGCAGTTCGAGATCGCTCCGGGGGAGGTGGAAGCCTTCGTGAGGGAACTGCCGGCCGCCAAGATTTGGGGAGTGGGGAAGCGGACGGCGGAGCGTTTGCTGTCCCTCGGAGTGCGCACCTGCGGGGATTTGCAGCGATGGGATTTGGCGGGGTTGACCCGCGAGTTCGGCAAATTTGGCGTGGATCTCTATCGGCTCTGCCGCGGGCAGGATGAGAGGCCGGTGACGCCGGACCGGGAGCGCAAGTCCTTGAGCAACGAGCGGACGTTTGCGGAGGATCTTGAGGAACTCGGAGAGGCTTTGGAGAAGTTGGAGATGATCGTGGAAGAACTCGCGTTGGATTGGTCTGAGCGGTTTCGGGACCGACGGATCGCGAAAAGCTTTGTAAAGCTCAAGTTCAGTGATTTTCAGACCACGACGGCGGAGTGCCCGGCTCGGAGCCTGGAACTCGGCGCCTACGTCGGGCTCTTGGAACAAGCCTGGAAACGGCGCGGAAGACGAACCGTGAGGCTGCTTGGTGCCGGCATCCGTTTTGCGCCGGTGGGAATGGCGGAGCAGTTGGAGTTCACCGTTTGAGGACGGCGGCCCGTTCCCTTGGCCCCAATTCCTGCCATTCCCCCGGAGACAGGGTCAGGGAATCCAAGGTGAGCGCTCCAATGGCCCAGCGCACTAGGCGCAGGGTCGGAAGTCCGACGGCGGCGGTCATCCGGCGCACCTGCCGATTTCGCCCTTCGGTGAGGACCAGCGCGATCCAGTGGTCCGGGACGGATTTCCGGAAACGGATGGGTGGGTCGCGCGGCGGAAGGGACGGGGCGGAGTCGAGGCGCCAAGCCTGGCACGGACGGGTTCGTTGGCCCTGAATGATCAATCCAGAGCGCAGGGCATCGAGCGCGGCCTCGTCCGGAGCTCCCTCGACTTGAACGTGGTAGGTTCTGGGGTGGGCCTTGGTTGGATGCAACAGCTTGGCGTTCCAGGCTGGCTCATCGCTGAGGAGCAACAAACCTTCCGAATCCGCGTCGAGCCGACCGATGGCGTAGACATTCTTGGGAAAACCGAACTCCGCGAGCGGCCGGTTCCGTGATCCATCCGGCGTGAAGCTGGACAGGACGAGGTAGGGTTTGTGAAAGGCGATCAGCATTTCTTCCACTGGACGGGATCCAGACGATAAAAGTCGGCCAACGCGGCATACAGATCGGGCATCTCTCGGGCCATCTCCCGCGGCCGCTCGAGGAAGGCCTCGGTGCTCACCGCGAAAAACTCGGCCGGATTGCTCGCTCCGTATTCGTCGAGAAGCGGGGCGCGCCCCTCCATCACGTCGTCCACCAACTCGTCGAAATGGTCCTGAAAAAGTGCAGACCATTGGGCTGCGTCGTCGGGGTCGTCAAACCCGGGGGTGCCGTCCGGTCCCCCTCCGGTTTGGTCAATTTGGTGAGCGAACTCGTGGAACACCACATTGAGACCGTCGTGCTCACCGGCCGCGCCCCGCCTGACGCTGTGCCAGGAGAGAACCACCGTGCCACTGGCCCAGGATTCCCCAAGCCGGATCTCGCCTTGCTCTTCCGGGAGCGAAAAGGTGCGGCGCCCCCGGTCCCTGAACGACCCCGGATAGATCAGGATGGAAACCAAGTCCGGATAATAGCGGTGTTCTGCCTCGGGTCTGCCGGCGATGAGCAGGGCCGCCTGTGCCGCGATGAGGAGACGCATTTCGGAGGAAACCTCGGGGAGACCGCCGCAGGCCTCGAACCGTTTCTCGTCGAGCAGAACCCGGACGCAGCCCTGGAGATTGCGGCGGATGTCGGCCGGCAGTCGGTCGTAGAGTCGCCAGCTCGCGCTGAGGAAGGTGTGCCACTCGCTCGGGAAGGGATCGGCCATGAGCCGCTTCCGGCGCTGGTCCCGCCAGAGGTGGCGGATGGCGGGCGAAAGCGCGATGGCGCAGCCGGTGACGACAATCAGAAGGATGGAGAAGCCGGAGCGGTCCACGACAAAACCGGGGAGAGATAAGCGACCTGGACGCCGGGACCGTGGACTCCTTCGATGAGAATCCCCTCGACATCGGCGGTGCGGGAGGGGCCGGTCACCCAAATGATGTTCACGCTGGAGCCAAAACGCTTGATGGCCTCGGGAATCGATGGCGCGATGGTGGCGGGGTCGAGCACGGCCACGTGCACCCAGGGGGAGAGGGCGGCGAGACGATCGGAAGTCTGTTCATCAGTCAGAATCAGGGTGCCGGTTTCCGCGATGGCTCCGGAGGCGCGAGTGATTCCGAACTGGTAATCGTCGTAGCGGGAGCGGTGGTAGAGGGTGGAGACCTCCAAACCGGCATCGGCGAGGGGCTGGCCCAAGATCGGGAAGAGCGCGGGATCACAGTAGCCCCGGGTATTGGCGGTGGCGCGCAGCAGGGAGATCAGTGGACCGGGAGAATCGAAGGCGTAGCCGTTGATCGAGGTGAACTGTTGTCGAAAGGAGGCTTCCAGGTCCGTTGGATGACCGGTGCGGGAGAGGAGCATGGCGTCATCGTAATCCGGATACGGCTCCGGGGATGCCGGGGCGGAGGCGCGCAATTTTTGGAAGAGATCGTTGCGGTTCATGGCTTCTTCCGGGTGGCCATCCATTGTCGGAATTCGCCGCCGCGCCAGTGGGGCAAAGTCCGGAGCTTGAGCCAGCTTTGCAAGGCTGGCACGGGAAGCAGTTGGGTGGGGACGAGATTTGCGGCGCGGGAAAGGGTCATGGCTCCGCGCCAGATCACGGGGCGGGTGGCGAGCTCGGCAAAAGGGGCCATGGGAGGCGCTCCCGGAGAGCGGATGCCGGCATCGTGCGCCTGGTGACGGAGCTTGAGGAGCATGTCGGGGATGGGGATATCGACCGGGCAGACCTCGCGGCAAGCCCCGCACAGGCTGGAGGCCTTGGGCAGATCGGCAAAAGCGGCGAAGTCATCCCCGGCAAGCAATGGGGTGAGGACGGCACCGATCGGGCCCCCATAGGTGGAGCGGTAGGCATGACCGCTGGCCTGGCGGTAAACCGGGCAGACGTTTTGGCAGGCCCCGCACCGGATGCAACGCAGGATCTCGCGACAATCCGAACCGAGAATCCGGGAGCGTCCGTTGTCGAGAAAGACCACGTGCATCTCCTCGGGACCGGAGGGTTGGCCCGGTGCCTTTGGTCCACGGAGGAACTCGGTGTAGACCGTCAACCTCTGGCCGGTGGCGGAGCGGGCCAGGAGATTGAGAAAGACTCCGAGATCGCGGTCGCGGGGAATGATCTTCTCAATGCCGACCACGGCGATGTGGAGAGGGTTCGGCGCCATGCTGAACCGGGAATTCCCTTCGTTGGTCACCAGAACGATGCGACCGGAATCGGCACAGACAAAGTTGGCCCCGGTGATTCCGGCCTGGCTCTTCATGTAACGATCCCGCAGATGGACCCGGGCACGCCGGGTGATGACCTCGGGATCGTCGTTGTAGGCACCCAATCCTTCACGCTCGAAACTCTGCGCGATTTCGCGGCGGTTTTTGTGGGTGATCGGGCGGATGATATGGCTGGGAATATCCCCATCGATTTGAATGATGAACTCGCCGAGGTCGGTCTCGAGGCATTCGAGGCCGCGATCGATGAGATAATCATTGAGGTGAATCTCCTCGGTGACCATCGATTTGGCCTTCACGATCCGCTTCGCGCCGCGCTCGGCCAAGATCTGATGGATCAGGGACCTGGCCTCCTCCGCCTCACTGGCGAAGTGCACCTTCACCCCTTGTTCCTCCAGGCGGGCGGTGGCGGCCTCGAGATAGGTGTCGAGATGATCCAGGGTGTGCTGCTTGATGCGGGCCGCCAGGCGTCGGAGATCGTCGGCGTGGGCAAAATCATCGGCCAGCGCCGTCAAACGCTTCGATGTGGCCGCCTGGCAGCTGCCCAGGACGCTGGAACGACGGTCCCCCGGGAGCGAGGCGGCGAATTGGTCGATCGGTTGGCGGGCACTCATCGGGGCAGAGAGGCGAGCAAAATCTGAGCCACATGCAGGATCTTGAAAGGGCGATTCTGGCGGTCCGCAAGGCCGGAGAGATGCATGAGGCAGCTGAGGTCGGCCGAGGTCATGAATTCGGGGGTCTCCTTGAGGGCGTGGTCCAGTTTGAGGGTGCCCATTGAACCGGACACGTGGGGGAAGCTGACGCTAAATGTTCCACCGAAACCGCAGCACTGGTCCTCCTGGGCAAATGGCACAAGCGTCAGGCCATCGATCGATTCCAGCAGCGTTTGCATGGCGGAACGGGTTCCCGAGCCGCGGGTGTGGCACGAGTGATGGAGCGCAATGCGGTGCGGGAAGGAGCCGGGCCAGGACGTCAGACCGAGGCCGTGAACGAGGAAATCACACAACTCCCAGGTGCGGCGCCCCAAATCGTCGAATCTGGCGGCATCCGGTTCCCGTTCGAACTGGATCGCGTTCCCGTGCATGTGCATGGCCGCGCAGGAACCGGAGGGCACGATGACCGGGAGTTCCCCGGCGAAAACGGTTTCGGTATGCCGGGCCACGCGCCGAGAAGCGGAAAAATCCCCGCTGTTGAAGGCGGGCTGACCGCAGCAGGTTTGATCCTGAGGAAAGAGGACCTCGCAACCGGCGGATTCCAATACCTGGACCGTTGCCTGGGCGGCCTCGGGGAAAAAGGCGTCACAGAGGCAGGTCGCCATGAGGAGAACCCGATGGGAGACCGGTTTGGTGGGCGCGGCGGCGAGGCTCATGCGGGATGTCATCCTCCGGGCGGAGCGCGTTGCCGTCAATCCCGGAAGTTGGGAGCCTCCGAGTTTCCACCCGCCTCCAGGAAAGCCAGCAGATCGAGGATCTGATCCTCCTTGAGCGTCGCCAGCAAGCCCGTGGGCATGGGCGAAATCTGAGAGACCTCGCGGCTGGTGACCTGGGATTTTCCGATCTCCACGACTTCCGAAGCGAGCGGATTCGGTTTGACCGCGATCCGCTCGTCGTCCTCGCTCTCAATGCTGCCCGAAACGGACCGACCGTCCGAGGTGGCGATCACGGCGAACCTAAATTTTTCGTCGACGAACTTGGAGGGATCGAGGATGTGATCGAGCAGGTCCCGGCGGCCGAAGCGGGCGGAGACCTGGACCAAATCAGGCCCGAACAGACCGGCTGGGAGATCGGTCGAGGCGCTGACACGGTGGCAGAAGACGCACTGCGCGGTGATGGCGGCCGCGCGGCCCGATGCGAAGGATCGTCCCTTGCTCACCCGGTCGAGGTGCGGGAGGAGATCCTCGAGTTTCCAGTTTCTGAAGGTGTGCCCAGGCAGGGCATGCGGCGAAAGGGCGACCGGTTTGGCCGGGTGGATGACAGCTGCGAGTAGATCGACCTGGTCCGGCGGCGTCGCGGCCGCGTATTCGGTGCGCAGGTCTTGGATCGCCTTGAAATAGCTGCTCGCGCCGGGAAATTTTTCTGCGCGGTTCAGCGAATCAAAGAGGAGGCGACGGCTCTCGAGCGACCATCCCTCGGCGCGGTTCCGGAGGTGGAGCGGATAGAAAATCAGTTCCTCGGAGGTCTTGGCTTGTCGCAGCAGTTCCAGAGATCGTTCCTGGACCACCGATGAACGCAACCTGACGAGGAGTCGGCAGAGGCTCTGATTGAGCGGGAAGCTCGCGCTCGGGTAGAGCGGCTCCAGTCTCGTCAAGAGAAACGCACGGCTCGGCTCCTGCGGATCGCCGTGCCGGGCCAAACCAATCTCCAGGCTGCGAAGGCCAGCGAGTTGCTGTTCTTCGGTGAGGGCGCTCCAGGGCAGCGAGAACACGGGTCCATCGGGCAGACCGCTGAGGCGGGCCAGCGCCAGGGCACCGGTCAGCCGGGACCAGGGTTTGGACGCGGAACTTACGGCATCGCGCCAAAGGTCCACGGGAAGGGTCTCGAGCGCCACGCGTGCGGCGTGCCGGATGAAGCGGTCCGAGTGTCCGAGGTGTTCCAGAATCCAGGGGAGATCGGAAGGGGCGGCGCCCCGGTGGAGTGATTCCAATCGCCGCCGCAGCACCTGAAGCGGAGGCGCTGGCGGGCTCGAAGGTTGAGAATCGGGTTCCCCACGGAAAGAGACTCGGTAAAGGCCGCTGAGGGTGCCGCGCCCTCCGGTGATGAACCAGAAGGATCCATCCGGGCCGATGCATCCGTCGGTCACGTTGAGCGGACGCCCGGCCACGAACGGCTCCACGGTTCCGCGATAACTCGACCCGTGCAGCTCGAGATGCACCGCGAGGATCCGCCCGTAGGACCAGTCGCAGATGAAAAGGGCTTCGACGTAGCGGCTCGGCATTTTGGCCCCATACCCAAAAAAGATCGCGGTTGGCGAGGCGAGCCCCACGTCGGTCACGCTCGGCAGCGTGTCCGCATGAGAGACTGGGAAACGGCCGGTGCCGCGCCTCCAGCCGAAATCAGCTCCGGAGACGACGTGGAGAACCCGGGTCGGCATATACCAGAAGCCACCGACATCCCGCTCCATATCGGCATCGAAGGTGAACAAATCCCCGTGCCTGTTGAAGGCGAGATCGAGCGGGTTGCGCAAACCTCCGGCGAAGAGTTCCACCGGGCTTCCCTCGCTCCCGGTCCGAAGGATGTGACCTGCCGGAAGTTCCACGTTGCCATCGAACATCGAATCGTCCCAGGGATTCGGAATGACCTGGTCGGGAGCAAAGTGCCGCAGCGGCGAAGTCTCCTGAATTCCCTTGGGGAGCAGGACGTTGTTGCCATTCGCCAACCATAGGTCACCGTCCGGGCCCAGCTTGAGGTGGTTCCGACCGTGGCCCACGCCGCCCTCGGTCCGGAGAAGCTCCCGCGGAGCGCTGGGAAACTCGATGGAAAAGAGCGCCTTGGAATTGTTCGCCTGCGCGTAGAGTCGACCGTGGGCATAGAGGAGACCGCGACACTCGAGAAGGCCGTCGTCGATGACTTCCATGACCCCGCTGCGCGGATCGAAACGGAGCAAACCCCGCTTTTCCCTGGCCAGGGTGATGCGCCCCGCAGGATCGAAGGCCATGGCGACCCAGGAGTCCTCTTCCGGTCGGGCCGAGCGAATCAGTTCCGCCTGAAATCCCGGGGGCAAGGTCAGGGTGGAGGGTTCCGTGGCACCGGACTGTTCGCCGCGTTTGGCGAGTTGCCAACTGTTGTAAGCATCAAAGCTCTTTTTGAGGTCAAAGGCCTCCGCTGCGGCACGCCGAGTGGCAGGAGCCGAAGTCCAGTTTTGGTCGGTGGCGATCCACCGTTTCGCCTTCAAATCGCCATTCAACTCCAACAGAGCCGCCACTCGAATCGGGCGGCCATCGGCGGAGCGAAAGGAAACGATGTTTTTGCCGGAGTGCAGCCGCCGGGTGATGTCCAAGCTCAGAGCCCGGGCGGGGCTGGCGGGCAGTGACTGACTCTCGCCATTCACCGAGAGGGTCACGTCCCGATCCGCCGCCACCAGGAGAACCGCCATCAGCAGCGGATCGCTCTGTTCAAAGGACTGCGCATAGGCCGGAGCTCCCTCAAGCCAGTCCGGCACAGGCGGCGAGTTTGCCAGTTGGGCGCAAACCAAGGCCGGGATGAAGACCAGCTGTAGGAAGACCAAGCGTTTCATCGAGATTCGTGTGGTCATCGAGGTTGATGGTGGCCCCTGCAAGATGCAAGGACGAAGGCGAACCCAGACTGCGCAGCCGACCCTAGCACTTTCTTGACTTTTAAAAAGCCTTAAGCGTTCGTGAGGGCAAGATTCGATGCGGCTCCGACTTGTCAGATTCCTCTTGATCACCACCTCGCTCCTCACGGGCTGCGCGTTGGGGCCGGATCCCAAGCCGCCTGCTTTGCCCGACCTCGACGCTCGTTTCGCCGGTGCGTCGGAAGGTTCGGCGGCTCCATTGAGCGATTCTGGCTGGTGGCAGAAACTCGGGGATCCGGTTCTGGATGGAATCGTGAAAGAGGCTCTGGAGAAAAATTATGATCTGGCGATCGCCGTGGAGCGGATCCAGGAGGCCCGCGCTTTGCGCCGTGAGGCTCGAGCCTCCCTGTTTCCGGCGTTGCTCGGGAGAGCGGACTACACGGACGTCGGCATCAGTGAAACCCAGAATGCCGCGGTCAATCCGATCGCCGCCTTTGGAGGGCCCGTGCCGAATCGCGCGGAATCGTGGACCACGGGATTCGATGCCTCCTGGGAGGTGGATGTTTTCGGGGGGAACCGGAGGCGGACTCAGGCGGCTCGGTTCCGCGAGGAGGCGACCTCGGAACGGGCCAGCGGCGTCCGGCTTTCGCTCGTGGCGGAAGTGGTCGACACCTATTACACGTTGGCGGGTCTTCGGTCGCAACAAAGGCGGCTGCGGGAAAATGTGGCGCGGCAGCGAACGACAACCGAAATGGTGAGCCGGTTGCAACGGGAGGGGCTGCGGAGCGAACTCGATTTGCGTCGCGCCAATGCGCAACTCGCCACAACGCAGGCCGCGGAACCGACGGTTGGTTCCTCCATCACGGTGCAGCTGCGGAGGTTGAGTCTCCTCATGGGTTGCAAGCCTAGAACAGTCGATGAGCTGGCTCCACGGTTGCGGGGCTTTCCGGCGCGGTTGCCGGTCGCGCGGGCGGGTCTGCCGGCGGACTTGGTGATGCGCCGCCCGGATTTGCGTGAGGCGGAGAGGAACCTGGGGGCGGCGACGGCGGATATCGGGGTGGCCACGGCGGCGTTTTATCCGCGATTCATCCTGTTGGGCAGTCCGCAACTGACATCGGGCTCAAGCGCGGATCTTTTTAATGTCAACAGCCTGGCTTGGCGGGCTGGACCGCGGATCGAGTGGTCGCTCTTCAACGGCGGTGCCAACCAGGCGGCCCTGGCCACGGCGAATTCCAGGGAGCGTCAGGCCTTTTTGAACTTTGAGAAGTTGGTGATCAGCGCCGTTGGGGAAGTGGAGTCGAGTTTGGCGACCCTGCAAGCCGAGGCGCGCCGATTGCACTTTCTGCAGAGCGCGGTCCGTGAGACCCAGGCGAGTGTCGACCTCTCCGCCAAACTTTACGGTGAGGGACTGGAGGACCTGGTCTCAGTCCTTTTGGAACAGGAGCGGTTGATCGCCACCCAGTTGGATGAGGCGTCGAGCCGGACGGCGCTGGTTTCCGCCTGGGTGCGGTTGCACAAGTCGCTTGGGGGAGGCTGGGATAATTAAGATTTCTAAAATATCAAGAGATAGCAAACTTTCGACAAAAGGACGCACAAATAAGAAAATCCCGGTTGATCGATGGTCAGGTTATGATTATTATAAATATCATAATCCAGTTCCACCATGCATTGTCCTTCTCTCAACCGTTCCGTGGCCACCGCCTTTGTTGCCGTGGCGCTCGTTCCCTTCGCTGCCAACGCCAGCAGCCCGCAGTCTTCCGCTGATGCCTGTTTTGGGCTGATTCGCGGATCCCAGAAAGAGCCACAACGTTCGAGTGTGGAGAAGTCCCGCAAGCGGGATGGATCCGAGTCTCGCCGCTCCCGGACGGGCAAGGGCTTTGGGTGGTTCTCCGCCAAGCAGGGAACTTCCATGCCCTCCTCCAACCGTTCGAGCCGCTCCGGGACCTATCCGGTGGTGTCCCACTTCGGAAGCGTGACCACGGTCAAGGTGAACGGGGCGCAGCGTCCGGCCACCATCCACCACGGAGTTCTGGCCTCCTCCAGCGGTGCCTCCAGTCAGGTGGTCATCGATCTCAGCTCGCAACGCGGCTACCTGCTGATCAATGGCAAGGTGGCGATTGATACCCCTGTATCGACCGCAGCTTCCGGAATGGTGACTCCAACCGGGACGTTCACGATTACGGAAAAGGTCCGGACCGGGAAGATGTCGACGATCTACCACTGCGTCATGCCGAACTGGATGCGTCTTGGGGGAACCGCCTACGGAATGCACACCGGCTTTCTGCCAGGATATCCAGCCTCGCACGGTTGCGTTCGGCTTCCGGGGTATGTGGCCCCCTACATTTTTGATCACACCCGTCACGGTACGCGAGTGGCGATCCGGAGCGCCTGGAGCGGCGAATCGCACAGCCTCTGAATGCAGTGGCGAAGGGCCGACGATTCCGCTTCGCGATGAGGAGCGGGTCGGCCTGGGGAGGGTGGGGGCTCAGAGGAGATCCTCGACGAATCGCTCGCGATCGAACCGATGGAGATCCTCGACCCCTTCCCCGGTCCCCACGAAAAGGGTGGGGATGCCGAGTTGATGCTGGATGGCCACGGCCATCCCGCCCTTCCCGCTGCCGTCGAGTTTGGTGATGATGAGGCCGGTGAGGTTGAGGGAAGCGTGAAATTCACGGGCCTGAGCGAGCGCATTGGAACCGGTGGTGGCATCCACCACGATGAGTCGGTCATGCGGTGCGGAGGCATCCTTCTTCCCCAGGGTGCGCTCGATTTTTTTCAGCTCCTCCATGAGATTGGAGCGGACATGAAGACGACCGGCGGTATCGCAAATGAGGTGAGTGGCCCCGCGTTTGGTGGCGGCCTCGTAGGCGTCATAACACACCGCACTGGGATCACCCTGATATTGGGTCTTGATCAACGGCACCCCGATCCGGGTGGCCCAGTGATCCAGCTGTTCGATGGCGGCGGCGCGGAAGGTGTCGGCCGCGGCGAGGACGACCTTGTGGCCCTCCCGGGTGAGGAGGTGCGCGAGTTTGGCGATGGAAGTGGTCTTGCCGGTTCCGTTGACTCCCGCCACGAGAATGACGCGCGGGAGACCTGAAGCGAGGGGGCTCAGGGCCATGCCCTCGGTCGTCGGCAGCACGGAAAGGATGCGGCGGCGACACTCGGCGAGCACGTCCGCGGCCTTCAGGGTCCGGCCAAGCGAGCGGAGTTGCTGAAGGATTTCCACCGTCAGCGGAACGCCGAGATCGGCTCCGATGAGGAGTTCCTCGAGATCATCCCAATCGATGTCCCGGTTGGCGAAGCGTTTGAGTATGGCGTCGAACAGTCCCATGAGAAATGGATTCAGCTGCCGGTTTGCCCTGCCGGAGCCGGAGGCAGACCATTTTTGCGGATTTGATCGAGCACTCCGTTGACGAAGCGTCCCGAGTCGGGTGTCCCGAACGTCTTGGCGATTTCGATGGCCTCATTGATGACGACCGGGGCCGGGACATCCGGAGCGAAGAGGAGTTCGTAGCTGGCAAGTCGCAGAAGGTTGCGGTCGACGACGGAGAGGCGGTTGATCTCAAAATTTTCGAGGCAGGCGGCCAGGGCCAGATCGATCGCCGTGAGATGGCGGATCACGCCATCGACGAGCTCTTCCGCAAATTTCCGGCCCTCGGGCTTGGCGGTGCAGAGATCCCAAAACACCTCGCGGGTCTGGCCTTCCGCGAGCTGGTTTTCGATGTCGCTGGCGAACAGAAGTTGAAGGGCCGCTTCCCGGCCGCGGCGGCGGATGTTGGCCATAACAGAGAAAAGGCTGCTTATTTCCGGGGGTCGAGCTGGTGGAACAGATCCGCCATGGCGGCCGCGGTGCGGGCGGCTTCGGCGCCACGATTGATGCGGGTGCCGAGGCAGCGTTCCCGGGCATCCTCCTGGGTGTTCACCAGCAAGACCTCGTGGATGACCGGGCAGCGGCGCTCGACCGCGATTTCCTGCAACGCCGTGGTCACGGAACTCCCCACCAGATCGGCGTGCGCGGTCGCTCCGCGGATGATGACGCCGAGCGCAATGACCGCGGCGTAGTCTTTGGCATCGAGGACCTTGGCGATGGTCACCGGAATCTCATACGCCCCGGGAACCCGGAAGACCGGGACCTGCATCTTCGGAAAGATGGCCTCGAGTTCGCTCACCGCAGCGGCGAGCATGCCATCCACCATCTCCCGGTTGTAGGTGCTGGCCACGATGGCGATGGGGAAATCGGCACGTGGTTTTTTCGGGCGAGGCTGAATTTCGACGAGGGCCATGGATTTGGGCGAGCGTTGACCATGCCGGATTCCGGGCGAAAAGCAACTCCGGGGCGATGGTTTCGGTTCGGGCGGAAAGCCTTCAAGAGCATCTTGGCTGATCCTCTTGCTTGATTCCTTCGAATTGTTTGCTAGGCGGTAATGTCAATGCTAGTCAGGTTTTCGGAATTCAGGAGCAACGGGGTTTTGGCCTTCGGCGCCCTGGTGTTCCTGTCGGAGATTTTTTTGGAGGAGGCGAACTGTGGGCGGGGGAACCAAGCCTTCCGCCCGTCGATCCTGAGCGGATCATCGAGCAGCCGGTGGAGGACCTCGGCGCGGTTCTCAATGATTTGGGCCTTGTGCCGCTGGACCATGGACCTTCGTGGCTCCAGGAGCTCTGGTTGCTCGGTCGTTACCATGGGCAATATCACTGGGCAGAGGGGAGCAACGGCGCGGACGAGGGCTTTGAGACCCGGCGCGCCCGTTACGGGTTCCAGGCCCGGCTTCTGGAACGCATGACGATCCATGCCCAAATGATCAGTGGCCGGGATTTCGAGCCGTTTTACAACGGATTTACGGAGCTGTGGGTTTCGTGGAGGTTTGACCCGCGCTTCGTCCTGACCGTTGGCCAGCAGAAACACCGCTTCACTCATGACCGAAATGTCTCCAGTCGTTACCTCAACTATCTGGAGCGCGCCCTGCTCACGAACCTGTTTCGGGCGGACTACACCCCGGCGATCAATGTCTCCGGAGAGCTGGATCGGGGCACCTATTACGCGGGCCTTTTTTCCAATGCCACTGGGCGCGATCTGGTGGCTGCCTTCACCGAGCTGAATTCCGGTTATTCCCTGATCGGCGGCATCTATCACGAACTCGATTCGGTTCCCGGAGTGCAGAGCGCCCACCTCCACCTCACGGCTTACGGGAGCACCGCGAACGAACATGCCACCAACCTCAACGTGTTTGAAAAGGGGGTTTCGTCGGCGCTGATCTTGACGCGAGGGCCAGCTTCGTTGATTGGCGAAGTCACAGGTGGTTTTGGGGGCGAGAGGGGCAACGCCGCCGGGCTCAACCTGCAGCCTGCCTGTTTCCTCACCGATCGTCTTCAGCTCGCCCTGCGATACCAGATTGCCGGGTCGGACCAGCCAGAGGGCCTGCTCCCGCAGGTGCGCTACGAGTCACCCGCCGGCTTGCTTCCTGGGGATCTCTATCAAGCCGGATACGCGGGTCTGAATTATTACATTGCGAGGCATCGTCTCAAGCTGATGAGCGGTGTGGAATACGCCACCTTGGGCGGTCAGGATGTCTGGACCGCCAGCACGATGTTCCGGTTCTACTTCGGTCCTCATTCCGGCACGGTGTTCCCGACGAACAATCTCCTTCAGAAACAGGGGAGGACCGACTTCTTGGAGCACGATTAGCCGCGGGGAATGGTGTAGTGGTGCGCGGTGGCGCGGTTCACTGCATCCTCTTTGGTGAGCCCTGGCACGGACGTGCGAATGTAGTCCACCGTGGTGCTTCCGGGTTCGACCGTGACACGGAGGTGTCCGGAACTGCCGAGGATGACGCCGGTGTATTTGTAATCTTCCGCGCTCCTGGTTCCGCCGCTGGGGTGGCCGGGTTGGGGCACTTCCTGATACACCACGCCGTCGAGTTCCTCCCTGGCATAGAGGTGATCGTGACCGTGAAAGACGATGCTGACCCGGTGCTTGACGAGCAGTTGGTGAATCGGCATTTCCCAGCCGGGACGGTGTTCCCGAAAGCCCTCGCTTCCGTCTTCATTCTTGCCGCCCCACTCCATGTAGGGGGCGGGGGTCACGCCACCCCGCGCATCGCGACCGAGACCTCCCACCAAGTGGTGGATGAAGATGAACTTGAACGGTGCTTTGCTGCGCTCCAGCGTGGTTTTGAGCCATTGATATTGCGTGGCCCCGAGCGTCGGCGACCAGTTGTCGTGGCCTCCCCGTTCGCTAGTGGGCCAGAACGGATCCAGAACCACAAACAGAGCGGAGCCCCATTCCCAGGCGTAATGATTTTGGAGGGGGCCGACGTCCGGGTGCGGGACGGGATTGGCGGAATAGATGGAGGCGGGGTCAGGCTCGGGATTGGCGAAATATTTTTTGCGCATTCCCAGGGACCAGAGGGGCATGCTGTCAGGCTGTCCGGTGAGCCTTGCGGCGGTCTCGCCGTCGTGATTTCCGAGGGTGAGGAAAAGGGGCACACTGTGGGCGATCCGGCCCAAATGATAGCGCTGTGCCTTATATTGACTCTCGGCCCTGGCATAGAAAGGACCGAATTTGTCGACCATGAAGGTGTCGCCAAGGTCGATGAGAAAGTCCGGCTGATCCTCGAGCATATTTGCCAGGGTCTGTTGATAGACCTGAACGCTGGTGCTCACATCCAGGTGAGAGTCGGCTTGGATGACAAAGCGAAAAGGATCGCTGGGGGACCGCTGCGTGTGAAAGGTGCGAACCTCGTCCTGACAAGGTTCGGCGGAATCGGGGAACCGATAGTTGAAACGGTAGAAGTACCGAGTGTTGGGCTGAAGGTTCTCCAGGGGGACATGCAAGGGTTCCCCGGCGCGCAGCGAAAGGATCGGCGCTTGCTGCTCCAGTGCGTCCGGCTGCAACCCATAGCTGAGATGTCCCGCCAGATTCTGCCAAGCCAGGATGCTGACCGTGATCCGGTCCGCCCCGGGGCGGCAGAGGACCAGATTGAAAAGATAATCAGGCACCACGGCCGGTTCGACATCGGCTCCGCCGCCTCCTCCGCCACGCGGTGGTTTTGGACCGGCGGCGATGCACAGAAGAAGGCCCAGGTAGAGCAGTCGATGGGGAAACTTGGGGCGCGGGATCATTGGGGACGTTTTGGTTTGCCCTTGTTCCGACCGCCCTTGCGGGCAGGCTCCGCGGCCGGATCGAAGTTCGGGTTTGGCGCGGGCATCGCTGCATCCACCTCGTTGAGATAGGCGGCGAGGCGGCGGCTCAGGGCCTCCGTGACGTCGGGTTTCGCCTTGGACAGATCACTCCGTTCGGCGAGGTCCGCCTCGAGATCGTAAAGACGGTTCTCACCGGTTTCGTAGAAATGGAGGAGCTTGTAATTTCCCGCGCGGATCGCGGAGTGTGGCGCATCGCCCTGGTAGTGGGGAAAGTGGAAAACAAGGTCCTCCCGCGGACGCTTGACTGGGGCTTGCGTGCCTTGCAGAAGCGCCGAGAGATCGCCTCCGTCGAGGTCGGAGGGCATCGGGGCGGTGACCCCGGCGAGCTTGCAGAAGGTCGGGAAAAGATCGAAGGCGACCACCGGCACATGGCACCACGAATTGGCGGGAACACCAGGACCACACACCAGGAACGGCACCCGGATGCCGCCCTCCCAAACCCCACCTTTCCCGGCGCTCAAGGGTCGGATTCCGCCCTTGCCGCCCCCACCGGCACCGTTGTCTGACAAATACACAATGTAGGTGGTCTCGGTGAGATGGAGGCGAGTTACGGCATCGAGAACGCGACCGACCCCGGTATCGAGGTTCTCGGTGATGGCGGCCACGTCGATGTCCTGGTGCATCTTTCCGGGCGGCTGTTTTTCGTAAAAGGCGCGGGTTTCTCCCAAAGCGTTCTGCGGCATGTGCAAGGGATACCAGGACAGCTGCAGATAGAACGGGGTTCCTGATGAGGATTGTTTGGTGAGGAAAGCTTCCGCCCGGTCGGCCATGCCGAAGACATCGTCAGGGTTGGGGTCGACAAAAGGATCGGCGTCGCGGTTTCCGGTGTCGCCATCACTCACATCATAGCCGTGAGCCTCCGGTCCGCCGCCGCCCAGATGCCACTTACCGAAATGCGCGGTTGCATAGCCGACGCTTTTGAGCATCTCGGCGAGGGTGACTTCCTCCGGCGCAATGTTTTTGCGGGACTCGGCCTCGATCAGTCGGTGACCCGGTTCAGGCGGGGCCGCCTTGGTCCAGCGGAGTCGGGCCGGGGTCTTCCCGGTTTGCAGACTGATCCGGGTGGGAGAACAGACCGGCGCGGGCGCATAGCCGTTGCTGAACCGGAGTCCCTGGGAAGCGAACCTTTCGAGGTTCGGTGTCCGAAAAAAATCGCTCCGTGAATTCGCCACCCCGGGGTGCATGGCGACGGAAAGACCGGTCCAATCCTGGTCATCCGACACCATCACAATAAAGTTTGGCTTGCCGACGGCCGCGGCAGAAGCGAGGAGCAGGAAAGAGGTGAAGATCAGCTTCATGGCAGGGACAATCGGGTGACATCCAGGTCAGGCTTTGTGTTCCAGCGAGGCGTCCATCCGGGCTTCTCCACCCGCTTGCGAAAAATCACGGTGTTATCCAGGGCCAGGTCCGGGCTCCAGATGAACTTTGCGCCTTCAAAGTCCGTGTCGAAATAGGGCTGTTTGGGATCGACCTCCTCCGTGGTATATTCTTTCGCGTTCGGCCAGGACCGGTCATCGAAATCGACCGACCACCAATTCTCCGGCAGAGGTTCCTGGGTGATCTTTGGGTTCGACGTGTCGGCATTTTCCGGACCGTGGAAAAAGCACTTGGCCTTCCAAGTGCCGTCGGTGACCGTCCCATCGGCGAACTTGAGTACGAAACCGCCATCGCCAATGCTGGTGCCGTATTCCATTCCGGTCTTGGGGTCGGCGTTGTCTTTCGCGAGGACCGCGATGGTCATGGGATACTCCGGCAGGAAATCGACACTGACGACATTGTGCGGCGTGAACTGGATGGGGTCGACGGCGACGAGTCTGCCGTTCACATAGAGGAGGAACCAATTGTCCGCATAGACATTGAGTTTCATGGTATCCCCGAGAGTGGGTTTCACCAGACCTTCCTGGGGCTTCCCGGGGCCCGGCGGCTTTCGATCCGGCGGAGGTTGGGCTCCTTCGCCGCTGGCGTGCACCATGCGGAGTGAGGATGAGGCGAGGATCTTCCCTTGCATGGCGGCCAACAACGCATTGCGGTCCACCTGGTCCGGCGGCACCCCAGGATCGATGGCCGCGGCGAGCGCATAGAGGGTGATGGTGTAGGTTTTCTCGCCGGGGCCCTGAGAGTGGGGAGGTTCGTAGCCGACTCTTCCCTTGAAGTTCGTGCCGGTTTTTCCCATCGCGGAAGCGGCTTCCGGCAGCTGTGTCAGGGTGCCGGGCAAATCATAGAGGGTCCAATACCACTTGGTCATCCCATCTTTGTCGATGTGGTCCATGATCAGGGCGTAGGAAGTCGTCCCCTGCGGAGGAGAGGACCAGGTGAGCGGCGGGGTGCCTCCGCTGCCGTCCCCGGTAAATTCGACGGGCATCCTCGCCCCATCCTCGAGGCGGGGACTGGTCAGGAGGAATTTTCCGTCGCTGCTGCGGCTCTGCATTGGTGCGGGTGGTTCCGAGGTGACGGCACTTGGTGCCGGTGGCGGCGCCGGAGCGGCCTGCCATTCCTGCGGCTCGAGTTTCCCGTTCCGATTGCGATCCAGCTTCTGGAAGGTCTCCCGGGCCTTGGACATCGCTTCCGACAACGTCGCCGAACCGCGTGGAGCGCTCTCGAAGTCGCGCTTGGCGCTGGTCGCGAATTCCTGCGCGGAGACGAAACCGTCGGCGTTGAGATCGGCGGACCGCTGGGCGGGACCGGCGTCGGCTGGACGAGGTGGGGGCGGGGGAGGCGGTGAGTCATTGCGCATGCCGCCGCCGCGTGGGCCCTTTCCGCGACCGCCCTTCTGGCCCCGTGGCTCGCCAGGTCCTCCGCCACTTGGCCCTCCGCCACCGCCGGGGCGGCGCTGATAGACTTCCTTGGTCACCCCGTCCCGACCATTGTCGAATTCAAAGGGATAGGTGCCGTCGGGCTCGATGCGGTAACGGACCTGGCGGGTCTCGCCGTTGAGGGTGTAAGAGAGTTCGTAGGCGTTATCTCCGGTCTTGGCGAAGTCGCTGACTTCGGCGCCGCGCAAGGCGGGCAAGGCCTCGCGGACGGGAGTGGCGCGTGGTTGGGGATCGACCTGCCCATCGGCTTCGACGACCTCGCCGTGGAATCCGCCGATCACGTAAGGATATTTCATGGAAGCGTGATAGTGATAACCGAGCTTGGGATCCTCGTGACCGTGACAGGCGTCGAGACCGGTCACGGGAGAATCGTCTGGTTCGGTGAGGCCGAAGATTGGGTAACCATCCAGGGCGAAGGCGATCGGTTGCCCCTTGCCGGCGGTTGTTTGGAGGTGCAGGGGGGCGATGTGGTAGTGATAATCGTCGGCCCGACCACAGTGACCGCCCCAGCGGTCGAGTTCGCCAATCTCATAGGAAATTTCCCCGCGATTGTTCTGCGGATTGAAAATGGGAATGCCGTTCACCGCCAGCGCGATTGCGCCCCGGAGGAAGCGCCCCTCGATCATGGCGGGTTGAGAGGCTGGTTTGGGGTGAAGGGGAATCCGCCAGGAATTCGCGCCGGAATAGGCCTGGGGGAGCGGGACCTGTTGCTGCCAGGCGGTGATGCCGATCATCATGGGATGGGCGGGGAGACCGTCGGAGGCGATGTTAAGATAGGATGCATCCCAGGAAAGTTCGATTGCTGGCAGGAAACCTTGGAAGGGCGCGGCCTGCGGAGGTGCGTCCGGGGGCTGATTTTGGGCGGGGCCCTGGGCGGCGATTTTGACGGGGAGCGCGGACTGGGAGGGAGCGGCGGGGTTCTCTTGTGCGCTCCGCCACGACTCCTCAATGTGGCGTCTGAGGGCCTCACGTGCGGCAGGACCGTCGGGAATGGCCTCATGCCCAGAGACCAGCGGCCCGTGGGCGAGGAGGAGCCAAGCGGCAACAAATGGGGCAATCCAACGCTTCATCGTCTGAGAATATCGCCCCCACAATGACAAACGCGGTGGTCGATGGATGACAATGTTGTCATCTTTCGGCTCGGAGATTGAGCGATGGGCGGGAATGACGGTATCTTGTGGGCGTGAAGATTCTCCTCATCGAGGACGACCGCAAGATCGCCGAGTTTGTGGCCAAGGCTCTGGGAGAGCATGGGTTTGTCGTCGATGTTTCTCGGGACGGCTCCGAAGGCTTGGCCCTGGCTTTGGAAGGGCCCTACGAGGCGATTCTCCTGGATATCATGATCCCGGGGCCTGACGGACTGAGCATCTTGCGTCGATTGCGGGAGGCGGGCAACAACGTGCCGGTGTTGTTGTTGACGGCCCGAAGTTCGCCGCACGAGCGGGTGGAGGGGTTGAACCTGGGGGCGGACGATTATCTTTCCAAGCCGTTCTACCTGGATGAGTTGATTGCCAGGGTGCACGCGCTCTTGCGGCGGTCATCCGAGCGTGGAACGAGTGTGCTGCACGCCGGGGATCTGACAGTGAACCTCATGACAAGGGAGGTCAGTCGGTCCGGTCAGCTGATCGAACTTTCGGCGCGCGAGTTCGCCCTGCTGACCTGTTTGATGCATTCCCCCGGCCGAGTCTTCACCAGGACGCAGCTCTGTGAACGGGTCTGGAACTATCATCATGATCCGGGTACCAACCTGGTGGATGTCTACATCCAGCGGGTGCGGCGCAAGATCGGCGATGACCCGGCGCATCCGTTGGTCGAAACGCTCCGGGGAGTCGGCTACCGATTCCGGAAGGAGGGCCTGGCATGAGTGGGGCCAGTTTCCGCACCAAGCTCGCGGTGGGATCCGCAGCGCTCACGGCCGGGCTCCTGATTTTGTGCGGCTCGGTGGCCTGGAAGGTGAATTACCAGATTCAGATGGCCCGTCTCGACCGAGAGGTGCGCAGCTTGGGGACCGCCAATCTGGATCGGGTGTTCGGGAGGGATCACTGGGAGCGGTTCGAAAATGCGCTCCGATTCATCGGCGACGACGGGGCGCAGCGTTACCTGTTGCTGGTCCGGGACGAGGGCGGTCGGGAAGTTTATCGTTCCCCGGATTGGCCGGAGGATCTCGAGCCGGATCGGTTTCCGGCGCCTGGTCCGATCGATGTCTCGACCGAGGCGGAGTTGGACCCGGTGCATCGCCTGCATCGTGCGCCGCCACGTCCGGGGGAACCGCTTTCGCGGGACAATCCACCTTTGCCCCGCCTGCATCCGGTCTTTCTGACTTCGCCGGGTGGGGGGCAGACCTGGCGGATCGGGGTGATGGGAAATCCCTTTGCCACTCTGGTGATCGCGGCCAATCTCAACGGATTGGAGAGCGGGATGCGAGACTTGCGCCGATCGTTTCTGTTTGGTCTGCCCTTGGTCTTGTTGCTCGTGGCCGCGGCCAGTTGGCTTCTGGCGGGGCGCGCGCTGCGCCCGGTTCAGCTGCTGACCTCGGCGGTGGAATCGATCGACGCCCGCGGGCTGCATGAGCGGGTGGCCATGAGGGGGTATGACTTCGAATTTCAGCGACTCGTGGAAGTCTTCAACGCCATGTTGAGTCGACTGGAGACCAGCTTTCAGCAGGCCAGTCGGTTCACTGCGGATGCAGCGCACGAGCTCCGCACGCCATTGACGGTGCTTCAGGGAGAACTGGAACAGGCCTTGCAGAAGGTCCCGCCCGATTCAGGTGCGGACCGGGTCCTCGAAGTGGTTCTGTTGGAGGAGGTCGAGCACCTCAAAGCCATCGTCGAGAAACTCTTGATGTTGTCCCAAGCGGACGCCGGGCATCTCCCGGTCGATCCGCAACCCATCGATTTCAGCGCCCTGGTGGAGGAGGTGGCCGACGACGCCGGGATTCTTGCCGGTGGCAGGTTGACGATTGAACGCAGTGTTGCCTCGGGCGTGACCGTTCCCGTGGATGAGATCCTGGCGCACCAGTTGCTCCAGAATCTCGCCACCAACGCCATTCGCTACAACCGGCCCGGGGGTTCGGTGCGGTTCGGTCTGGAAACGCGCGACAGACAGGCGGTGTTGACCGTGGCGAATACCGGCCCGGGAATTCCTTTGGGCGAACGGGAACGGGTTTTTGAGCGTTTCTATCGGGTCGATCCGGCCAGGACCCGGACGCGCGGGGAGGGAGCGGGCCTCGGTTTGTCCCTCTCCCGGGAGATCGCCCGGGCGCATGGCGGCGAACTGCGGTTGGGGCCGGACGAGGGGGAATGGACGGTCTTTGAGTTGACGCTGCCCTTGCAGCGAAACGGTGCCGGAGCGAATGCTCACGGTTTGGGCGGTGCTGCCTGCTCGAAGAGTTTGCGCCAGTGATCGAGCCGTTCCTTGACCCTGGCCTCAAGACCATTCTCGGAGGGCTCGTAGTAACGGCGTCCCTCGGGCAGGTAGGCTTGCGGGATGTAGCCGTCCGGATCATCGTGAGCGTAGCGATACATCAACTCCGATTCCTCCGTGCCGCTGGCGGCCGCCAGTTTCTTTCGGCTCTTGGTGCGGAGATGCGGTGGCACGGCGAGGGTGCGACCGTTGCGGACATCCGCCAGGGCGGCGTCGATGGCGGTGTAGGCGCGGTTGCTTTTCGGTGCGGTGGCGATGTAGACCGTGGCGTGAGCGAGGGGAATCCGGGCCTCCGGCATCCCGATGAATTCGGCGGCCTGGTGGGCGGCGAGGGCGACCCGGAGAGCGTTGGAGTCGGCCATGCCGACGTCCTCGCTGGCGGCGATCACAATGCGGCGGGCGATGAATCTCGGATCCTCGCCGGCGTATAGCATTTTGGCCAGCCAATACAGGGCAGCATCCGGGTCGCTCCCGCGCATCGATTTGATGAAGGCGCTGATGGTGTCGTGATGCGCGTCGCCATCCCCATCGTAGACCACCGTTTTCTGCTGGATGGATTCCTCGGCGACTTCGAGGGTGAAATCGATGCATCCGTCAGGATCTGGCGGCGTGGTCAGGACGCCGAGTTCGAGAGAGGAGAGGAGCTTTCGGGCGTCGCCATCCGCGCATTTGGCGAGGTGAAGGGCAGCCTCCGGGGCCATGCGAATTGGGGTGAGGCCGAGCCCGCGTTCGCGATCCGCCAGGGTGCGGGAGATGAGCTGGACCAAGTCTTCGTTTGTGAGAGGCTCCAGCTGAAAGACCTGCGAACGCGAGATCAGCGGGCTGTTGATGTAAAAGAACGGGTTGTGCGTGGTCGCTCCGATGAAGCGGATGGTGCCGCGTTCGATGTGGGGCAGGAGCACATCTTGTTGGGCTTTGTTGAAGCGGTGGATCTCGTCGACGAAGAGCGTGGTGGCCTGGTTGCGGGTCCGGAGAAAGAGAGCGGCGTTGTCGACCGCCTGCCGGATTTCGGCGACGTTGCTTTCGACGCCACTGAGGTTGACGAATCGGGTCGAGGTCGACTGGGCGATGAGTTGGGCCAGGCTGGTTTTGCCGACACCGGGAGGGCCGTAGAAAATCAGCGAGGAGAACCGGTCCGCCTCGATGGCGCGCCGCAAGAGGCGCCCCGGGCCGAGGATGTGGGATTGACCGACATAATCGTCCAGGGTTCGCGGTCGCATCCGAGCTGCCAGAGGCATCTTGGGGGCGGCCGGTGCCGAAGGTTCGTCAGGGGCATCGGACTGGAAGAGATCGTCCATGGGCAAACTTGGTGTTTATGAGGCGGGAATCCAACCCTGGCCTTGCAAGAAATTGCGGACCTCGTGGTTTTGCAGGGAGATGGGAGGGAGCCAAATGTCGAGACGTTCCCGCTTCCACCAGGCGCCGTTCGGATCACCCGGGGGGGTGAATTCGTAACGATAGCGCAAGATGCGGATGAACTTGGGCGGTCCATCTGGAAAGGGGTTGTTGGCCAGGAGACCGAGCGTGGCGGGATCGTTTTGGAGGAGGTGCCAGACCAACGCGACGGTCCAAGGATAGTGCTCGGGTGAGGCCATCGCGGCGAACCAGATCTGCCAGTCGAGCCGATGATGATAGGGCGTGATGATGGCAGGAGCGCGCATCGGATCCCCCGGCTTGACCTTGAACTCATACTCCTTCCACTGGGCAAATTCGGTCGGAATGTCCTCACGGGTCCCTTGAACGATCAATTCGTATCGCTCCCGACCGATCGACCCGAACGCGCCATAGCTGTTCACGAGGTGGAGATTGTCGAACGAGGTGTTCATCGCTTGGTTCGGGGAGAGGAGGTTGCGGACCACTGGCAGGCTCAGCCAAGCAACGGCGCAGGCGAAGGCGACGCTCGTGAAGAACTGGAACCGAGAGCGTTGTTGGGAAACTTCGGCCTCCCGGGCGCGTCGCGTGAGGAAGGGTGGCAGGATGCGCGTCCAGAGGGAGTCGTCCAGACAGGCGAGGCACGGGATCAGAGTGAGCCAATTGAGAAACGAGAGATTGCCGCTGCAGATCAACGTCACCTGGAAGAGGATCAGCAGGAGACCGGCCCATGGACGGGTCAGGCGGGGCCAGAAGACGAACCACGGGCCGATGAGTTCGATGAAATGGTTGGTGAGGACGCCGATCCGGTGAAACCATCCAGGGGCCGCGTGCAGCAGGGGGCTGAGAGGGTTTGGCACGGGCTGCGTTTCATAGTGATAGAAGAGTGCGGTGAGGTCGCGCCAGCACTCGTCGCCCCGGATCTTGATCAGACCCGCACCCAGCATGATCCGAACAATGAGCCATCGATAGAGCCAGATGATGACGATGGGAGGGGGCGATTTGGGGAACGGGCGAGGATCGAAAAGGGGAACGAGGAAGATGGCGAGGAAACCGGTTTCGAGGAGCTGGGTTTCCCAGCCATAACCATACCAGAGCCCGCCGGCGTGGAGAAAGGAGAGGTAGAGAAACCAGAGCCCGACGAGCACCGGAACATTGGCAAACCCGCAGAGAACCACGAGCGAGAGCGCCACCCCGGTCCAGGCCATGGAATGGACGAAGGAGTCCGAGTTGTTCCAGAAAAAAAGCGTGGGCACCTCGCGGAAGGCGTTCCATTTGCCGCCGTGGAATTGTTCGAGGGCGCGGAGCAACGCGGGGGCGGGGGTGAGTCCGTGTTCGCCCGCCAGAGGCAGGAACTGCCAGGCGGCCACAAGAAACGCGACGAGATAGACCAGCCCCAACAGCCTGAGGAGGAGAAAACGGGTCAGCCAGTAGACCGGCGGCGAAGGGACGGGACTGGGATCAGCCATGACGGAGCGACAACAACGAGCACAACAACGCAATGGCCAGGTTCGGGACAAAGCAAAAAGCGCTTTCGCGCCCAGTGAGGCTGACGTATGGATGGGCCCGCCAAAAACGATGAGGACGACGGAAGACCCGAGACATTTCTATTTCATGGGGATTTGCGGCACGGCGATGGGGGCGGTCGCGGCGGCCCTACAGGAACTCGGGCACCGGGTCAGTGGCTCCGACCATGCCGTGTATCCTCCAATGTCCACCTTTCTGGAATCGAAGGGGATCGAGATTCTCACGCCCTTCGCGGCGACCAATCTGCCGTCGGACGCCGATTTCATGGTCATCGGGAATGCGATCAGCCGGGGAAATCCCGAAGTGGAGGAAGTGCTCAACCGCAAACTCGCCTACGTCTCCCTGCCCGAGGTGCTCAAGGAGCAGTTTCTTCGCGGGAAGCGAAACCTGGTGGTGACAGGGACCCACGGCAAGACCACCACGACCTCGATGCTCGCCTGGCTCTTGGAATCCGCTGGGGCCGAGCCGGACTTCCTGATCGGAGGGTTGCCGGCCAACTTCGGGATGGGGTGTCGCTTGAGCGGGGCCACCGATTTCGTGATCCTGGAAGGGGACGAATACGACACCGCGTTCTTCGACAAGCGTTCCAAGTTTGTTCATTATCTGCCGGAGGTCGTGGTCATCAACAACATCGAGTTCGATCACGCCGACATCTTTGCGGATCTGGACGCGATCAAGCTGAGTTTCCGGCGGCTCCTGAACATTGTTCCCGCCAACGGGGTGGTGGTGATCAATGGCGACGACCCGAACTGTCGCGAGGTTGCCCGTGGTTGTTTCGCCAGGGTCATCACGGTCGGTTTCAGCGAGGATTGCGAGGTGCGGATTCAAGGGGCGGAGTATTTGCCGGAAGCTTCCCGTTTTGAGATCGATGGCCAGATTTGCGAGATCGGCATGGCGGGGGAGTTCAATGTGCGGAATGCCACCATGGCGCTGACCGCAGCCCGTGCGGTGGGGTTCGCTCTCGAGCCATCGGTCCACGCTCTCCGCAGCTTTCGCGGGGTGGCGCGGCGTCAGGAGATCCGCGGCGAGACCGCGCGCGGCGTTCTGGTCATCGACGACTTCGGACATCATCCGACCGCCATGCGAGAGGCCTTGGCTGGGATGCGGCGGAAATTTCCGGGCCGTCGGCTTTGGGCCATTTTCGAGCCGCGATCCAACACCACGCGTCGGCGGGTCTTCCAAAGCGATCTTCCGGGCGCGCTGTCAGGAGCGGATGGGGTCTGCATCGCTTCGGTGCCAAATCCGGAGAAGGTTGCGCCGGAGAACCGGCTTGATCCCGATCTGGTGGCCCGGGAGTTGGTGGCGCGTGGGGTCGAGGCCTATCATGAGCCGAACGCGGATGCGATCGTGTCGCGCCTCGCCCAGCAGTCCCGGGAGGGCGATGTTCTCATCGTGTTCAGCAACGGCGGATTCGACCGGATTCACGACAAGCTTCTCGCGGCCCTGTGACTGGGGCGCACCGCGAGGATTGTGGGGAGAAAGGTCGTGAGTCGGGACCGGCGGGCCGTTGATTTCCCGGACCCTCGCGGTCCAAACGATCGTTCCGAACCGCGGACCGATGAGGCTCGGATTGCGACAGCGATTCCCCCGGGTTCCAGCAATCCTATCGATTTCGAAATCGAAATCGAACTCGGGATCGAAGCCTGCCGATTGAGGCTCCGATCTCGACGGCGATTTCGATTTCGATTTCGAGGATTTTCGTGGGATCGCGTGATCGTCCCTCGCATTCCAACAATCCTATCGAAATCGAAATCGAAATCGAAATCGAACTCGGGATCGAAGCCTGCCGATTGAGGCTCCGATTTCGACGGCGATTTCGATTTCAATTTCGAGGATTTTCGGGGGAACGCGGGATCGTCCCTCGCATTCCAACAATCCTATCGAAATCGAGGATTTTCGTGGGATCGCGTCATCGTCCCTCGCTTCCAACAATCCTATCGAAATCGAAATCGAACTCGGGATCGAAGCCTGCCGATCAAAGCTCCGATTTCGACAGCGATTTCGATTTCGATTTCGATTTCGAGGATCCCAGCGGGATCGCGGCATCGTCCCTTGCGTCCCGACCCCCAAATCGAAGCCTCTCCTCGCCGATCGGTGTCGGCGGGTCCCTTCCTGGCGTTGCCCAAATCTCTCGGGAATCCGCTCGGTCCCTTCGGGCTGGGCGGAGCGCTGGGGATCCTGACAAAATCCCGCACTTGCTTTTGGATTCATGCTAGTGTAGGCCTTGGGGTTAATGATCCTTGGCTCCTGATTTTCAGAGCTGACGAGAGGTCAGGTTTGAAACCCCGACATGCCTACCCCGAACACCATCTACCTTTCAGCGACGCGGCGCGACGAGGAGCAGGCGCGTCTGCTGCAGGAGGGGTTTGAGCGGTTCCGGGTTCCGGAGGGAGTGGCATTGTCAGCGGATCGCCTTCGGTTTGCCCGTGGGCGGACGATGGTACGGCACGAGGCTGAGAATCCGCGAGTGACGGATATCCCTGAGGAGGTTCGGGAGATGATCCGTTCGGGAGAGATGATGATTTTGTTGTGCAGTGCGGCGGCGGCGAGTTCCCGATGGATCGCGGCGGAGCTGGAGGTGTATTATGCGGCGCGACCTCGGGCCGTGGTGATTCCGGTGGTTTTGGAGGGTGAACCGGTCCCGGACGGGGCGGGGAGGGAAGCTTACGAAAAGCCGTGCTTCCCGGAGAATTTGCGTCAGGCGGATCAGGAGCGTTGGATCAGCGCGAAAGGGCCGGGCGGCGTGGCGGCGGCGGTGACGGCGGTGCTGGCCTTGGTCCTTGGGGTGAGAGTCGAGGAGTTGGTCTATTTTGTGGATCGGCGGGCCACCCGGTTGGCGCGCGAGCGCGGCGTGGCCTGTGTCGCGGGAGCGGCGGCGATGGCCTTGTCAGGCCTCTGGAGTTTCCGGGAGAACATCCACCTGAGCTTGATCCGGGGGAACGATGGGTATGCCGGGGGATGGGGACGGGATGTCGAGTCGTTCCTGGCCACTTTCCGCCCGAGCCGAACAGAATTGGATCCGCCGGACAAGTTGCAGCCGACTTCGGCGCTTCCTCCGCCGGGGCCGCAGCCGGTTGGAACGGAGGTGGCGGTGGCGCAACCCAAACCCGAGCCGGTTCCCGAGCCGATGCAGGTCGTGGTTTCTCCCTTTGCCGGGAGCCCGGAGGCGTTGCGGTTGGCGTTGAAGGCTTGGCTCGACCGCGCGGAGAGCCACTTGCCGGGGGAGCCGGAGGAGGCGCGCGAATGGTTGCGCCAGTCTGGCGCGGCGCTGGAATCCGCATCTCCGGGGGAGTTCGGGAGCGAGCTTTACCGGCTTCACGCCCTGCTGGCGGTGGCGGCACGTTGTCATGGCGATGCGGAAACGGCCAAGGCCGAGCTTGCCCGGGCCATCGGTTTCTGGACCCAGATTCCGGTGCGCGATCCGCAATCCCGTGAGGCGGAAGCGTTTGAGATTTTGGCGACGATCTCGCCCGGACCGGAGTGGACGCAGAGTGTGGAGCTGATGGTTTCCTGGTTGACGGATCAACCTGCGGCCGGGGAGGAATTGGAGAGTCGGGCGGTCAAACTCCAGGAGTTGGCGCGGGCGCGGCCGTTTTTGATTCCGTTGGTCGATGGATTTTTCAGCAAGGCTGTGGAGCGGATGCAACCGGCTCCCGTCGATCGCGTCGCGGAGAGGGCGAGGTGGGATTTGATTCGGGCGAGCTTCGCGGAGGAGACGGGGAGGAAAGAGCGGGCGTCGGCCATTCTCACGGCCGCGATGGTGAGCCTGGAGCGCGACGGCAGCACCGCGGCCGGGTTGCACCGCAGCCTCAAGGCGCAGATCGAGTTCCGGGAAGGGCGGGATCGCTCGGAGAACCGGGCGCGGATGTTGCGGGAAGTGATCCCCGCTCTCGAGGAGGGGAGCGTGATTGCCGGGTGGCAGGAGTGGTTCACCCGGGACGCAGCGGCGGCGTGGAGTTTGACGGGAGATTTGTTGTTGGAGAAGGGGGAAAACGGGGAAGCCATCAAGTCCTACAACCGCGCCGTCGAGTATGCGGACACTCCGCGGACCTTGGCGGATCTGTTGTTGCGGTCCGGATGTGCCTATCGCTATGCCGGTGATCCAGGCGGGGCGTGGGATGCGTTTTCGCTGGCCCTGCCGATTTTTGAGAAGGCGGGCGACCAGTCCGCCCAAGCCGTGGCGCTTTACGGTCAAACCCTGGCCGCGCGCGAGTTGGGTCGACCCGAGGAGGCCTTGTCCCTGGCGAGCCGGGCGGACGATTTGCGGAAACGGTTGGGGAGGGATTGGAAACCGCCGCTCTACTGGCGGGAAGCGCTCGACAAAGTGAGTCCGCCGACCCCCGCGCTCGCCCCGGTCGCCGTGGAGAGCCTGGATTACGATCCGCTGATTGAGGCGAAGATCGCTAAGGTCCGGCAGGAAATTGGGGTCCGGGAGGCGAAGCAACCGGAACCCGAAGCGCCGGAGGAATTGCAGGAGCTCCAGTCCCTCTACCAGGAATTGGATCGGTTGTTGCGGGAGAAAATCACCGGATCGGCAAAACCTGCCCCCTCCTCGTTGGAGGTCGAGGTGCTCAAGCGCAAACGCTGATGGGCGGCGCTTTCTCCGCTTGCCGCCAAC
This sequence comes from Verrucomicrobiota bacterium, assembly GCA_003402735.1. Taxonomy (GTDB): domain Bacteria; phylum Verrucomicrobiota; class Verrucomicrobiia; order Verrucomicrobiales; family DEV007; genus V1-115. The sequence continues at coordinate 37,590 of QQNE01000029.1, forward strand.
GGGTTTGCCGCCATCGTAAGGGTCCGCATGTCGTCGCCCCACGTTTTTCCGGTGGAAACCAAGTTTGCCCGGATCGCCAGCCCCGGACAGCCGTTCCGCTTCGGATGCGGAGCCGAATTGGATGAGTTGGTGCTGGCGTATGAAACCCATGGAACGCTCAACGAGGAGCGTTCCAACGCGATCCTGGTCTTTCACGCGCTGTCGGGGAGCCACCACGCCAGCGGAATCTGTGAGGAGATCCCCGGTCTGGCCGGCAGATGGACAGCGGAATGTCATCACGGTTGGTGGACGCCCTTCATCGGTCCGGGACGGGCCTTGGACACGGATCGTTTTTTCATCATCTGCGCCAATTACCTCGGCGGCTGTTACGGCTCGTCCGGACCCACTTCGCTCAATCCCGCGACTGGGCGGCAGTATGGACCGGATTTCCCCAACGTCGGCACCGGGGACGTGGTTCGTTCCCAGGCTCTGTTGCTCGATCATCTGGGGATCGAGAAGTTGCACGCGGTCGTGGGGGCCTCGATCGGGGGATTGCTCACCCTCAATTTCGCCACGATGTTTCCAGAACGGGTCCGGCTGGTTGTCTCGATTGCCAGTGGGTTGCGCACGACGGTCCTGACGCGCCTGACCGTCTTTGAGCAAGTCATCGCCATCGAAAACGATCCGCACTTTCGCGGAGGATACTACTACGGGGGCCCCGCGCCGGAGTATGGGCTGGCGTTGGCCCGGATGATCAGCCACAAGACCTTTGTGCACCTGGATTCGATCGAGCGCCGCGCCCGAGGCGAATTGGTGCAGTCCGGAGATCAACTCGCTTGGTATCGGGTGGGACACAATGTGGAGAGCTACATGCTCCACCAGGGGAAAAAGTTCGTGAAGCGGTTCGACGCCAACACTTACCTCCGTATCTGTGACATGTGGCTTCGTTTCGATCCCCTGGAAGATGCGGGGGTGCAATACAGTCATGAACTGTTTTCCATCAGTCGTCGGGCCGGGCATCACTGGTTGGTGTTCAGCATCGACTCCGATTACTGTTTTTACCCTGAAGAGCAGGCTGAGTTGGTGAAGCAACTCGAGCAAGCCGGGGTGCCGGCCATGCACATCACGGTGCATTCTGAAAAAGGGCACGATTCCTTTCTTCTGGAGCCGGAACTCTACACGCCGCACCTCGCTTATTCCCTCCGGCGCGGTGTCGAGTGCGGCGACGCCTGGGAATCAGACGACGCGGTTCCCTGAGAGCCTGTTGAAATCCTCAGCGACGCCGCGGAGGCCCTTGTTTTGGGAAGTGCTAAAGCCTTGGAGTTTGGCTCCGCGCAGGGTTTGAAAGGGCTTTGCTTCGGCCGCAAGTTCCTCAGGTTCGACATCCCGGCGGATTTCAAGAGACTCCTGAGACTCCGCTCGACAATTCGCTGAACGGGCTGAAGTTGACTGAGAGGGTGTCATGAAGCGGAACGTGTTTGTCGGGCTTTTGGTCTGCTGGCTCACCTGGGTGCCGTTTGCCGAGGCCAGGGAACGGGTTTTCCGGGGGCAGTGGGACGGCAAAGCCATTGAGATCCGCCTCAAAATCAATGACCGATCGGGCGCGGTGACGGGGCAGGTCTATCGTCCCAGCGATTCTTCCAACGTGTTGGCGAGTCTGAATGGGAAGGTGCTTCCGGACGGGACCATGGAACTGAAGCTGACCTACAGGTTTGAGGACTACGGCACTTACCGTTTGCAGTTGGCTGACGATGGAACCACTCGGATCTGGCAGACGGAACGAAGGGATCTCTGGTTCGGGCAATCAGACTGAGCGAACCCTGTCAGGGTTGCCGCAGGCTGACGTTTTTGACGAGCAATCGGCACTCGATGAAGGCGAGCTCGGCGGGATCCTTGGTGGGAAATTTGAGCGTCTTCGGGTTCCAGGTGAAGGGCAACAGCTCTCCGGGGACATCCAGATCGAAGGGGCGCACCCGTTGTTGCCATTCGGACAAGGCGAAGCGGTATTTCTCGAAGTCGGAAAAGGCTTCGATCTTGGGAGGCTCGGGTCCGTGCCGACCTTGCAAGGTGCACCGGGTCACGGTGAGACCGAGCGGATTTCCGAAGCGAACCTGGAGTTCGTGTCCATCCGCAGTTTTGCGATGGCCTTCGAGAGCCATGATGATGGAGCCGTGATCGGTGTGCAGGATAAAGCCACCTTTCGACTCGAGGCCAATCCGGAGACGTTCGGGCCCTGACTCGGTCGCCTCGGGGAGGCTGGCGCGCTCGACTTCCATGCGCATCCGAATGAAGCGGAGATCGGCAAGCCTTTCCGCGGGCAAGAGGAGATCAACCTCTTTCCAGGAGGCATTCGGGAGAACGGTGGTGAAGGATTGCTCGAAGGGGCGGAGGCGGCTCTCCCATTCTCTCTGGGTCTCCGGGGCGGGGGCGGTGCCCGCTTTGGGCTCTGGCGGGGGGGCTCCGAAGTGACCGGACAACATGAATTTGTGAATCGTGAGACTGGTGCTGTTGCCGATCCGCAGTTTGACGACATGGCCCTTTCCGTCCTTGGCGGGTTCCTGGGAACGCAACTCGACCAGGAAGGAACCGTGTGGCGTCCGTGCGACGGCATGTCCGGCGTAGCCGAGGCCGAAACGGATCCAGTTCTGGCCGGTATGGGTGAGCTCGAGGAGGGAATTGATGGCGCCCTGGAACTCCATGAGTTGTGCCTGGGTCAGTTCCAACTGGCGGGCGATGGCCTCCTGGACGCCACCGGAAGCGGAAGTTCCCTCGGCGGCGCTGCGCTCAAGCTGTTGCACCCGGTCTCGGATGAGGGCGACCGTTTCACGGGCCGCCACTTCGGTCTCGGTCAGTTGGAGTTCATTCTCCTGGAGCTGTTCCTCGAGCCGTTTGACGCGCTCTTGCAGCTGTGCGGTGGTCTTGCTTGTTGAATCGGGAACGCAGGAATTCAACAGCAAGCCGGAGGCGAGAGCGGTGAAGAGGAGAGGGAAACGCATGATGGGCAAGGCGTGCGAGGGGCAATGAGACTCAAGCGTCCGACGAAAGCATGCTTGCAGGTGAGGCGATTTTCGAGGAAAGATCTTCTGTCAGGACGGCCAGTGCAAGAAATCCTGGCGTCTTGTTCTCCATCATGAAAACACACACTCTCTCTCATTTGGCGTTTCACCGGACTGTGACCTTGCCGAGCTTGGTCTTCCTGGCCTTGGCAATGCTCGTGGTGCCGGACCTGGCGCAGGGGCAAGCATTTAAGAAGGATCCGGAGAAGCTCGATATCAAGATCCGCAACGCGACCGATTACCTCGTGGCGCTTCAGCGGAATCGCAGTCGGCGGATTCCCGCCCAGATTTTGGCGAACGCACGGGGGGTGATCATCATCCACCAGATCAAGGCGGGGCTTGGGTTTGGCTTTCAGGCGGGAAGCGGACTGGCCACGGTGCGGGATCCCAAGACCGGTGCCTGGAGTCCCCCTGCCTTTGTTTCCAATGTGGAAGGGAGTTACGGCCTGCAGATCGGCGGGCAGAAGTCCGACAGCGTGCTGCTGTTGATGGATGACCGCGGCATGGAACTCCTGAAGGGGGGCGGGGCCAAACTCGGCGTGAATCTTCGGGCCACGGCGGGTCCCTCCAGTGCTGGCGGAGAATTCAAGGCGGACACCATCAAGGAACCGATCCTGGTTTACTCGGAGGCCGGCGGTCTCTACGCGGGCGCAGCCATCGAGGGCGGCGGCATCGGACCGGCGGACAAGGCGAACGCCGTGTATTACGGCGCCTCGATGCGGCAGATCCTGTTCGAGGGGCAGGGGCATTGGTCGGCGGCCGGTAAGGAGTTGATCGAGAAGATCATCGAATACTCCCGCACCGTCCCCAACCCACCGCCCGCCCCGGCTGCGGTTCCTCCTCCAGCTCAATAATCCGTTTGAATCGGTCGCAGAGCGCAATTCGCGTCTTGCTCGCGGACGATCACGCGGTCGTCCGCCGCGGCTTCCGCATGCTGCTGTCCGCGCAGCCCGACATCGAAGTCGTCGGCGAGGCCTCGAACGGGCGCGAGGCCGCGGAGATGACCGCGGCCTTGCAGCCGGAAATCGTGATCATGGACGTGACCATGCCAGACCTGAACGGGATTGAGGCAACCCGGCGCATCGCCAGGGATTCTCCCAAGGTCCGTGTCCTCGCCCTCTCGATGCACAAGGACGCGGTCTATGTTCGGGAAATCCTCCGTGCCGGTGCCCGCGGTTATCTGCTGAAAGACTCCGGCGAACGGGAACTGCTGGCCGCAGTGCGTGGCGTCGCCCAGGGCCAGGGCTATCTCAGCCCGGAGATTTCCGAGGCGGTGTTGGACGATTACCGCAAGCATGTCACGAACCCGATCGATCTGCTCTCTTCCCGGGAACGGGAGGTTTTGCAGATGATCGCCGAGAGCAAGACGAACAAAGAGATCGCGACCGCCCTCTCCCTGAGCGTTTACACCGTGGAGGCGCATCGTGGACGGATCATGGAAAAATTGAACCTTCACTCGATCGGTGAACTGGTGCGCTTCGCGATGCGCAACGGGTTGATCGACTGATGGCAGGCGGGGATGAGTCGATTTGAGCCAGACGGTGGGGCCTCGGCAAACTGGGGTGGTCGGTTCACCGACCGTGGCATTCTCCGGGCGTTGGCGATCGGATTCACCCTGGTGGGCGTCTTGTTGACCGCGGCGGCGTTGGTGGTGACCCGGGAGAGTCAGGCGATCCGGCGGGGGCATGCCTTGGTGGCGCAGGAACAACTCGTCATGGCTCGGCTCTTGCACGAGTTGCAGGTTGAGCAGAACGCGCTCACGGAGATTCTCCACCGTTTGGTCAATCTCTCCGCCGAGGGAGGACCGACCGGTTTGATGGGGGATTTGCAGGCAGTGGACGGTGCCTTGGCGGCGCTGTTGGGTGGGGGCGCCCAGCTGGCCCCGGATCCTTCCTGGCAGGCGTTGCAGGCGGACATTCAAGCCTTCACCACGGCGGCTCGGGAAGCGGTTTCCCGCGCTGAACCGCTTTCGACCGCTCAAACGCAGCGAATCTTTACCCACCATGATCATGTCGTGGCCCGGGTGGATTCCCTGTTGCAGTCCAGTTCCCAGCGGCTTCGCGATGCCGAGAGCAGCATGGAACGGCAGTCCACCCAGTTTGCCAATCAGACGTTCCTGCTCTTGGGCGCCTGTTTCGGAATGGCCTCGCTCTGCGCGTTGGCCACCATCCGTTTTGCTGCCCAGGGGATCCGGAGGCTCGAGGCCCAGTCTGACGAACTGACGAGAGTGTCCTGGCACATGCTCCGCAGCCAGGAAGAGACGGCCCGGAGATTTTCTCACGAGCTGCACGACGAGCTCGGGCAATCGTTGGCGGCGGTGCGGGCGTGCTTGGCGCACGGTCAGTTCACCGAGGAGCGCCGCAGCGATTCGATCCGTCTCGTTGATCAGTCCATTGCCAATGTCAGGGAGATGTCGCAACTCCTGCGCCCGGTGATCCTCGATGATTTCGGGTTGGACGCGGGCTTGCGTTGGCTCGTGGAGAGATTTGCTGAGCGGACCGGTCTCGAAGCAGTCTATGATTCGGACCTAACCTTTCGCCTTAACGATGAAGTGGAGACCCACCTCTTTCGGATCGCCCAGGAAGCTCTCACCAACATCGCACGGCACTCCGGGGCGACCCGATTGCTCGTGCAACTCTTGGCGCCGGACCCTGACTCCGCGCTGCGACTGGTGATTGAGGACAATGGCAGAGGTCTACCATTGCGCGCAACGGTGGGGCCGCCAGGCATCGGGATGACGGGCATGCGCGCGCGGGCCACCCAGTGCGGCGGCGAGTTTGCCATGGAAGCGGGATCACCCTCCGGGCTTCGCCTGACCGTCAGGGTTCCTCCGTCACCTGTCCGGAACCGAGCGGAGGAGTAATTTCACTCCGGGTGTCGCTCGGCGCGGCGGGCTGAAGCGAGGATGGGCGGGCTCGTGAGAACAAATGAAGGATGAGATTGGCGCCAATGCCAGCCGCCATGCCGATGAGCAGATCGGTCGCGAGAGTGACGATCAGGGTGATGAGGAAGATGAGGATTTGCGCGCGTCCCAGGTCCCACATGTGACGGAATTCTTTTGGTGAAGCCAAGTGATAACCGGTGGCCACCAGCATCGCGGCCAGGGCGGCGAGGGGGATTTTGTTGAGGAGGGCTGGCACACTGGCCACCAGGACGAGGAGAAAAACGCCGTGCCAGAAGTTGGCATAACGAGTTTTGGCCCCAAGGTTCCGGTTGGCTGAGGATCGGACAATCTCACTGATCATCGGCAGACCACCGATGGCGGCACTGACCGTGTTGGCGATCCCCACCGCAAGCAGATCCCGGTTCAGGTCGCTGCGGCGCTGGTAGGGATCGAGCAGATCGATGGCCCTGGCACTGAGGAGAGATTCCAGACTCCCGACCAGGGCGAACATGAGGATCCACTTGATGCTCTCCGGCGTGGTCAGGACGGAGAAATCCGGGTGGGTGATGGCGGAGAGGATGTTGCCGGGAAGCGCCACGAAGAATCGGGGACCGCTCTCATGCGCTCGACCCGCGAATTCGTAAGTTTGTGGATCGGTGAGGTTGAGCGCGGTGGCCAGGGGAATCGTCAGCAGAAGGACGAGCAGAGGCCCGGGGACCGACTGGAGTCCCTTGATTTGGAGCCTCGGCCGCAGGAAGAGAATGAGGAGGCTGAGACCGCCGATCAGGGCAATCTTCGGATTGAGATGAAGAATGGAATGGGGGAGCTGCCAGAGCAACAGTAGGGGCTCAGTCCCGTGCGGGGTCACTCCCAAAGCAACATGAGCCTGTTTGGAACAGATGATCACTCCGATGGCGGCGAGCATTCCGTGAACAGCTGCGTTCGGAAAAAAGTCCGCCAATCGGCCCGCTTTG
>QQNE01000030.1 GCA_003402735.1 Verrucomicrobiota bacterium
GGAGAAAACCCGCAGCCAGCTTGGGTTGGGAGACGAAGAACCAGCCGTAAGGGATCAGCAAGCTCAGCCCGGCGAGGGTGATGTGATCCGCCGTGAGGCCGAAGCGTTGCAGCGGTTTGACGGCTGCGCCCAGCCAGCGGGTGCGAGCCAAGGCGAACGCCTGTTGACGCTCTCTCTCCAGATCCGCGAAGTCGTTGAGACTGCCCACCGTGCCTACCGTTGGTTCTGTTGGAACCGTTCGCTGCCCGGCCCGAGCCGGTATGGTTCAGGCGGGGGCGAGGTCCTTCTGTAGCTTGGGGGAGGTTTGGAAGCGGCGCAAGTTCTTCCGGATGGATCGCTTTTCCATGGCCTCGGCGAGCGTGATCCACATGGACTTGGAGACGTGCCACGCGCGCAGCCAGGCCGTTTTTTCGGGTGCGCGGGCGTGGGATTCACGGCCCAGGTGGGAAGTCATGAGCTCGAAGGCGTGGTGCGGATCGAGCGGCGGGGCGGCCACGTCCATCAGGCAACCGTAACCCAATTCCCCCGGGAAATGGGCGTCCGAACCGTGAGCAAAGAAGCCGGCTCCCGCCAGGTCGAGAAACTCCTCCGTGATGCTCTGGGTCAAGCTCATGCGGCGATGGGTGTCCGGCAGCACCCGGGAACAGAGCTGACCGACCATTTTCAGGCAGTCATCATAACAGTTGTTGCTCACTTCCACCCCCCCGATCCGCCCGGCCAGGGTCGCGGCCAGTTCTTCCCCGTAAAAATCGACCGCCCCGGTGGTTCCGCGCGTGAAGGGGTGGGGAAGAAAGGCGGCCATGCCTTCGCGCGAGGAGATCAGATCCACCGTCTGTTCCACGCTAAGCCGATAGGGTTCCAGGAGCCCCGATGCAACCCGGTCGCGATACCAGGATGGGTCACTGCCAAAAACGACGATGTCGAGACCTTCGCGGGTCAGGACTTCAACCCCCGGCAGCAAAACGGTTCTCGCGCCGGACGGCCTGTGCTTTGCCAAGAGTTCAAAGGATTCTCTCGGGCGCTTCCAATTGTGTTCGGAAACCACCACAACTCCCAGATCGTGCCGACCGAAGGCGTTCCAGATCCGCCAAGCTTTTTTCGCTTCTCGCCGACCAAAGCGGAAGTTCGGGTGAAAGTGGTAGTCGACAAAAAGCTGGTGACCCATGAACGCGTGGACTTGGGAACGATTCTAAACCGGTTTTTCTCAGTTGTCTCCGCTCGGGAGCGGATTTCGGGCCACACCGGGCGGGCCTAAGATTTTTTCAGTCCGGCCGATCTCGGCGGGCCCGGGTGGTTTGACGGGTCCGGCGGTCCATGACCTCGAATTTTGTTTCCGGATCCGCGCCATCACCGAGGTTCATCTTCCCGCAAAGCGAGCGGCGGGTCGAGGATTTCCTTGAGGATCACGGCGTCGCGGATGGCTTGGGGCGTGATCCGCGCGGTCCCGGAGGCGGGGAGGCGACGAGGAAGACGCGCCGGGAGATGCATGCGCGTGGCGGGGGCGACCGGCGGCACGATCATTGGGAGCGAAGCCGGGGCCGGAGTTGGAGCGGAAACCGGGATGGGTGGGGGCGCGGGCTGAGCCGAGAGAACCTGGGCCTGCCGCATCGCTTCGAGAATCTGTTTCCAATCCTGCAGAGTCCGGGGAGGATTGGGTGGGGAGGACGGCTGGGGAATCGGTGGAGGCGCGGAGCCGACCGAATTGGGTCGGGGAGGTTGGAGGTCTTCGTCCGCAAAGAGATCTTCCGTGGGGGCGGAGCCTACGATCCCCTTCAGTTTTGCCACCAGCCACTGGAAAAAGGCGATGACGACCATCATCGCAATCACCCAGGGGAAGTCGGTCTCGGCAAAGATCACGGCGGGCTGCGGGTTGGGGCGGGGCGCGAACGAGGTGAGGAGACGGTCGGCCTATTTCGGCGTGTCGTCCGGCTTCTGACCGGCCGCGATGCTCTCGCGCATTTCGGTATCGGCCAGGATGTTGCGGTAACGGGTGTAGTCCATGACGCCGAGGCGTCCGTTGCGGAAAGCCTCGGCGATGGCCAGGGGGATCTGGGCTTCGGCTTCGATGACCCGGGCGCGCATTTCCTGAGCCTTGGCCTGCATCTCTTGTTCGGTGGCCACCGCGGCGGCGCGGCGCACCTCGGCCTTGGCCCGGGCGATCTCCTTGTCGGCTTCGGCTTGCTCGATTTGGAGCTTGGCTCCGCGGTTGGTTCCCAAATCGACATCGGCGATGTCGATCGAGAGGATTTCGAAGGCGGTGTGGGCATCGAGCCCCTTGGAGAGGACCAGTTTGGAGATGTGGTCGGGGTTTTCGAGGACGCTTTGGTAACTCTTTGAAGAACCGATCGAGGTCACGATGCCTTCGCCGACCCGCGCGATGATGGTTTCCTCGGTGGCGCCGCCGATGAACCGATCGAGATTGGTGCGCACGGTGACCCGGGCGCGGGCGAAGACGGAGACACCGTCGAGGGCCACGGCCTCAATCTTGTTCATGCCGCCCGGAGTGGTTTGAGGCGGGCAATCGATGACGGCGGGATTGATGCTGGTGCGGACCGCTTCGAGGACGGTTTTCCGGGTTCCCTTGACGGCGAGGTCGATGGCGCAGGCGCGATCGAAGCTGAGACCGAGACCGGCCTTGTCGGCGGCGATGAGGGCGAGGATGACGTGATCGACATCGCCACCCGCGAGGTAGTGGGCCTCGAGCTGGTCGGTGTTGATGTTGAGCCCGGCCTTGCAGGCGGTGATGCGGTTGTTGACCATCAATTCAACCGGAACCTTGCGCAACCACATGGCCACCAAGGTGAGCATGCTGACCGGAGCATTGGAGACGACGGCGCGCAGCCAGATGTTGAAAAACCGGATGACGATGAAGGAGAAGACGATCGCGAGGACGGCGACGACGGCGATGAGAATGAAGCCGAAGCTCGAGGATGAGAAGAACTGCAGCAGGCTGGAAACGGGATCCATGATGACTTCGAAATTGTTGGGGACGAGGATCTTTGTCAAACTCCGTTTGCCGGGGGAATGGGGCGCACCACGATGGCGATGCCGTCGACTTTCACGATTTCCACGGCGCAGCCCGGTTCGACCGTTTCGAGTTGGGAGATGACGTCCAGCCGCTGATCACCGAATTGTGCTTTGCCCCCGGGTTGCAGCCTGCAGACGGTGATGCCTTTCTGCCCCACCAAGGTGCGGGTCGCTTCCACATAATCGTTCTGACCCGCGGTGGCGCGGTTCGTCATTCTGGAACCGAAGAAGGAGCTGCGGAAGTGGTGCATCCAGTGTCGCATCATGAGGATGGTGATGGTGAGCACGGCGGCCGAGGTGGCGGCTCCGACGGCGACGCCATGGCAGGCGAAGGCGAGACTGATCCCGACGAGGACGGCCAGAATGCCGACCGCGCCGATGACGCCTCCGGGGACATACATTTCCACCCAGAACAGGCCCAGACCCGCCACGAAGAGCAAGAGGATGGTCAGGTCCTGGGTGGGCATGGGAATTGTGGATTGCGGAGTGGGGATTGCGGCTTTTTCTAGGCTTTTCTGCCGCAGCATTGCTTGAATTTTTTGCCGCTTCCGCACGAACAGGGATCGTTGCGGCCGACCTTGGGGGCCTCTCTCCGCACCTGGATCTGAAGGAGGGGGAGCTCGATTTCACCGGGGCCGCCGCCCAGCGAAGAGTCTTGGGCCGCGGCCGAGGGAGCGGCGGCGATGCGGTCCTGGGGCTGCGGAGCCGGTCGCTCACCGAACAGGGTGGCCAGATCGGTGCGCCCGCTCGAGATTTTGCCGAGGAAGGATTGGAAGCCCTCGGGGTTGGTGGTGCTGCGGAAGAGATTGTTGAGGATCTCCAGTTTGATGCTGCCCATCAGGCCGACAAAGAGGTCGTATCCCTCCTTTTTGTATTCCACGAGTGGATCCTTTTGGCCCTGGGCGCGAAGACCGATCCCCTCCCGGAGACCATCCATGGCGTAGAGGTGTTCCCGCCAGAGGTTGTCGATGGCGGAGAGGATGATGTAGCGCTCCAGTTCCTCGGCATGGTCCGGATTTTCGTGGGCCATCTTGAGGTCGTAGGCGGCGCGGATTCGTTTGCCCACCAGATCCACGATCTCGTCCGCTCCCTTGCCGCGCAGTTCATCGGCGGCTTTGCCGGTGAGGCGGATGGGGAAGGTCATATTCACCCAGTGGATCAGGGCATCGTGACCGGTGCCGGTTCCTTCTTCCTCCAGGGCCAGGAATTCCTGGACCCGGGCGGGGAGAGCCTCCTCGATCACCTCGAGGATGAGGGCATGAGGATCCTCGGTTTGGATGACTTCGTTGCGGTAGCCGTAAATCACGGACCGCTGCTGGTTCATGACGTCGTCGTACTGCAGCACCCACTTGCGGCGCAAGTAATTGCGTTCTTCCACCCGCTTCTGCGCCATCTCGATGGTGCGGGTCAGCAGGGTGCCCTCAAGCTCCTGACCTTCCTCGAGCTTGAGTTGCTCCATCAGCTTCGTCATGCGGTCGGAAGCGCCGTATTGCCGCATCAGATCGTCTTCGAAACTGACGTAAAAAATCGATTCCCCGGGGTCGCCTTGACGGGCGGAACGGCCGCGCAACTGGCGGTCGATCCGGCGCGAGGGGTGCCGTTCCGTGCCGATCACGAGGAGGCCACCCAGTTCGGTCACGTTGGGCCCCAGTTTGATGTCGGTGCCACGGCCCGCCATGTTGGTCGCCACGGTCACGGCTCCCTTCATGCCGGCGCGGGCGACGATCTCCGCCTCCTGCCGATGGTGCTTGGCGTTGAGCACGTTGTGGATGATCTTTTCACGGCTCAGCATTTTCGAGAGGATTTCGGAGGAGCGCTCGCTCGCGGTTCCCAGCAGCATCGGTTGGCCCTTGGCATGGCGTTCCCGGACCTGGTTGACCACGGCGTTGAGCTTCTCCCGTTGCGACTTGTAAACCTTGTCGTTTTGGTCGATCCGCCGGATCGGGCGGTTGGTCGGCACCACCAGGACATCGACGTGATAGATGTCGTGAAACTCGGCCGCCTCGGTCTCGGCGGTCCCGGTCATCCCGGCCATTTTTTCGTAGAGACGGAAGTAATTCTGGATCGTGATGGTGGCCAGGGTCTGGGTTTCCTGATCGATGCGCACGTTTTCCTTGGCTTCGACGGCTTGGTGAAGGCCATCGCTCCAGCGGCGTCCGGGCATGGGGCGCCCGGTGTTTTCGTCCAGGATCACGACCTTGTTGTCCGCCACCATGTAATCGACATCTTTCTCATACAGGCAATACGCCTTCAGCAACTGGCTGATGGAGTGCATCTTCTGCGCCTGGCCATCCATGGAGGTCTGGAGATCGTCCTTGGCCTTTTCCTTCTGGGCATCGTCCAGCGCGGCGTTGCCATCGATCTCGGAGAAAGCCTCGGCCAGGTCGGGCAGCAGGAAGGATTGCGGATCGTCCGGGTTGAGATATTCGCGTCCCTTTTCGCTCAGGTCGGCGTCGTGCTGTTTTTCGTCGATGGTGAAATAGAGTTCCTCCTTCAGCGCGAAGAGCTCCTTCTTTTGGGTGTCCTGGTAGAAGGAGAGTTCCGCCTTGTCGACAGCGCGGCGGACCTCCGGTTCCTCGAGCATGCGCTGGAGGATGCGGTGCCGGGGCTGACCGAGTTTGACCTTGAAAAGATTCAGTCCGACGGCATCCCAGTCCGCAGCTTCCTGGGCCTTCTTGGCTTCGTTGGCGAAGCCGTTGCAAAGGAGGATCTGCTTTTTGACCAGTTGTTGGACGATCGGTTGGAAGCGCTTGAACTGCGGAGCCATGGGCGAGGCCACCGGACCGCTGATGATCAGGGGGGTGCGCGCTTCGTCGATGAGCACGGAGTCCGCCTCGTCGATGAGGGCGAAGTAGTGGCCCCGTTGCACCTGGGTGGAGGCGGAGGTGGCCATGCCGTTGTCGCGCAGATAGTCGAAGCCGAACTCGCTGGCGGTGCCGTAGGTGATGTCGCAATGGTATTGTTCCCGGCGGACGTGGGGAGGCTGATTGTTCTGGATGCAGCCGACCGTGAGCCCGAGCCAGCGGAAGAGTTGCCCCATCCATTCGGAGTCCCGGCGCGCCAGGTAATCGTTGACCGTGACCACGTGGACGCCGAGTCCGGTCAGGGCGTTGAGGAAGACCGGCAGGGTGGCGACGAGGGTCTTCCCTTCGCCGGTGGCCATTTCCGCGATCATGCCCTTGTGGAGACCGATGCCGCCGATGAGCTGGACATCGAAGTGAACCATCTCCCAGGTCAACGGCTGGTCGGAGACCAGGATCGAGGTTCCGCTGAGGCGACGCGCGGTGTTCTTGACCACGGCGAGGGCTTCGGTGGTGATTTGATCGAGGTAAGCGGCCCGGAGCGGGGGAAACTTGTCCCGCATTTCGTGATACTCCTGCTGGACCTGGACGACGGCCTCGGCGCGGGCTGCGGCGTCGTCATGGGTCGCCAGACTCCGGAGATGAGCTGCCTTGGGGCCGGCTTCGGGGAAGTCATTCGACAACGATTCCAACCGGTCGCCCCAGTTGTTGAGCAGAGCGGAGAGTTCGCCTGCGGGCAGGGACTCCAGTTTGCGGCGCGAGAAATATTCCACGTCGTCGGCATAGCGGGCCAAGTAGGCCTTCCACTCGGCGGTTTTGGCGCGCAGAGCGTCGTCCGGCAGCGATTGCAACCCGGTCTCGATCCGGTTGATTTCCTGGACCATGGGCCAGAAGCGCCGAAGCCGACGTTGGTTTTGGCTGCCCACGATCTTTTTGAGAATCCACTTTACCATGTTTTCAGATGACGAAATTTGCGGGGGGAAAGCTCCGAGTGCCCGGCCCGGACCACCGGCGTTGCTGGAGCAGAAGAGAGTCGATAGCGCAGCATCAGGGTGGACTCAAGGGAACATCTTGACGAACCGGTGATGGGGCGGTTGTCTGAGAGGGTCGCCACCTCGCATTCGGTGAGGGGCGGGTGGGCGCATGATCTCGTTTTCGTCGGCTCTGCGGACTCGGTTCCTCTGGAAGGAGCTTTGGATCTTGGTGGCCTTTGGTCCGGTTTTGGGCGGGTCGGCACCGGGCCAGGCGGATCCGGGAGGGGCCCCGGTCAGCGTGTTCGATTTCCCGGAACTCACGGATTTCTTCGGCAACCTGGAGCGGGACGCGTTTCTGGCCTTGCAGCGCCGGGATTATGACGCGGCGGAGAGCGCTCTGGAGAAGCTCATCCGGGTGGCCCCCCGGGATCCTTTGGCCTACCTTCACCGGGCCAAGGTCCGCAGTTTGCAGGGGCGTCACGAGGAGGTCTGGCCGGATTTGCGTCGGGCGGTGGAGCTCGGGTTTCGCGATGTCCGAGCGATCCAGGGGGACCGGGATTTCGGGCGGTTGTGGACCGACCCGCGATTCGACGGGCTTCTGGAGGAGGTGCAGAAACTGGCGACCGTTCCGCCGCCTCCCTTGGCCCCGTCAGCCGGGGTGGAAAACCGTGAGGCCAGGGTGGAGGAGGGCAACACGGCCTGGGATTTCCGGTTGGGCGCGTTCCGCAGTTTTTTCGTGTTCCCCAAGCCGTCTCCCGGCTCCGCCCCGACCATCGAGGGCCAGGGAGCGGCCGCCGATCTTTTGCGCGGCTGGTTCAACGAGGGCGCGGCGGCGGGGAATTGGGGGGATCTCTACGACAACCGCGATGCCGGTCATTCGCCGATGAATCTGGCTGTGTTTCCGCAGTTCACCCGTCTTGTTTACGGTGAGGCCGCGTCCGCCCGAAGGTTGGGCCAGGGACCTCAGCTCCATTTTCTCTTCAACGCGGTCGCTCTGGGAAATTCCTCGACTGCGGTGACCGGGAGCTGGCGTTGGCGGAGTTTGCCGCGGCTCGCCTACACTTCCCGGGGCGGTCCGGCGCTGCTGCACGCGCAATTCCGCAGCAACCACCTCTACGTTTATCCGGAGCACCGCGACCACGATGCCGATCACTTTGGGGACGTCTTTCCGGCCAACACGCCCTATCTGTTGATTTCCCAGGGGTCGTCCGGTTCGGATCAGCCGTTTCTCAAGGCCATCGCCCTCACCTTGGCGGCTTTCCGGCCCGAGGCGAAAACCGCCTTGGCGCAGAGCGGCCTTCTCATGCCGACGCTCCAGATGATTCTGCGCCGCACTTATCGTGGCGGGCAGGATCACGGCACCGTTTCCGATTATTTCGCCGGTGAAGCCCATCCCACCGTGTTCGACGCTGCGGGCTTGGATGAGGAGGCGATGGTTCGGCTGGCTCACCGCATGATTCCCGGAGAGCTTCCGCCCTTGGTGCAGCTTCGGGTGATCGAGGAGAGTCCATTGGTGCCCGGTCTGGACGAAGCCGCCGCGGGTGCGGAACAACTGTTCGACACGCCGGGCGCAATCGCGAGGGTGCACCGGACGCTGGCGTTCAACCGTCGCATGATCGTCAGCGCGAGGGAGAGCATGGATCTCCAGGGAAAGCCGCTGCAGTTCCGCTGGTCGGTGCTGCGCGGGGATCCCAAACGAATATCGATCCAGCCGTTGAACCCGGAATCGTCGGTGGTTGAGCTGAGAATCGGCTGGCACGAGCGGCGTCCGGTTCGCGAGGGGGAACGCCTCGTATCCAGTCGCGTCGATATCGGCGCGTTTGTGTCGAATGGCGTCCACGATTCCGCGCCCGGTTTGGTGACCACCTATTTCCCGGCGAATGTGCGGCGGCTCTACGACCCGGATCGGCGCATCCAATCGGTGGATGGGACCGGCCCCAGAGAACTGGAGGCCTACACGGATCCGCTGATCGATGGACGACGGAAGTGGCGGGACGACTTCGCCTACGATGCCTATGGGGTTTGCACCGGTTGGGTGCGGCGGATCGGAGAGCAGCGGCAGGAGTTCGGGGCGGACGGGCGGATCATCTTGAATCGGGCCCGGACCGGTGAGGTATTGGAGTCCAAAAGGGTCGGTTACCCGGCGCGGCCTTCCGAAGAAGGGGAGAGCGGTCGGCTGGAGTTGAGGCCAGAGATCATCGAGACCGCGGATCCGGCACCCTCGAAATAAACTCCGGGTTGCGAAAGAGTCTTCCACGGGGGAGCGTGAATTTTCTGCAGAAGCCCCCGCTTCACTTCAGCCAACAATCGGTTTTGTACGACGCACGCATTTTTTTGATGGTCATCCTTGCCGTCCTTGGGGTCGGTTCTGGAAAAGCCGCTCCTGGTTGGGACTCGGTCAGGCCGACCTTGGAGCGTCATTGTTACGAATGCCACGGTGGTGCCAAAACCAAGGGCGGGGTGAATCTGCGGGAGTTGGCCAAGGACCCGAAAGTGGCCACGGAGTTCGAGCTCTGGGAAAAAGTGCTCGATTCCGTGGAGAGCGGCGACATGCCTCCGCCCAAGGCCAAGCCGCTCCCGACTGGCGACGCGGAGAAGGTGGTCGCCTGGGTGACGAAAGCACTCGATTCCATCGGTGAGCCGGGCGATCCCGGTCAGGTGACGATGCGGCGCCTGACCAATGCGGAGTATGATTTCACGATCCGCGATCTCACGGGGCAGGCATTTGGGTTCGGCAGGGATTTTCAGTCGGATGGCGGCGGAGGCGAGGGGTTTTCCAACACCGGCGACGTGCTCTTTCTCAGTCCGCGCCAGCTCGATCAATATTTCTCGGCGGCCCGTCAGATTGCGGATCGGGCGACGATTCTTCCCGGCACCGGCATCCGTTTTCATCCGCAGCGGATCGGGTTGCGGGGACCCGAGCAGTGGAAAGCGCAGGCGCAGCAGGCTTTGTATGTCTGGTATCAGCAGACATCAGCTCCGCACCTGCCCAAGGATTTCGAGGATAAGCGGGAGGCGGACTACATGTTGGCCTGTTGGAAGCACAAGCATTTGCAGGTGCCGCTCGATTCCTTGGCCCGGGAGGCGGGGCTTCGTTCCGCGTTTTTGCAGAACTGGTGGAACCTGGTGAACAGCACCGAGCCGAAGTCTCGTTTTCTCGATCTGACTCGGGTGGCTTGGCGGGAGCTGCCTGGCCCGGATCCGGCGGCGCCCGGGCAAGTGCCTGCGGGGGTGGTGGAGAAGGTGAGAAAGATTCAGGCGGAGCTGTTGTCCTGGAATGATCCCAAGAAGCCGGGCACGGGCGTGCAGCGGAGGCAGCAGGATGCCGATGGTCTTCGTCCCTATCCGATGCAGGTGGATCTCAAGGGGCAGAGATTTGTGCATCTCTGCATTGGGGACACCGGTGATGGTCCTGCCGGCGATATTGCCTTGATCACTGCGATCGAGATCAAGGCGGGCAAGGAAGGGTTCAACTATGTTTCCTGGCTGAACCAGCAGATCGAGAAACAGCGCAAAGCCTTGGCCGCGCCCTCACCGCCTGCCGATGCGGAGCAGGTGAGGAAGCGGTTGGCGGAGTTGGAGTCGGTGCGGGGATCGTTTGGAAAACATCCGCAGCCTGGACGAACCATTGAGCCTGACGTGCTCGCCTTGGCGGCCCCGCAAGTGTTCACCCTGCCTTTGCCCGAAAATACCTGGCGGGTCCGCGCGGTGACGAAGTTGGACATGCAGAATCCGGAGGTTGACCAGGCCACGATCCAATGGACGATGACCGCAACCGCTCCGCCGGATGTCCGCAAGATCATGCCCGGTGTGTTGACGGTCTGGAAGATCCAGACAGAGACCGCGCGCTGGACGATGGGCGATTTCCAGGTGATGCGCTTGGCGTTTCCGGACATGTTTGAGCGTTTGTTGGAGCAGGTGGCAGGGAACATATACCGTTCCGGTCCGTCCTACACCGTTTACTCGTTCAGCGACCAACAACTTGCGGAACTGATGCCGGAGGCGGGGCGCAGGGAACTGGAGGCCATGAAGATGGACTGGGCTTTCACCGCGACCCGTCCCCTTGGCGAAAAGCAACAGAAGACGTGGGATGGAGCGGTCCAGAAGCAATTGGGAGAGTTCGCCTCGCGCGCTTGGCGCCGCCCCCTGACCGGAGACGAAATCGCCAACCTCGACTCGCTTTACCAGAAAGGGGCGAGCGCTGGCTTGGATCGGGAATCTGCGGCCCGGGAAGTGATTGTCCGCGTCCTGGTTTCCCCGAATTTCCTGTTCAAGCCGGAGCCGCGTCCCGGAACGGAAGTCGCGGGCGTTGGCGCCGGGATCGATGGTCCTCTTCCTGCCTGGGAACTGGCGTCGCGGCTCAGCTATTTTCTCTGGTCTTCAATGCCTGATGCGGGATTGCGTCAGGCGGCCGCGACCGGAGCCCTGACCAAGCCCGAAGTCTTGGCGGAGCAGGCCCGGCGGATGCTCCGGGATCCCCGTGCCGATGCCCTCGCCCAGGAGTTTGCCGGTCAATGGCTCGGGTTCAGCGGCTTCGACGTGTCCGGCACCGTGGATCGAGAGAAGTTCCCCGAGTTCACTCCCGAGCTGCGGGCGGATCTTTACCGGGAGCCGATGGTCTTCTTCTCCAAGCTGTTTCGGGAAGATCGGGCGGTGGACGACATTGTGGGGGGGAACTACACCTTTCTCAACGAGCGCTTGGCCCGGCATTACGGTGTTCCCGGGGTCTCCGGACCCGAGTTTCGGGAGGTGAACGTGGCCGGTCAGCACCGCGGCGGCGTTCTCGGCATGGGCTGCGTCCTCACAAAAACCTCTCGCCCGCACCGGACCAGTCCGGTCTTGCGTGGGGATTATCTGTATCACGTGGTTCTCGGCCAGTCTTCTCCGCCGCCTCCGCCGAATGTTCCGAAGCTTCCGGAGAGCGCGGTGAAACCGGCCTCCTTGCGCGAGGCCCTGGAGATGCATCGCGCGGACCAGGCGTGCGCCGTCTGCCATGACCGGATCGATCCGCTCGGGTTTGCCCTGGAGGCATTCGACCCGATCGGCCGTTTCCGGGCCACGGACGAAGCCGGAGGCAAGATTGACGATACCGGATTGCTCAAGGACGGCACCCAGTTTGCCGGGATCGACGGGCTTCGCCGGTATCTCCAGACCCGGCAGAGCGATGTGCATGCGCAATTCTGCCGCAAGTTGCTCGGCTACGCGCTGGGGCGTCAGGTCTTGCCCACGGACAAACCGCTTCTCGCGGAAATGCAGGACGCGCTCCGCGGAAATGACGGCAAGGTTTCGGCCGCGGTCGTAAAGTTGGTCCAGAGCCGTCAATTCCGCAATGCCCGTCGCGAACCCGCCAGCGTGGCCGCCCACTCTTCTTTGATTCCCTCACAACCATGAACATGAACCGACGCAAATTTCTCCGTGGCACGGGTGTCGCCCTGGGCTTGCCCTGGTTGGAGTCGATCACGGCTTTCGGCGCGGAATCGACCAAGCCCGCGGCCAATGTGGCGCCGCGTCGGCTGGCGGTTTGCTTCACCGGGAACGGGGTGAACCCGAATCACTGGGGAGCGAGTCAGGGGGCCGGAGGTTTGCAGTTGCAGAAGTCGCTTTCGCCCCTTGAACCGCTCAAAGCGCACGTCAACGTCTTTCGCGGTCTTTGGAACCCGACCACCGTGGAGGGTGAGGGGGGGCACTACCCCAAGATGAACGTGCTTTCCGGGCTCCGGGTGAAAAAGACCACCACGGACGTCGAGGTGGGGACCACGATGGATCAGATCGTGGCCGCGCACACCGGAAAGTTTACGCCAGTTTCCAACATCGTTCTCGGCACGGAACGGCCCAGCTACAGCACCGACTCCGGTTTCACCTCGATCTATTCCGCTTACCTCTCTTGGAGCAGCCCGGTCACTCCGGCTCCCAAGGAGATTTTCCCGCAGCAGGCGTTTGACCAACTTTTCGACGATGGCAGCAAGCGGGTGCGCGAGAAGAGCATTCTGGACTTGGTCCACGCGGACGCAAAGAGCTTGCGCGTCCGGCTCAGCAGCCGCGACCAGCACAAGCTGGATGAATACCTGACATCCATCGGAGAACTGGAGCAGCGCATTGTCAAAGCGGAGGAGTTCAGTCGTGCGGAAACAAACGGGGCCGGTTGGACGCCGACGATCACAAAACCGACCATGCAACGGCCGGGGCCGGGCATTCCCGCCGTGGCGGAAGAGCATCTTCGTCTGATGTTCGACATCCTGGTGCTCGCGTTTCAGATGGACCGCACCCGCGTGGCCACCTTCATGATGAACAATGATCTCTCCAACATGCGCTTTGCCAGTCTGGCGGGGATCAGTTCCGGGATTCACGAGCTCTCCCACCATGCCGGCGACGAGAAGCGCCTCGAGATGTATCAGCGGGTCAACGAGTTTCAGGTGAAGCTCTGGGCCGAGGCTTTGACCAAGATGCAGAACACCAACGAGGGGGAACGAACCCTCTTGGAGAACAGCATGGTCCTTCTCACCAGCAGCCTGTTCGATGGCAACGCCCACGATTCCCGGCAATTGCCCGTGGTTCTGGCCGGGGGCGGCGGCGGCACCATTCGGGGGAACCGTCACCACGATCTCCTGGAAGATGCGAACCGGAAGATGTGTCGGCTGCACCTGGCGCTCATGGAACGCATGGGCGTGCGGGTAGATCGGTTTGGCGACGCCGAAAATGCCCTGGTCATCTGAATTCGGGACCGACGGCTCTCGCCCGCCCCGGTTCTTCAGATTTCTTCTTGTCCCAACAGGGCAGCGGGAGGAGGATCCGGTCGCTTTCTGAGATTTTCTCGAACAAACTTCATTCGAATCCCTATATTCTTGTCCGGTTTCCTCTTTTTTTGCGGGAAGTAAGGCCCCAGCCCTGTCATGAAACGATCCCTGTTCACCCTGATCCCCTTTTTGGCTTTGTCCGCGTTGGCCACGGCTCAAGTCGTGGCTCCGCATGCTCCCAGCGCGGAACCGGCGGCCGCTTCCAGCGCGCGCCCTCAAAACGTGGCCCCGCCGTCCAAGGGGGAGCGGATTGTGTTGATCGGCAATGGCTTGGCCGAGCGGGATGTCTATTACCACCGGATCGAGACCGAATTCCACCTGCGCTTCCCGGAGCATCAATTGATCGTCCGCAACATGGGACACGTGGGCGATACGCCCGGTTTCCGTCCCCACCCGGCCCGGGTTTCGCAGTGGGCTTTTCCCGGTGCGGAAGCATTTCATCCCGACAAGAAGGTGCACAACGGCAAGGGGTTCTATCCCACGCCGGACCAGTGGTTGACGCATCTCCAGGCGGACACCATCGTGGCGTTCTTTGGTTACAACGAGTCCTTTGATGGACCGGGCCGGGTGGCCAACTTTGAGGCCGAACTCGATGCCTGGGTGGCTCACACCCTGAGCAAGGCTTACAACGGCCAGGCCGCGCCGCGTCTCGTTTTGGTGTCGCCAGTGGCGTTTGAAAACCAGACGGCCCTGCGGGATTTGCCGGACGGGCAGAAGGAAAACGCCAACCTCATTCTGTATTCTGCGGCCGTCGAGAGCGTGGCCAAGAAGCGGGGCCTGACCTTCATCGATCTCTTCAAACCGACCCGGACCGCCTACGCGAAGGCCGGTTCGCCCCTGACGACGGGCGGGTTTGTCCCCAATGAAGAGGGATACAAACTGGTGGCGGAGCTTCTGGCCCGGGGGTTGTTTGGGGAACAGGCGCGGGTTTCCCGGGCGGATTCGGCGCTGGTCCATGCTGCGGTCGCGCAGAAGGATTGGTTTTGGAACTGCGACTACAACATCCTCAACGGGGTCCATACCCACGGACAGCGTTACAACCCGTTCGGGCCGCAGAATTACCCTGACGAAGTCAAGAAGACCCGCGAGATGGCGGCGTTGCGGGACCAAGTCATCCACGACGTGGCTTCCGGCAAAAAGACTGACTTGGCCGTGGATGACAGCAAGACTCACCCGTTGCCGCCGGTGCCGACGAATTATCAGCCGAGCGTGAAGAACGGCAGCAAGGAGTATCTCTATGGAGAAGCGGCGGTAAAGGCCTTGAGCGTGCCCGAAGGTTACAAGGTGGAGTTGTTTGCCAGTGAAAAAGAATTCCCCAACCTCGCCAATCCAATGCAGATGTCCTTCGACAACAAGGGCAGGTTGTGGGTCGCGGTCATGCCCACCTATCCTCACTATCGCCCTGGCGATGCCTTGCCGGACGACAAGTTGCTGATCTACGAGGACACCAACGGGGATGGCAAAGCCGACAAGGAAACCGTGTTTGCGGACAAACTGCATCTCCCGATCGGGTTCGAGTTTGCGCCGGAAGGCGTCTACGTTTCGCAAGAGCCGAACATTGTCCTGTTGCGGGATGCGAACGGGGATGACCGGGCCGACAGCCTGGAGATTGTGTTGGGCGGTTTCGACACCCACGACACCCACCACGCCATCAGCGCCTATACGGCCGATCCGAGCGGGGCCTTCTTCATGTGCGAGGGCGTGTTCCTGCACTCCAATGTGGAGACTCCTTACGGTCCGGTCCGGTGTGTCGATGGCGGATTCTTCCGTTACAGTCCGCAACGAGGTCATCTCGAGCGTTCCATCCAGATGTCGATCCCCAATCCTTGGGGCTATGTGTTTGATGGCTGGGGTCAGGATTTCCTCCTCCACACGTCCGGGACCACCATGAACTACGCCCTGCCGGTTCAGGTGAAACCGACCTTTGGCAG
Organism: Verrucomicrobiota bacterium; assembly: GCA_003402735.1. GTDB lineage: Bacteria > Verrucomicrobiota > Verrucomicrobiia > Verrucomicrobiales > DEV007 > V1-115. The sequence goes on from QQNE01000030.1 coordinate 15,528, forward strand.
CAAGACGCCCTCGGCGCGCGATCTGGTTCCGGAGGGTCACAAAGTGCGGCCCACGAGCGGGCTCGAGGTGGTCAGCAGTCGTCATTTTCCGGACGAGGTTCAGGGAGACCTGATCTATTGCAACGCCATCGGCTTCCTCGGCATCAAGCAGGTGAAGATCGAGGATGATGGCACCGGCTGGAAAACCGCACACCGCCATGACCTGCTGAAAAGCACGGACGGAAATTTCCGCCCGGTGGACCTGGAGTTCGCGCCGGACGGGAGCCTCTACGTCGTGGACTGGCACAACGTCCTCATCGGGCATATGCAGCACAACGCGCGGGATCCCTTGCGCGACCACGTCCACGGTCGGATCTACCGCATCACCTATCCCGCCCGCCCGTTGCTGAAACCCGCCCCGGTCGCTGGGGCCCCCGTTTCGGCCCTCTTGGAACACCTCAAGGAACCGGAAATCCGAACCCGATATCGCACCCGTCGCGAACTGCGCGGTCATTCGGTGGCGGAAGTTCTGCCCGCGGTGAAGATCTGGGTCTCCGGGCTCGATCCCAAGGATCCGGGTTACGAGCATCAGGTGCTCGAGGCGCTTTGGACCACCTGGGGCCTCAACGCCGTGGATGAGTCCTTGCTTCGCAAAATGCTGGAGGCCAAAGATTTCCATGCCCGGGCCGCCGCCGTTCGGGTGCTCCGTTACAACACCCATCGAATCCCGGATTTCGCGCCGCTCCTTGAAAAAGCCGCCACCGACCCCCACGGCCGCGTCCGGCTCGAGGCTCTGGTGGCTGCCTCTTGGCTCTCCGATACCGCCGCCGCCAAGAAAATCGTGGCCACCGCTTCTGCGCAACCGCTCGACGAATGGAGCCGAGCGGCGGCCAAGACTGCGGCGGATCGTCTGGCGGGAGTCGCGGAGAAGGAAACCCCCGATCATCCGGAATTTCCGGCGCCTGCCCATCTCAGCGCCGAAGCCAAGGCGCAATACCTTGCGGGCCAGAAGGTTTATTTCCGGGAGGGGCATTGCGGCACTTGTCACCAGGCCAATGGCAAGGGACTCGATCCGGCCTTTCCCTCCTTGGAAAAGAGCCCGTGGGTGGCTGGCGATGCCAATCGGCTCATCAAACTCGCCATGTATGGGCTAATGGGACCACTGGAGATCAATGGGAAAAAGTACGACGGCCAAGTGCCCATGACGCCTTTCGCCGGCATGCTCAAGGATGACGAGATGGCCTCGGTCCTGACCTTTGTGCGCAACAGCTTTGGAAATCAGGCTGAGCCCGTCTCCGCCGCCCAGGTCAAAGCCATTCGCGACGCCAATCCCGGGCGCATTCAGTTTTACTCCACCGAGGAGTTGCTCAAGGAACACCCGTTGCATTGACCGCGGACTTCGGCCATCGCGGAAACCGTGAAGAATCCACTTCGTTGTTCCGTGAATCGCCCGATGAAGCATTGGACCGGCCGATTCATAGGGTGCGTCCTGTTTATCGGTTGGTTCCTGGGCGGGGACAATGCGCCGGCCGCGGAAGGGATGCTCGATCTGGTGATCCGCGGCGGGCGGGTCGTGGATCCCGAGAGCGGATTGGACGCGGTCCGTGAGGTCGGCATCCGCGGAGGCGTCATCGTCTCGGTTTCGGAGACGCCGTTGGCCGCCCGGGAAACGATCGAGGCGCGAGGCTTCGTGGTCGCGCCCGGGTTTATCGATTTGCACCAACACGCCTTTGACGAGGAGAGCATTCGGTTGAAGGCGCGGGACGGAGTGACCAGCATCCTTGAGCTTGAAGTCGGCACGGCCGACGTGGATCGGTGGTATCGCGAGAGGGAGGGGAGATCCCTCCTGCATCACGGAGTCGCCATCGGACACGTTCCGGTGAGGATGAAGGTGATGGGGGATCTGCCTTCCTTCCTGCCCAAATCGGATTCGCGCGGGGCCACGCGGAAGGCTTCGGCGGATCAACTCGAGTCGTTGCGGCGCCTCGTGCGGCGCGGGCTGGAAGAGGGCGCGGCGGCCGTGGGTTTCGGATTGGGGTATACGCCGGCAGCCACGGACGAGGAACTCCGGGCCTTGTTTGAGATGGCGTCAGTCCATCGGGCCTCCTGTCATGTGCATTTGCGCGGTCGTCGTGAGGATGCCGTGGAAGGCGCGCGTTTGCTGGCTGCAATCTGCGCTTCCACGGATACGGCGCTGCACATTGTGCATCTGCAAGCCACCGCCGTCACCAGCACCTCCGCGCTGTTGCAACTCGTCGAGGCTTCGAGGTCCGCTGGGCAGGATCTCAGTTGCGAGGTCTATCCCTGGACCGCTGGGATGACCGAGATTCAGTCTCCGCTCTTCGACGAGGGATGGCAGGACCGTTACGGCATCGGTTATGGTGATCTGCAATGGGGAGTGACCGGAGAACGTTTGACTGCGGAAAGTTTCGCCCGGTTCCGCCGCAGTGGCGGGTTGGTGATCGTGCATTCCAATACCGAGGAGATCGTGACCACGGGTGTCGTGCACCCGCTGGCCATGATCGCCAGTGACGGTCTTCCCGGGCATCCGCGCAACGCGGGCACTTTTGCCAGGATTCTGGGCCACTACGTCCGGGAGCGCGGTGTCCTGGATTTGCGGACCGCGCTGGCCAAGATGAGTTTGTGGCCTGCGCAACGGTTGGAAGCCCGGGTGCCGGATCTCCGCAAGAAGGGGCGCGTGCAGGTCGGTTGCGCTGCTGACCTGGTGATTTTCGATGCCTCTACGGTGGGCAGTCCGGCCACTTATGAAAAGGCGGCGCAGCCTTCCCTGGGAATTCCGTGGGTCTTGGTGGGCGGGACGCCGGTGGTTCGGGAAGGGCGGTTGGTGGAGGCGGCACGTCCCGGCCGGGCGATCCGGGCCCCGGTCACGGAAGGCGGAGATTGAAGAGCCGGGAGATTGTCACGAATCCTGCTGCGTCGGGCGCAAGAACCGCTCGCCTGCCATGAACCGTCGTCACTTGCTCCGCTCCGGTGCCGCCTTTGGAGCCCTGTTCGCCGTGCCTACGGTCCGCGCCGTTTCGCGGGCGGAAGATTGGATCGGCAAATCCAAGTGGGAACTCGAGACCCCGGCGCTTTGCGTCGATTTGGACAAACTCGAGCGAAATCTGACCGCGGTGCATACCCGGCTGAAGGGGACGGGCATCGGGGTCAGACCGCACGTGAAGACGCACAAATGTCCGGCGCTCGCCCGGATGCAGATGAAGGCTGGAGCGGTGGGGGTGTGCGCCGCCAAACTTTCTGAGGCGGAGACGATGCTGGAAAACGGCGTCCCGGAAGTTCTCATGACCGGCGTGAACGTGACCCGTGGAAAGATCCTGAGGGCGATGGAGTTGCGCCGGAAACATCCCGGGTTCATCCAGGCCGTGGACAACGAGGTCATGGCGGCGGATCTGCAGGATGCCGCGCGGGCTCTGGGAGTGGTGGCCGATGTGGTGGTGGATATGGAGGTCTTCAAGCGTTCCGGCGTTCCGGTCGGGATGCCCGCCTTGCGCCTCGCTCAGCAGGTGGACAAATCCCCGAACCTCAAGTTTCGCGGAATCCTGGCCTATGACGGTCCGTCCCAGCACATCAAAGGCCACGCCGCCCGCAAGGCGCAGACCCTGCAAGCCTTGGCACCGGTGGTGGAAACCCGCGAACAGATGGTGGCCGCCGGTCTGAACCTGGAAATTTTCAGCGGGGCCGGGACCGGCACCTACGACATGATGGATGGAGTGCCCGGTTTTACCGATGTCCAGGTCGGAAGTTATCTTTTCATGGACTGTCAGTATCTCGAGATCGGCGGGGCCGGCAATGACTTGGTCTACGAGGATTTCGCTCCGTCGCTCACGGTTCTCGCCACCATCATCAACGCCAATCATCCGTCCGAAACGCTGGTGACGGACGCGGGTTCGAAAGCCCTCACCCTGAATCAACCTCCCGCGCGGGTCATCGGTGAACCAGGGTTCGAGTATTCCGCTCGGTCCGATGAATACGGGATGATCACGGTCGGCGGAGCCACGCGGGAATACCGGGTCGGGGAGGTGCTCGAGGTCATCGTCCCGCACTGTGATCCGGTGGTGAATCTCTACGACGTGCTCTTCGGGATCCGGGGCGACAAGGTGGAATCGGTGCTGCCGATTCTCGGGCGGGGCAAGTCCCAGTGACGTCACGGGACCGGGTAATCCAGCAAGGGCGGGGGGATTTCCGCCGTGGCCCGACCGAAATCGTTCCGTTGCAGGAGGCAGGCAAAACCGCCTGCGCCAATTCCCTGTTGGGGAAAGAGTCGGTAGGCCGGAATTTCGTGCAGTCGGGTGCGCCAGAATTCAAGGTGGGGGACTTCGACCGGACGGAACCCGGGAGATCGTTGCAGAAACCAGGCGATCACTTTTTCGTTCTCTTCCGGCGCGAACGTGCAGGTGGTGTAGAGGAGATGCCCGCCCGGACCGACGGTGCGGGCCGCCTCGGCCAGGATGCGGCGCTGGCGCCGGGCATTGTGCTGGACCACGGTGGGGTGAAAGCACCCGGGGTTCTCGATTCCCTTGGTCAAGAGGGATTGTCCGGAGCAGGGGGCGTCGACCAGCACCACATCGAAAGACTCGGGCAGTTTGGCGGCCAAATCCGCGGGGTCGAGCCTTTGGGTGAAGGCTTGGCGGATGCCGCACCGGGACAAATTGTGCCGGAGAATGCCGAGGCGTTTGCCGATGATTTCGTTGGACAGGAGCAAACCCGGGGCGAGGGCGCGGCTGGCGAAAATGGATTTTCCGCCCGGTGCGGCACAGACATCGAGCACCCTGGGTTGGGGGGGCGGTTTGAGGCTCAAGAGCGGTGAAGCGGCCCAGACGGAGGAGAGATCGAGGGAGTAAAAGGCACCGGCCTCGTGCAAGGGATCTTGGCCGGGACGGAAACCGGGGGGGACGGGGCTGAGCCAATCCGGCCAGGGCCAGCCGCTCGTCTCCGGAGGCGGAGGCACGGCATGGGCCTGGATCCAGGCTGAATCCGGGTGACCGGTCCAGATCACAGCCCGCTGTTCGGGGGCCGGATTCTGCAGTCCATTGAGGAAGGCGGCGCCTTCGGCTTCGTCCGGGAAGAGGCGCCGCGCGAGGGTGGCCAGGAGGCGGGAGGGCATGGTTATGGTCCACGTTGCAGCCGACGGCGCAGCCTGAGCATGGGCCAGCCGCCGGCAATTCCGGCGATGATTCCGATGATGGCCCCCACGGTGACATCGGTGGGATAGTGTTGTTTGTCGTAGACCCGGGCCCAGGCCATGGCCGCGGCAAAGGCGGTGGCCGGGACGCCCACTTCGGGCACGGCGATCAAAAGGGGGACGGCGGTGCCGAAGGCGGTGGAGGTGTGACCGGAGGGGAATCCGTGGTATTTGGCCTGGAATTGCGGCCCCTTGAACGTGAGGTGAGATTCCTTGGTGTGAGGGCGGGCGCGCCCGATCGGGAAGCGGAGCAGGTTGCAGAAGGCGCCGGCGATGACGGTGCTCATGAAGGTCACGGCGGCGAGTCTCTGGAGGTAGCGGGAGCGGCGCGCCAGACCGACGAGCCAGAGGGCCACGACGATGACGATGTTGTATTGGGCCAGGCTCCCAGTCGCCCCGATCTGGTGGGCGATCTCGCGGATCTGTTTGTCCTTGCCGGCCCCGAGCCAGCGAACCCAGCCCGGGTCATTGGGGAATCCGACGAATGCGGCGAACAACCCGGTGAGGATCAGGCTGAGGGCAACGGCCCATTTGTGGCGACGCAGGAAACCGCTGGTCAGGATCCAGCTGGAGCGGAGATCGCGTTTCAGGTGCAACGAGGTCATCGGGTGGCTCAGTCGATGCGAAGAATGGCCAGTTTTCTCTCTTCCCAGGTGGGACGGGCCAGTTCCGTCACCTTGTGGGTTTGCCAGAGGGATTGGATGGGTTTGGAGGAAAGTTCTTTCTCAGGCATCACGAGATAGGCTGAGCCCGGTTTGAATTTGGAACCGGAGCTGATCTCTTGGTAAGGGCGGCGCAGGTAATGGAGGGAACGGAAGTATCCGGTCTTGTAAAAGATGAGAGGGCGGTCAGGATCCGGGAAGAGAGCCTGCATGGTGCGACCGTTTTGTCGGAGGTCGCCTCGTTGATCCATGTAAGGGCCGGCGTGGAGCAGACCGCCCCCGGCGAAAACGGACAGGACCAGGCAGGTGTGCAGCATGGGGGGCAGGGTGAGGCCATGGCGGCGGCAGATCAGGGGCAGGAGGGCGATCGCCAACGCGGTGATGGCCGCGACGGTTCCCGGAGCCCAGCCGGTTTTCAGCAGAACCGGGACCGCGACCGCCGCCGCGATCAGGAGCACGGCCGCGATCCAGCCGATCGTGAGATTGGCGTTCGCCCATTGCCGGTTGATCTCCGTCCGCGACGCCTCCCCGAGCCGGGTCCAATGATCCCCCAACAACAGAAAAATCGCCGGGAAGAGCGGCTGGCAATAGCGCGCCGTGCCGTGCGGCAGCAGCAGGAGAATGATCAGGCCGACCAACACGCCCCACCGCGCACCGCGGATCAGGTTGTCCCATCGTTCCTGGCAGTCGTCCCGACCGGACCTCACCGGCAACGATCGGGTTTGCCACCAAGCCAGGACGATGAGCGGCGTCCAGGGGAGCAGATCGATCGCCACCTGGAGCGGACGGATGAGCCAGGATTTCCAGTTGATGTCCGCAAAGCGGATTCGCTCCGCGGCTTCCCCCGCCCAGACGCCGGTGGTTTTCCCGGGATCACCGGTGAGTTTCAGGTTCAGCAGCGTCCACGGCAGAAACACCGCGGCGAACAACAGGAGGCCGGTGAGGTGTGGCAGGGACCACAGCTCCTTGAGTCGCCTGGAGAAAACCAGGGCAGGGATGATGGTCAGGTAAAACAGGGCGAGATGGGCCGGGCCCTTGGTGAGCATGCCCAAACCGAGAAAAAGCCAGGGGATCGTGAAGGCCCGCCACGGTTTCCCCTCGCTCCACCAGACAGCCCAGAGCAGGTAGGCGATGCCGGTTTGGGCGGCATACATGGCCTCGATCTCCGCGGTGCGCCCCTTGTCCATCATGGCGATGGTCGTCACAAAGAACAGGCCGGTGGAAAGGGCGCCCCATTCTCCAAGCCGTCGCCGCAGGACCCATGCGGCGGTGGCGGCGAAGGTCGCGAGCCAGAACACGGAGGGAAGACGCGCCGCCCAATCGCTCCGAGTGCCGGTGGCGAGAAACGCAGCCGCGATCGACCAGTTGATCAGCGGAGGTTTTTTCTGATAGATCGCACCGCCGATCCTGGGAACAATCCAGTCACCGGTCTCGATCATTGTCCGCGCGGGCAGGATGCGTCGGGGTTCCTCGCCGCGGAGTTCCAGGGAGCCGAGATAGGGGAGATACAGGACCGCGCAGAGCAGGATGGCGGAGAGGACGGCGGCCCAGGGTTTCATGCGCCGGAACTAGATCAGGGAATCCGCGCAAGTTCAACCGAGTTGCCCCGGTTCCTCTCCCACGGCCGCGAACCGTTGCAGGACACTGGCGATTCCCTCTTCCCGCTGGCGTGGGTTGACCAGGATCTGAATGTGGGAGACGAACTCGCTCTTGGCACGCACCAGCGCCGCAACGCCAATCGGATCGGTTTTCCCGATCAGTTCCCGCGCGGCCACGAGCAGGTCCAGAGCCGGGTGGCGTTGTCCACGATAGGCGGGCGGATGATCCCGGTCCATCTGCGGATTCGGGGCCGATGCGTTGGGGAAATACCATCGACCGGTATCGATGAGGTGAGCGAGCGAAGCGCGGATTTCCGAGAACTTGAGCTGTCGGTCGCGACCTGGGTCAGGTGGCAGTTCCGCAAGATGAATGGCGAGGGCGAGTTCCCGGCAAGCGTGATCCGCCCAGCGCAGGACGCTGTCGAAATAGGGGCCGACCCAGGCCGGAGCCGGAGGGACCTGGAGGGGAAGCGGAGGAATTCGGGTGAGCCGGACCGCGGCTTGGACGGCGAGCAGTGCGGCCAGGACAGCGATGCAGGCCGAGGCGATCGCGATCCACGCGACCGGATCCAACCGGAGGGGGTGGGTTTCCGCCATCGGACGAATCAGTTGTCCGGCTGGAGCGGCGGGAGCAGGCCTTGACCGAGAGGCACGCTGTTCTCATTTGGCGCAGGCAACTCAGGCAGGGAGAGATTTTCCGATGTCTCGTAATTCACTCCTCTGGACGGCGCCATGGGCAGCCCCGGATCTTCGAAGGCTTCCAACGGCATTTCGCTGATTCGGGCGCGGCGCAGCATGCCGGTGCGGACGATCCCCTCAGTGCCATCGGGCAGGATCACGCCGGACCACTCTTCCCCGGGTTTGTTGACCTCGACCAATCCTCCTTCCGGAAGAATTTTCGGGATTGGGGAAGGGCTGTCGTAGGGATAGAATTCCGTTCCGGAAGGACTCTGGACAACCTGAAACTGCTGGGGAGCGAGCGGGCCATCGGGAACCTTGGAGCCACCTCCGTGACCTCGTCCCAGGCCAGCGATGTTCACCCGGGAATGTTTTGGCGCCTCCTTGGACTTGGCGGGCGGCTCGTCCTTGGGTTGGCTCGGCGGCTCCGGGGTGGGAATGGTGGTCTCGGCCGGTTGCAGACCTGCGGTGGGGTTTCGTGGGCGGTTCCAGGGCAGGGAGAAGCCGGGACCGCTCTTTTCCGGGGCGGGGGCGGCAGAGACCTGCGGGGCGGGAGCTGAAGCCGGGGCCGGAGCCGGAGCTTGGGCCGGAGCGGAGGCGGCTCTGGGCGCGGGGGCCGGAGCGGCAGAACCGACGACGACGGGGGCTTGGGCAGCTTCCTGACCGGCGGAGGCGGGTTCAACCCGGGCCCGTTCCCCGGATTTTCCGCCGGGCCGGACGTCGGGCACCAGTTTGCTGGTCACGGCCCCGATGCTTCCGGTGACGGCACCCGCAGCCTGGGGAATTTTCTGGAGCAGACCGGGCTCATCACGCTCCGATTGGAGGTCGGGCTGGCGGTTGGATGAACGGCTCATCTCCTGCCGATGTTCGGGACTGATTCGCTCCAGGGGATGAAACCCTTCATCCAGTTCCCCCGAGCGGCGGCGCCGGATGTAATCCTCTTCGTTGGAGGCCATGGAATCGAGGGCGCTGCCCATCTTGCCCAACACGCCGCGCGGCTCTTCCGGACGTGGGCCATACGAACTGGCGCGAATCCGTTCCAGACGTTCCGCCTGCCAGTTTCCGTCGGTGATCCCGGTGCTGATCGGTTCCTTGCGCCGTTCCAGCGAGGGGAGGGAGCCAGCGGACTCGCGCATCGCCTCCTTGAGTCTCCGGGCCCGGCTGAGCGCGGCGTCCTCTTCGCGCCGTTCAAAGTCGCGGTTCGAGGACGGGGTGGAATAGGATGACGGCGGGATGTAGGGCCTGGAAGGGGTTTCGGAAGTTGAATACCCGGTGGCTTGTTCCATTTTGGCCTGCATCCGCACGGTGTTGGCGGCTTCAAGCAACTGCGATGGGGTCGCTTGGGCCCAAGCCGAGGCGGACGTGGCGCAGAGCACCAGAACCGCGACGGTTGAGGATGGGGACGAAGGGAGGTTCATGCGACTCGGATGGATCCGACCGTGAGACACGGCCAATCGCTACTGTATCGTGTGGCGGCGATTTCGTCCAGCTTCCTGGATGGCAATCAGCAGCTGGTCGGTTGGCGGCGGGCGATTTTTACGGTGTGATCGATGGCTCCGGAGACGAAGCGAAGGCAATCGAGAGCCCCTTGCGGTTTGCCGGGCAGGGCAATGACGAGGCTCTGTTCGACGATGGCGGCCAAGCCGCGGGTCAGGATGGCGTTGGGGGTGATTTCGACGGATCGCATCCGCATCAGCTCTCCGAAGCCAGGGATCTCGATGCGCATGATGCCGCGGATCGCTTCCGGGGTGACATCGCGGAGGGCGATGCCCGTGCCGCCAGTGGTTAGAATGAGGCTGCAGCCCTGGGCGCAAAAGGAGCGGATGGCTTGCTGAATCCCGCCGATCTCGTCCGGGACGACGGCTTCCGCCACCACTTCCCAACCGCGTTGCCGACACTCTTCGCGGAGGGCCGGACCGCCGAGATCCTCGTATTCTCCGGCGCTGGCGCGGTCGGAGACGGTGACAATGCCGACCTGTTGGCTGGACGGGGCGTGAGGAGCGGGATTCATGACCGGAAACCCTTCACCGCGGCGGGCAGCTTGCCAACCTTCAACTTTGGCCGCCCTGGGCCAGCAATCGTTCCCGTCGCGCCCCCGCCAGAAGCGTTCCCTCCACAAAGGCGCGGGTGGCCTCGTGTTCACCCCGGTCGAAGAGTTCGCGCGGCGTGGAGCAGGCCACCAGTTCCCCCTGGTCGAGAATGGCAATCCGGTCGCCAAACTGTTCCGCGCGGTGGACCCGCCCGGTGGCAATCACCACTGCCAGACCGGATTCTTTTTTGAGCTGTTCCAAGAGCTCCGCGATGCGGGCGGCGGAACCGCTGTCGAACTCCGCCGTGGGTTCATCCGCGATCAGCAGGCGCGGTTCGCAGACCAGCGCGGAGGCGATCATGATTTTCTGGCGGGTCGCGGCGTCGAGTTCTTCCGGGTAAACCCGATGGAGCAGCAGGGATTCGGGGTCGAGAATGCCCACCCGGTAAAGGTGCTGGATGGCGTGGTCGAGCGGATTGACCCGCTTGCGTTGTTTGATGCGAAGGATCGTCGCAAAATGTTGGTGGATGGTGAGGCGGGGATTGAAGAGCGAGTGGGCGTCTTGGAGGACATGCGCGATCCGGGTGCCGCGCAGGGAGAGAAGACGGGATTGGCTGGTGCGGAGCAGGTTTTTGCCTTCGAACAGCACTTCCCCCTCCGCCTCGCGGATGGAGAGTCCGTGAAAGAACCGGCTCAAGCTCCGGAGCAGAAGGGATTTTCCACTGGCTGTCTGACCGAGAATGGCCAGGGACTGTCCCCGGTCCAGGATGAACGATACGGAGCGGAGAACTTCCTTGGCCCGGTCGGCCAGAAAGGTTGGGTTGAGGCTGAGTTTCAGCGATTGAACCTTGAGGAGGGGAGTGCTCATGTTTCAGGTCAATTTCGTGGGAACGCTGAGCAGCTTCTCGAAGAGTGGGATGCAGGCATAGGTCGCGAAAGCGGTGCCCAGGATGGCGAGGCCCGGAGCGAAGACGGCCCAGGGACGGTCCAACAATTCGTCCAGCCCGTGATGAATCAGGCTGCCCCAAGTATCCCCGAGAGGAAAGCTGACCAGACCGAGTGAGCTGAACATCGACTCCACGAGCAGGGAGTGGATGAAGCCGAGAAAGAAAAAGGGGAGGGTCAGCGGGAGAAAGCGCGGCCAGGCGTAGTCGAAAAAAACTCCGATGGGTCCATGCCCGAGAATCTTGGCCTGGAGAAAGTGAAAGTCCGGAGCGGCGTCGTGAATTCGGTTGAGGAGGAGACCCGCGGTCAGGGGATAGACGGCGATGGCCATGGAAAACACAATGAGAAGGCCGATGTCATTTTGGGCGGCATGAATGACGAGGAGCAAGACCATGGGCGAGACGCAGAGGAGCGTGCGGAGGGTGAATTGAAGGATGCGCCGGGTCCAGGGACCAAAGTAGAGCACCCCGAAGGCGTGGGCCAGGGAAAGGGAATAGGTGAGGACGGCCACGGCCAGGCTTGTCAGAATCGAATTCGCCGCTGCTTCCCGGACGGACAGGACCGGGTCGCTCGCCCGCGTCGGTTCCCCGGTCATCGGCAGACCTGGGGAGAGACTGATGGGCTTGTCTCCTCCCGGAACGGTTTCGGCGCGAAGCGGTTCGAGACCGATCACGGTCAGGAGAGTGGACAGCCAAAGCGCGAAGAGCCACGGGTTCATTTGGTGCCGGAGATCGATGGATTGCGGCTGTGGAGCCATTCTTCGAGGATGTCGACAAAGGAGTTGGCCAGAAGCAGGGCAGTGCTCGACCAGAGACTGAGAACGGCCAGGCTTTGCAGATCGGATTGCTGGGCCGCTTTGAAGATGGAATATCCAAAGCCGGGAACAAAAAAAGCCGTTTCCGTGACGATCAGCACGCTCAGAAAGAGGGAGAGAAGAAACGGCAGCGTGCGCAGCAAGGGAGACCAGATGGCGGAGGCGATCACCCGGTCAAAGAGCAGTCGCTGCGGAATTCCGAGGGAACGGAAAGCGGTCAAAGAGCCTTCCGGGAAGGCGTTGAAAACGGTCTGGGAGACTTGTCGGGCGATCAGGGCAATCCCGGGAAACGAGAGAGGAATGGCCAGGAGCAGGCATTGACCGGCGAACGTGCGGGGACTTGCGCCGGGAGCCAAAGCCGATTCCCCACCGATGAAAATGCCCCAGTCGGCGATGCTTACGTAGAGGACCGCGTAGGCCACCAGGAACGCGGGAGTGGCCAGAGCCACGCTGATGAAGAGGTGGCCCAGAATTTGCGCCCAGATCATGCGGTAGCGGCCCAGAATGATGCCGAGGGGACCGCCAAATCCATAGCTCAGCACGAGGGCCAAGACGATGGTGGTCTGGCTGTAGAGAAACGCGGTGGCCAGCGGAGGAAGCCCGGGGGCACGCACCAGACGCCCGGAGAAAACCGCCCCGATGAACTCCACGAAGGACAAATCCCGCTCATAATACGTCTCGGCCGAGCGCAGGATCAGAAAGATCGTCACGCACAACAGCAGGAGCCGACCCGTGGCGAGTAAAAGGTGTTTCGTCAGCAGTCGGATCATGGGGCGGGGGAAGCGGGAGGGAGGGGCCGTTCCACCCACCAAGCCAGATCGTGGGTCAGCGAAAGCAGGCTGGAGCCGATGGGGCGCCGCTCCTCCCCGCCAGCGGTCCGTCCCTTGTCCACGACTTCCGCTCGGCCCGGATGAAACACGCGGGCGGTGTCGCGCAGGGCGAGGTGAAGACAGGGGTGCAGCTGGTAGAGCTGCGACTGCAGTTCCGCCGCCAACCGACGTTGCTCGGCCGGTTGGTAGGCGGTGCGGATTTGCTCGAGGAGGCGGTCGATCCCGGGATCGCGAAGCCGATTGAAGTTGCCCAGCCCGGCTCCGATTTCCGAGGCATGCCAGCGGCTGAACTGATCGATCTGGTGCGGAAGGGGATCAACCAGCAGAGCAGCTTCGAACCCGGTGTTTCCCGAACGGATCCCCGACATCTTGCCGTGAGGCAGCAGGCGGAGCTGCACGATCACCCCGATGCGCCGCCACTGTCTCTGGAGGAAACGGGCGATTTCGCGTTGGGAATCGTCCCCGGCGACGACGGTGAGCGTGAATCGGAGCCGGTTTTCGTAACCGGCGCGGGCAAGGGCCTTGCGGGCGGCGGATGGATCGCAGCCGATCACCGTGGGAAGGGGGCCGGGAGCGAAGGCGGCATGCGGGTGAAACAGGCGGTTCACCGGTTGTCCTTGGCCGGCGAGAAGCTCGTTGCTGAGCTGGCGGGCATCGATGGCCTGGGCCAGGGCCTGTCGCACGCCCGGATCGCGAAACGGTTCATGGTCCAGGTTCCAGGCCACGTAGGTGTGCAGGGTGGCGGGGCCACGGACCAGCTCGAAATCGGGATTTTCTTTGAGGCTCTTGTAAGCGGCGGGCTGGGCCTCGTAGGAATCGATGGCCTCGATCTCGAAGAGGATGCGGCGAAGTCGGTTTTCCAAAACCCGTTGGTAAACGATGTGCTGGTTTTCCGGCGGGTTCCGGAAGTAGCCGGGGAATCGTTCGAGGACGATGGGCCCGCCCGGGAGCCATTCGCGGATCGTGAACGGACCGGTGCCGGTGGGCCGCAGCTGGGGAAGTTGCGGGGCATAGGCGTGCCAAGCGTGTTTGGGCAGGACGCGAATCTGTTCCCAAACCTCCAGGGCCGGAGCGAACCGTTGCCGGTAGGTGACCTTGAAAGCGAGCGGCCCTTCCGGTTCCACGGAAAGGATGGAACGGAGCGCCGAGGTGAGGGCCGGTTGGTTGCGGCTTTCCCGGGCCAGGCCGATCGAGTGGATCACGTCTTCCGTGGTCACCGGGCGGCCGTCGTGCCAGCGCACCCCGGGGCGCAGAAACATCGTCATCGCGGGTTCATGAAGGTAGGGCAGGACCGGTTGTTTCTCGAGTCGCGCGTTCAGCTGCGGGTTGGACTGGTAGTAGAGCCGCAGTTCGCGCTCGAAGTTGGCCTCGTTCCCGGCGGAGCAGACCTCGACAAAGCCGTCTTCCCCGGACCAAGTGCGCCGGGCTTGCCAGCCCTCGACCGCCTGCTTGCGGAAATTCTCGAAGGATTCGACGGGAAACTGGCCGGTGTGAATTCTCCAGACATTCACCGGGGCATGAAGTTCGGGCGGGATCAGGCCGAGGATGTGTCGGGGCCCGGTGGCCTCTTCGTGGTGATGAAAATCGACCCTGATTTCGTCCCGGACCAGGCTGGCACCGACGATGCCCCATCCGGGCCATTGCGGCCGACTCTTTTCCACTTCGGCCCAAGCCTGCGCGGCGAACCGTTCGGAGATACAGAAGAGACGCAGCCGGGAGGTGAAGTTCCAGGATTCGGCGAGACGGCCTTCGATCCGCATCCGGGGATCGCGTCCGATGAGGGTGTCGAAGAGCAGGCTCTCGATCTCCTCGGAAATCGGATCTTGTTCGGTGAGGGGATCAATGCCGAGAGGTTCGGCGGTGATGGCAAAGGTGATCGAGTCCGCGGCAGCCTGTTCCTGGTGCCCCAGGCTCGCCAGGCAAAAATGGGCAAGCGCGACGAGGAGCAGCGGGAGGCAGTAGAAACTCAGTCGGAACCAGCGCATCGGACAAAAAGGCAGGGCTGGCCGCCGCAGCGGCTTCGGAACACCGAACCTAGGGTAGCCCGCCCAACATTCTGCACTTTATGGTTTTTTTGTTTCAAGCAGGGAAATCAGCCGCCACGCGGTTCTTTTTCGGGAGACGCATCCTGCTGGACGGGCTACACTAGCGCGGGACGGCGATCTGGCGAATGAATTTGATCGGGAGAAAAGTGGCCGAGGCCGGACACATTCGCTTGCGGAAAACGCGTCTCCGCCCCACGGTTTAGCTCTAGCCGAACATCCCAATGTTTTCTCTTCCGTTTCGTTCGGGTCTGATCCTTTCGTTCTGTCTTGGGTGGTTTGTCATCGCCTCCGCCCCGGCCGCGGATCAGCACGCGCACGGAGCTTCGCCGCCCGAGTTCATCGCGCGGATGGGGGCATTTGAGGCCCAGGAAACGGAGGCCGGGATCACCGCAACCTGGGACAAACTGGTTCACCGGGCCCGGTCCGAGCCCTTCCTCGTGGTGGCCTCGCTGATTTTTCTCCTGGCCATCCTGCACACCTTTGCGGCGGTGAAGATCACCAAGTTTGCCCACCAGGTGCAACATGACCACGAGGCCCGGGTGCGGCGCGAACGGGCGGCCCGGGGGGAGACGACGCACGCCGGGGACCTGATCAGTTTCCGAGGCACGCTGCTCCATTTTTGTGGCGAGGTGGAGGCGGTGTTTGGAATCTGGGTGGTGGTCTTGTTGATCGCGATGACGTCCTTCCACGGGGTGGAGTCGATGAAGAGCTACGTGACGGATCAGGTGAATTACACCGAACCGCTGTTCGTGGTGATCATCATGGCGCTCGCCTCGACCCGACCGGTTCTCCACTTCGCGGAACGATGCCTCGGCCTCTTCGCCAGGATCGGGAAGGAGACGCCGGCGGCGTGGTGGCTCTCGATCCTGGTGGCTGGACCGCTGCTCGGCTCCCTCATTACCGAGCCGGGCGCGATGACCATCTCCGCCATGTTGTTGGCGCGGAAGTTCTATGTCTTGCAGCCCTCGCAGAAGTTTGCCTACGCCACGTTGGGGCTCTTGTTTGTCAATGTGTCCGTCGGGGGCGTCCTGACGAATTTCGCGGCGCCACCGGTGCTCATGGTGGCGCGGTCCTGGGACTTGACCAGTGCGGAGATGTTCGGTCATTTCGGGGCCAAGGCCCTGGCCGGAATCGTCATTTCGGCCCTGGCTTACGGCTTGGTCTTCCGCAAAGAGTTGCTCCGCATGGGAGAGCGGGCCGTGGATCACGATGGCGACGGTTTGGGCGATGTGAAGTCGACGGAACGCCCCATCCCGCTGTTCGTCACCCTGTCGCATCTCGGGTTCATGGCGTGGACGGTTCTCTTTTCCCATTGCCCGCCCCTGTTTGTCGGGGGCTTTCTCTTCTTCCTGGCGTTTTCCCAAGCCACCGCTCATCACCAGAACGAGAACAACCTGCGCGGGCCGATCCTGGTCGGGTTCTTTTTGGCGAGTTTGGTGATCCATGGCGGTCTCCAGGGATGGTGGCTCGGCCCGATTCTGGCGAGCTTGACCAAGTGGCCGATGTTCCTCGGAGCGACCATCCTGACCTCGTTCAACGACAATGCCGCCATCACCTACCTCGCCAGCCAGGTGGATGGCCTGAGCGCCGGTCTCAAATACGCGGTGCTGGCCGGCGCGGTGACCGGCGGCGGGTTGACGGTGATCGCCAATGCCCCGAATCCCGCCGGGCAGGCGATTCTCGGAAAGTTTTTCGGGGACGGCGTGCAACCGTTGTTCCTGGCCCTGGGCGCGGTGGTTCCGACCCTGATCGTGGCGCTCTGCTTCATGTTGGTGCCTGATGGAGGATTGGAGGAGGTGTTTCGTCTCCCGTCAAAGTAGCGTCCGCACGACTTCGGCAACCGTCGCTGGAGGCAATGCCGCCAACTGACCGCCGGGGGCCCTGAGAACGCGCACCCCGGGATTTTGCGGTGCCCAGATGGCGGGGTCTGTCTGACCGAAGAGCAGCACACTGGGTAGGTCGCAAGCGGCGGCGAGATGGGAAATGCCACTGTCGTGTCCCAGGTAGAGCTTGCAGCCTGACAAGGCCCGCGCGACTTCCGTCAGGGGAAGACCCTCGAGGTGTTGGAAGGTGAGGTTGCGGGACCGCAGTTGGCTGAGCAAGTCGGCGATGGTGTCGCGCTCCGCTTCTCCGCTGATCACCAGGTAGGATTCGGCGTTGAGGCGGCTCGCGAGGTCCGCCCAGCGTTCGTAACCCCAGTTCTTGCGGGGGCTGCCACTGCCGGGATGAAAGGCAAGGATCGGGCCGGGGGGGGCCGGCCTCGGCAAGCCGAGCGAGACCCACGGCTGGTCGAGGTAGAGCGCGATTTCCTGCAAGGGTTGGGACAACTGCAGGGCGGCGGGCACGCCCCCGATTTCGTCCATCCGGTGCGTGCCTTTGAGCAAGGTTTTGACCCCGGCCTTTTCGAGGTTGGCGGCGAAAAAGCCATCCGGGTCATAAAGATAGGAGAGGACCAGCTGGAAGCTCTGAAAGTATTCGCAAAGGCCGGGATCGAGGGTGGCTCCGGGAGCGAAGAATGGAGCCAGGGCTCCGTGCTCGATGGAGCGGAGTCCATCGGCAAATCCGGCCAGGGTGGCCAGGGAGGTGATCCCGGGGTATCCGAGGACTTCGATGTGGGGATTGGGCAATCCCTCGCGCAGGAGGCGGATGGTGGGCAGGGTGAGGATGAAATCGCCGATGGCTCCCCCGCGGATCACCAGAATCCTGGGACGTGAGGACGGCGTGCTCACCTCAAACCTGCCAGGTGGCGGCGCAGAGTATCATGAGCAGACCATAACCGGCTCCGATGCCGCAGGCATAGGTCCAGCGTTTTGGATGATCCTTGGCGATGATCCAACCGATCCAATCGCGCATCAGATAGGGCATGCCGACCCAGAACATCCCCACGATGATCCAGACGTAGGCGATGATCGGCAACAGCAGCCGGGTGAACGGCTCCTCCAGAAACGCGGCTTGCAGCACCGGTCCTGCCAGGAGCATCAGCAGAATTCCAGCGGCTCGCACCGCCAGGAATTCGGGGGGATGATAGACGAGAAGAACAAAAGAGACCGGGAGCGCGAACTTCACGAAGTTCTCGACCGCATAGAACTCGCCCAGGTCCATGTAGCAGACCAGCCAGTAAGACCAGATCGTCCCGGCGAGGAGAAGTCCGATTCCGATCTCGCGGTGACGGGGAAACTTCGGCAGAAAAGCGCGCACCTGTTCCTGCTTGAACCAGGCCGCGAGATGAACAGCCACCAGTACCAGTCCCAGGAGAATGGCGGTCGGCTTCAGTTGAATGTCCTCGTAACAGAGGCGGTAAAGGGCTTCCATGGGGTGTTTGAGCGGAGAGTCAGAGCTTCAGACCTTGGCGAGCACCGGCTCCCCGTAAAGGGTGTGTCCCGTGGTTTCACGGATGTGGACGTCGAACATTTCACCGATGAGCCGTTCGTTGCCTTCCAAAATCACAATGCGGTTTGTGCTCGTCCGCCCGGAGAGGCGGTGCGGATTCCGCTTGCTCGGGCCATCGCAGAGGATCTCGACTTCCTGACCGACCATCGCGGCGAATTTTGGGGCGGTCATCGATTCCAGAAGCGCGAGGAGATCCTGGTTGCGCTCCTCTTTCACCCGGTCCGGCAACTGATCGGGGAGCAGGGCGGCCGGGGTGTCGCGCCGCGGCGAATAGCGGAAGACAAAGGCGTGGTCGAACCCGACGCGCCGGACGACCTCCTTGGTGTTCTCGTAGTCCTCCTCGGTTTCGCCCGGGAAGCCGACGATGATGTCGGTGGAGATGGCGATATCGGGGCGCGCCTCCTTCATCCGCTCACAGATGGAGAGGAACTTCTCCACCTTGTAGGGACGATGCATGAGTTTGAGGATGCGGTCTGAACCGGATTGCAACGGGAAATGGACGTGGCTCGCCAGCTTCGGCAATCGGGCGAAGGCCTCGATGACGTCCTCCTTGTAGCCGACCGGGTGCGGAGAGGTGAAGCGGATCCGGCGGATGCCATCGATCTCGTGGATCGCTTCCAACAGTTGGGTGAACGGGGTTTTGCCTTGCACCACCGGGAATTCGTGGCGGCCGTAGAGATTGACGATTTGGCCGAGCAGGGTGACCTCGCGCGTTCCATTGTCCGCGAGCCGACGCACTTCCTCCACGATCTCCGCGATGGGCCGGGCGCGCTCGGGTCCGCGGGTAAAGGGGACGATGCAGAAGGTGCACTTCATGTTGCAGCCCTGCATGATGCTGACGAACGCGCTCACTTGCCGCTCGCCCTCCACGTGGTCGCGGATCGTGTTCTGGGATTCCGCCTCCTCTCCGGTGTCGATGATCGGGTGCCGGAGGTCGTCCATTTCCCGGCTCAATTTGGAGCGGAGGATGGTTTCGACGTGGTCGACCACCTTGTGGTATTTTTGAGTTCCGGCCACGAGATCGACGTGGGGAAGCTCCTCGACGAGCTCCGCGCCGCGGCTCTGGGCCATGCAGCCGAGGAAGCCGTAGACCACGTGCTTGCGTTCGTCCCGGAGCTTGCGGAGTCGCGCCATGTTGCTCAGGGCCTTTTGCTCGGCTTGGTCTCGCACGGAGCAGGTGTTGATGAGGACCACGTCCGCCTCCTCCTCTTGCGGCGTGACCGTGTAGCCGCGATCGACGAACATTCGGGCGACCTGTTCGGAGTCGCGCTCGTTCATCTGGCAACCGTAGGTTTTGAGGTAGACCTTGGGCATCGCGGCAGGCGGGGAAGGGAAAAGGGGGGTAGTATGCGTCAGTTTTCGCCGGGGACAAGTGGCATTGGAGGCGCGAAGACGAAGCGTCCAGCGTTTTTGCGCGAAAGTCGCGGGCGCCAATCTCGTCGAAACCATCGCAAAGACGATGGGCGGAGCTTTTCCTGAGGCAATTGCGGGTTGATGATCTCTCGCCGACGCCGCCACTGGCTCCGCCGTAGGCAAAGGGCCGCGGGCGGGCGGGTGTAAAAAATGGTTGTCAGGCTTCTCGTTCCGCTCGTATCGGATGAGCGGACAGCGATGCGCATTTTCTTTTTTCTATCTTTCCTCCTTGCCTCGCCATTTGCTTGGGCGGGGGAGACCAAACGGGCCGAAGAGACCTTCATCCCGAACTTTTCGATCGGCGGGTTCGGCTTCACGCAAATGGGCGAAGCAGATTTCGCGGACGGTAGGGGCTCGTTGCAGCGCCGGGAGGCGGAGGCTTCGGGCAATGTTCCGGTCTTCATGCGGGACCATCTCCGGCTGCTCGCGGGCATCGATTATCGATGGACCGGTTTCGAGACTTTCGGAACCGGCCTGCCGTTGGACGGGGACCAGCTGAACCTCCACTCCATCCAGGTGCCCTTCAATCTTTGGGCGGATTTGAACGAGCGTTGGAAATTGTGGGTCCGGCTCCAGCCCGGGCTTCAGTCGGATCTGGAGAGCATCGGTGACGAGGACTTCATTCTCATGTCCCTGGCCCTGCTTTCCTATCAATACAACGACTGGTTGACGCTCGCTTTCGGTGGCTTTTATTCCCGCGACCTCGGTCAGGAGCGGCTTCTTCCGGCCATCGGCGCAATCCTACGTTCCGATCCGCATTGGTCCTTGGCCTTGACCTTTCCCCGTCTCGAGTTCGCCTACGCGCCCAATGAAGATTGGTTGGTCACCGCCCGCGCGGTGCTGAGCGGCGGCGGTTGGAACATTTCGGACCCGCTCGGCGGTCCCGACGTGAATCTCTATTACAAGGCGGTGCGGGCCGGTCTCGGTCTGGAGCATCGTGTCACCGGGCCTCTCTGGCTGTATGGCGATGCCGGGATCGAGTTCGCCCAGGAGATGGAAATCGAGGGGAGCAGCTACGACTTCACCTCCGATCTGGAGCCCTCGCCGTTTGTCTCCGCCGGGGCGCGCCTGCGGTTCTGATCGCTTGGACCTCGCCATTGACTCGCTGCTTGGGTGAGTTACTGTTCGTGCGTCCATGGAGCATGAGATCGACCGCTTTCTCCGTTACCTCGCCACCGAACGGGGGCTTTCGGAGAATTATCAGATCTCGGTGCAGCAGTCCTTGGAGCATTTCCGGGCCTGGGCCGAAGGGCGGGGCGTGGTCGCGGTCCGCGAGGTGGATCTCCCCACGCTGACCCGGTTCCTGGCGGATCGCAAGGAACGGGGGGCCAGCTCCGGCACGCTGCGGCTCAACCTGATTTCCCTCCGCGTTTTTTTCCGGTTTCTGCAGCGGCGCGGATTCGTCGCTGAAGATCCCGCGGACGGTCTCGATGCTGCCCGACCCGAACAGCGTCTCCCGCACGCCCTCTCGGAGAGTCAGGTCCAGGCGTTGATTGAGGGCATCGATGGGACCCAGCCGCTCGGTCTGCGCGACCGCGCCATCATCGAGTTGTTTTACGGGAGCGGGTTGCGGTTGTCCGAACTGGTGCAGGCACCCGTTCATTGCGCCGATTTGGAGAGCCGGATCATTCGGGTGACCGGCAAGGGGGGCAAAACCAGGGTGATCCCTTTTGGAGTCAGGGCCCGGGATGCCTTGGATGCCTACCTGAGCCGTGAGCGGCCCGCCCTGGCCTTGCCGCGTTCTGGCGATGCCCTTTTCTTGTCGGTCCGGGGGCGGACCCTGACCCCTGCCCGGGTCTGGCAGATGCTGCGCGAGCGCGCGGTCGTGGCCGGGCTCGATCCCGAGTTGATTCATCCGCATCTCTTGAGGCACTCCTTCGCCACCCATTTGCTGGCCCACGGGGCGGATTTGCGGGTGATCCAGGAAATGCTCGGGCACGCGGACATTGCCACCACGCAGATCTACACGCACGTCGATTCGACCCGGCTCAAGCAGGTGCATCGGCAGTTTCACCCGCGCGGAACATGAAGGGGATCATTTTTGATTTTGACGGATTGATTGTGGACACCGAGATGCCGGGGTATCTGGCCTGGGCGGAATGTTACGCGGCCCACGGGCAGGAATTGTTGCTCAGTGATTACACGCGGTGCGTTGGCACCAACTGGGCGCACTACAATCCGGCCACGGAGCTGGAACGGTTGCTGGGACGGGCACTCGACTGGACGGAGTTGAATCGGGAGCGGACGCGGCGGGTGTATGCGTTGTTGGAAGAAGTGGAGCCTTTGCCCGGGGTCCGGGAATTGTTGGCGGAAGCGCGGGAGGAGGGCGTGGTCTGCGCGGTGGCCTCGAGTTCCCCGCGCAGTTGGGTGGTGCCCTGGTTGGAGCGGCTCGGGATTCACGGGGAATTTGTCCACGTGGTCACCCTGGACGACGTGACTCGCCCCAAGCCGTCCCCGGAGCTTTTTGAACTGGCCCTGTGGCGTTTGGGGATTGGAGCGCACGAAGGCGTGGTCTTGGAGGACTCGCTCAACGGGCTCCGGGCGGCGCTGGCGGCGCGGATTGCCTGTGTGGTGGTGCCGAACCGCGTCACGGGCGGGCTCAATTTCGAAGGGGCCAGCCACCGCGTGGAGAGTTTGGTGGAGTTGGGCGTCTCCAGCCTGCGCCGGATCGTGGCGGGCGGATGATTTTTTAAAAAGAGATCGGAATGCCCTCCGTTTTTGTTGACTGGGGAATGCACGAAGTGTTTACATCGCAGTCATGACTTTCGGGAAATTGCTGGTGATGGGATTGACGACGCTGGCGCTGACGTCTTCATCGTGGGCCTTGGTCGGAGGTCCGTGGGATCATTTGATCAAGGGGGTGTATTCCCGGCAACGAACCGATGGCCTTTACGAGGCTTCCGTGACCATGCCCAACGGCACCGGGTTCCTCAGGTTTGTCAGCAACACGGGGCGTTCCACTCTGGGGGATCCGGTTGTGGTCACCCGCAACCAGCAGACGACAGCGACCGGGTCGGCCCCCACCGGCACCTCTTCGTTGGCCTCGCGGTCGAACACCGTCCTCTTTTACCGGGGCAACGCTTATTACGGGTCCGTTTACGGCACCGTGAACATTTTTTCAAAAAGGGTTAGCGGCGGCGGTGGCGGGCAATCCTCCGTGGTCGACTCCATTGAAACGGCGCTTCAGCAATTTGGCGGCGGCGGCAATTACTTCGTCAACATCAACGGAATCTCGGAGTCTCTGAACATCACGTTCAATGGCAGAGTCACCAGCCAGATCCCGGAAATTCTCTTCGAGGCGCACGGCCAGGCCATTTTCTTCAGCCGTCCCAACCTCACCATCAATGAAATCGGGACCGGGACCACCGCCCTCACAGAAATCCGCCTCGCCACTCCCGGGACCGGTCCGATTCAGCCGGACGCGGTGGAACGGATCCGTCTGTTCGGCTCCCGGGTGAATTTGGCAACTTCGTTTCAAACGACGAGCACCACCGGTTCGACCGGAGGCACCACCGGCGGGAACTGATTCCTAGGCTCGTTTGATTCGGCCAAGGGGCTGCGACAACTGCCCGATTTCTCTCCGGAAGCCAACGCTGGCATGAACCTTCCTTCCCCTCGGCGGTTGCCCGGGTGCCATGGACTCACGGTCCTGGAGTTGCTCATGACCGTCACCATCGCCCTGATCATGGGCACCATCATGTCTGTCTCCTACGCGGGGGTCCGCAACCGGGCGGAACGGATCGCCTGCACGGCCAATTTGCGGGCGCTTCACGCTGCGTTTTCCAGCTACACCCTGGACAAGGGGAGTTGGCCCCAGGAACCTCCGTTGCTCGGGTCCGAGGGCTCCAAACTCTATGGCTGGTTGGCGGGGGAGCTCGACAAATACGGCGGCGGTCGACCGGCCTGGATCTGCCCCACGGAGCGCCGTCGCCAACTCGTGGGGGAAGGTGAAGAGGAATTTGTCGGCTCCTACACGCCCACCATGTTCGGGACCGGGCAGCAGACGCCGTGGCAATGGGAGAACCAGCCCTGGCTCATCGAACGGACCAACAACCACATGTCCGGCCAGCTCCTCATTTTCCCCAGCGGTAAGGTCATTTCAGTCGACGAGTTCATGGAGGGAAAATGAGCCGTTCGTCGAAGAGTTGAACAGCTTTCCTCGGTTCGTGTCCAAGGCAGAGCCCCAGTTGTCCATGGCTCGCCATCTCCTGCTCCTTCTCTCCTGCCTTTGCCTCGCCGCCCCGTCTCGCTTGCCTGCCGCGGAGCCGAAGGTGGAATCGCTCGGCAACGGGCGTTTCCGGTTGGGTGGGATCGAGTTTGATTCCGGCACGCGCGCCATCCGGTTTCCCTGCAAGGTCAACACCAAGCACGATGTGTTGGAATACGTCCTGGTGCATGAACAGGGGAAAGTTCACGAAAGCCTTCTCACCACGGCCGTCTCGCCTCTTCAGCTCCAGATCGTCCTCAAACTTCTCAGTTATGTCCAGGGCCGGGGCGAATTGCTCGATGCCTATCTCCCGCCCGGGGACGCTCCTCCGCCCCCCGAGCCTCTCGGCCAAACGGTTGAGCTCTGGGTCGAGTGGGATCAGAAGCCTCCGATGCCGGTGAACCAAGCGATCCGAGACCGGACCACCGGCGTGGCTCTCGAGCGGGGGCCCTGGGTTTTGACCGGATCCGAGGTGATCAAGGGAAAGTTCCAGGCCGAGCTGGAGGGATCCGTGATCGCGCTCTATCGGGATCCGCTGGCCATGTTCAATTCTCCTCACAGCCGCATGGTGGACGACGAAAATTGGTTTCCGATCGATGCCGCGCTTCCCGAGGCCGGGAAACCGGTGACGCTCACCATCCGTCCTTTTTCCAAATCATGAAAACGTTCCTTGTCTCCGTTTTGTTCTTCACCTCTGGATGGGCCCTGCTTCCGGCTCAGGATTTGCAGATCGCGGGTCGCTCCGGAGATCTCTCCCTGAAACTGGAGATCCAGGGTCGGCTCGATCGGGCCTTGGCTTGGTTGGCCACGCAGCAAAAGCCGTCCGGAGCGTATGGGGATGAAACGTATCCCGCGATCACCGCGCTGGTGTTGTCCGCGATCATGGGGGAGCCGGGTCGAGAAACCAAGACCCTCAGCCCCGAGGCGGCTCGGGCCTACGACTATCTCTTTTCCAAACGGCAGAGTGACGGAGGGGTTTACGTCAAGGGGCTGGGGACCTACAACACGGCCCTGGCGCTGATGGCGTTCCTGCACCGGGCCGACGAACCGTCTTACGAGGACGCGATCCGTCAGGCGCGGCGCTTCCTGATCAACCAACAGGCGGATTTCGATCAAAAAGGCGTGGCGGATAACGAGTTGGACGGCGGCATCGGCTACGGCGGCACCTACTCGCACTCGGACCTTTCCAACACGAGAACCGCCATGGAAGCTCTCGCACTCTCCCGGGAAGTCCTCGCGGATCGTCCGGGCGGGGTTGGCATGGAGTTGAATTGGGACGCCGCCATCCAGTTTGTGACTCGGTGTCAGAACGGCCCGCAGAATGATTTGCCCTATCTCACGGTCAAGGAGGAGGACCGTGGTGGGTTTGTCTATTTCCCTGGCGACAGCAAAGCCGGGGAAGAAGGGGTGGGGGAAAAGATCGCGCTCCGCTCTTACGGCAGCATGACGTATTCAGGGTTGCTCACTTTCATCTATGCGCAGGTGGACGACAAGGATCCCCGCGTGGTGGCGGCCCGGGAATGGCTCGGCAAACATTACACGCTCACCGAGAATCCGGGCATGGGCGCCCAGGGATTGTATTACTACTACCACACCATGGCCAAGGCCCTGGCGGCGAGCCGAACCGCCAAGCTGGACCTTGCCGATGGAACAAAGGTGGATTGGAAAGAGCAACTTGCCCTGACCTTGTTCAACGCCCAGCGCCCCGATGGATCCTGGGTGAACGCCACCGCCTCCCGCTGGATGGAGGACAACCCGGTTCTCGTCACCTGTTACGCCGTTCTTTCGCTGGAACAGATTGCGCGTCAGCTCTGAACCCGTTCTTCGGCGACAAATTCTCCGATGCGGTTTCGGCGCAGGGTCACCTCTTCCCGGGTGACCCGGCGGGCGTCCTTGGAGCCATACTCGATCTTGACCACCACCTTTGGGCCGGCGATTCGCAGGTCTCTGATGCGGAAAACCGGTTCCTTGCGGCTGCGCAGAAAGCAGTGTAAGGGGACATGCCAATGACCGGCGTTCCACAAATACAGGGCCAGAGGGAATCCGGGGATTTCGGCCAGGGCCAGCATCACCTCCCGCACAATGGTCTCTCCATAACGCTGTTTCAGCTTTGTGGCCGCGTGCTGGTTCAGAAGGTGTTCCAGGTAGGAGAGCACCGGGTTGTCCCGGGCCTCGACCATTTCCTCAATGATGAGCTGCGCGTGAATCGCCATCGCGGCCTGGTATTCCTGTCGGGAAAGTTGGCCGTCTTCCCAGAGCCGGGTCAGCTGCTGGGGCGGAAGCAGATTGGGAGGCACCTCCATAACCACCCCACCCTACGTGTCCGGTGCCGGAGCCGTCACCGGTTTTTTTGAAGATGGAGCCACCCACTTTTCAAGAGGCCTTCCGGTTTTGGAGCAAGCTCGGATGGATCAGCTTCGGCGGACCGGCCGGGCAGATTGCCATCATGCACCGCGAATTGGTCGAGAGGAAACGTTGGATCAGTGAGGATCATTTCCTGCACGCGGTGAATTTTTGCATGCTCCTGCCGGGGCCGGAGGCGCAGCAGTTGGCCATTTATCTGGGCTGGCGTCTCCACGGGATGCGGGGCGGCATCGCGGCGGGCACCCTGTTCGTGTTTCCGGCGGCCGGCATTCTGTTCGGCCTGAGCTGGCTCTACGTGGCGGGCGGCAGCCTCCCCTGGCTCGCCGGGGCGTTTCACGGGCTGTTGGGCGCGGTCATCGCCGTCGTTCTGGAAGCCGTGCTGCGGATCGGGCGCCGGGCGTTGCAGAGCGCCAGTCTCATCGGCGTGGCGGCCCTCGCCTTCGTGCTCATCTTTTGTTTCCGGGTCTCATTTGTCTGGATTCTGCTGGGAGCGGCGTTGCTCGGGGCTGTCGGTCACGGCTCTGCGCCCAGGCAGTTTCCTTCGGCCAAATCGCATGGTTCCGGCCAGGGGCGCGGGGACGCTGCAGAGCTGTCGGTCGTGCAGTTGCCGCCGGTTTCAAATCGGTCGGCATGGGGATCTGTGCGGCTGACCGTCATCTGCCTAGCGCTCTGGTGGTTGCCCGTTCTGGCGGTGTCTTTGTGGCTGGGGTGGGGGAGCATCCAGGCGCAACAGGGGCTGTTCTTCAGCAAAGCGGCCCTGGTCACTTTCGGGGGCGCTTATGCGGTGTTGCCTTACGTGGCTCAACAGGCGGTCGAAACTTATGGATGGCTCACGCACTCGCAAATGATGGCCGGCCTGGCGCTAGCCGAGACCACGCCAGGGCCCTTGATCATGGTGCTGCAGTTCGTCGGCTTTGTGGGCGCTTGGCAGCAGCCCGGCGCCCTGGCACCTCTTGCCTCGGCCAGCCTTGGTGCGGCGATCACCACTTGGGTGACGTTCCTGCCCTGTTTTCTCTTCGTCTTTCTCGGGGCACCTCATGTGGAACGGCTCGGTGAGTTGCCGCGGCTCAGCGCCTCCCTGATGGCCATCACCGCGGCCGTTGTCGGCGTGATCCTGAATCTGGCCGTGAAGTTCGGTCAGCAGGCGCTCTGGCCGGAGGGGAGCTTTGATCCCTTTGTGCTCGTCCTGACCGTTGCCAGTTTCCTCGCACTGCACCGTTTCAAAGTGGACCTGACCCTGGTGATCGGGGCCTGCGCCTTGGCCGGGGCGCTCTGGAGCTTTCGCTGAAGGGAAGGCTCAGGCGGCTGGATTCAGCAACGCGAGGACCTCGTCCTTCAGCAGGGCGTTGGTCGCCAGGGCTTCCCCCTTGTCGATCCGTTCATTGCCTTTCCAATCTCCAAAATACCCACCCGCTTCCCGGACAATCGGCAGCAGCGGCGCGCAATCCCAAAGGTTCATGATCGGATCGAGCATGACCTCAATCCGCCCCGTGGCCACCAACGCATAGCCGTAGGCGTCGCACCATCCCGCGTTGTAATAGGTCGCGTTT
Source organism: Verrucomicrobiota bacterium (assembly GCA_003402735.1). Classification (GTDB taxonomy): domain Bacteria; phylum Verrucomicrobiota; class Verrucomicrobiia; order Verrucomicrobiales; family DEV007; genus V1-115. Next base: position 43,235 of record QQNE01000030.1, read on the forward strand.
CGCAACCGGTCCCAGGCCGCGCCTCTTTCCACCCCCTGGCGCGCAAAGGAGGAGGCGTCGGCATGGGCCAGAATCGCCCTGGACAGCGGAGCCTTCTGCGAGACCCGGCAGGCGCGCCCGTTGCGGAAACAGCCGAGGCCCGAGGCCGCCGAAATCATCTCGTCGAGAGCGGGGAAATGAGCGACCCCCGCCACCGCCTCCCCATCGATTTCCAAAGCCAGCAGAACCGCGTAAATGGGCACGCCGCAAATGAAGGATTTGGTGCCGTCGATCGGGTCGATGATCCAGCGGTGCGAAGAGCGCGAGGGGGTTGAATCCCCGAACTCCTCGCCGAGGATGGCATGCCCTGGAAACGTGGTCTCAATTCGTTGCCGGATGAATTGCTCCGCGGCGCGGTCTGCGATCGTCACCGGCGATGCATCTTCCTTGTATTCGGTTTCATGGGAGGTTTGGAACGTGGCCAGCGTGAGGCGTCCGGCCTCCCAGGCCGTTTGGCGGGCAAAATCAAGGAAACGTGACAGATCCATCCTGTGGGGGCGATACCACGACCGTGAATGGGCGGCAACGTTCTTTCGTCTGAA
>QQNE01000031.1 GCA_003402735.1 Verrucomicrobiota bacterium
ACCCGCTCCGGGTCAAACAGGTCGTCTCCCCGGGACTTGCAAACGGCCGCGAACACAGCCGGATCGACCAGGCCGCACCCGGCGATTTCCACCCAACGTTCGGCGCGCCCCACGCTCTTGAGCTTGACGTCGATCTCGAAGCTGGGTTCCGTGAACGGGAAGAAGTGGGGACGGAAACGCACCTCGGTTCCGCTGCCGAACATCACCTGGAAAAAAGCTTCCAGGGTGCCTTTCAGATCCGCCAGACTGACGTCACGGTCCACGAAGAGCCCTTCCAGCTGGGTGAAGGAGATCGAGTGAGTCTCGTCAATTTCATCCCTCCGGAAAGCGGTGCCCGGGGCAATGATGCGGAGCGGCAGGGAGCCGGCGGTCTCCATGGTGCGGATCTGCACGGTGGAGGTGTGGGTCCGCAGAAGGTTGCCATCAGGGAAATAATAGGTGTCCGACTCCTTCCGGGCCGGGTGATCCGGCGGCGTGTTGAGGGCGTCGAAGCAGTGCCATTCCGTTTCGATTTCCGGTCCTTCGGCCAGGGCAAATCCCATCCGGCGGAGAGTGTCAACGGCGCGATCGAGGATCTGGGAGAGCGGGTGAAGGCTGCCCTGGGGAAGAGGGCGGGCCGGGAGAGTGGGGTCGATGCCGCGAGCGGCCTGGGCATCCCGGGCGGCGAGCAGTTGGGAACCGCGCTCCTCGATGGCGGCTGAAATGGCGGTGCGGACCTCGTTCAGTTTTTGCCCGAAGAGGGGGCGATCCGCAGGAGCGAGGTCCTTCATCCGCGCGGCGGCGGAAGTCAGGGCACCCTTCTTGCCCAGATACCGCACCCGGAAATCCTCGAGTGCGGTTTCGTCTGGGATCGAAGCCGCTTCAACGAAAGCGGACCGATGGATCTGCTCGAGGTCCTCCAGCATGGCGGCTTGTTTCCGCCCTGTTTCAGGCGGCAGCGGTCTTGGCTTCGAGGGCCTTTTTGGCGGCGGCGAGGATCTTGGAGAAGCCCTCGGCGTCGTGGATGGCCATATCCGAGAGCACCTTGCGATCGAGTTCGATTCCGCTCGCCTTGAGACCTTCGATGAAGCGGCTGTAAGTCATTCCCTCACCGCGGCAGGCGGCGTTGATCCGTTGAACCCAAAGGTTGCGGAAGCTCCGTTTGCGGTTCTTGCGGTCCCGATAGTGATACTGCTTGGCCTTGCGGACGGCGTCCTTGGCAGTGGTGATCAACTTGGAGCGTCCTCCGCGGAAGCCTTTGGCTGCTTGGAGGATGCGTTTGCGGCGCTTGCGGCTCGCTGGGGAATTCGTGGCTCTTGGCATGCTTGTGTTGGTGAACGGGTCGTTGTTCGCCCTCGATCCACCATCTCACCCGTTCCGAGGAACCGGCGGCAACTTGCGACCGGTCGAGACTGTGTGATCGATCCCGCCTGGACGGGAAATCCGGGGGTTGCCCCCCCGATTGGTTGTGGGATAAAGCTGCCCCTCTCAATGAGAGAAAGGCAGATTTGCCTTGATGCGGCTCACGTCCGCATCCGAAACCAGGGCCACTTTTCCAAGACGGCGCTTGCGCTTCCGACTCTTGCTTTCGGCAAGGTGCCGCTTGCCTTGCTTGCGACGCGTCAGTTTGCCGGTGCCGGTCACCTTGAAACGCTTTGCGACGGCCTTACGGGTTTTCGCCTTGCCTCCTGTTCTAGCCATGGGGCGGAGAAAGTAACTGGTCGTGCGGAGCGTGCAACGGGTTTTTCATCTTCGTTTCCGATTCACGCAAAATAATTGGTTTTGCGCCCGCTCTAACATGTGGCAAAAGTTGGTTGCATTTTTGCGAGGAGTAAAGATCAGTAATGGCGAGTAATTAGTAGTTGTTAACCACTGGATCTTTTCATAGGATTCCGTCGTCCCGTCTTGATCCGCTTCGCCCCGTTCCCGCCATGACCACGCTCGTCCAGCTCAATTCACAGATCGAGCAACTCCGGCTAGTGAATCACTATTTGCGGACGGCGATCAATCAGGTGGAAGAGGCGGTTGTGATCATCGGCTCCGCGCCGCTCGATCTTCCCGGGCCACGGATTTATTTCGCCAACCAAGCCGCGGTGCGCCTGACCGGGATGACCGAGGAAGAGATTGTCGGGGCGCCGATTGGCGGTCTTTACGAGCCGGGCCGGGTCGGCGACTTGTTGGCCAAGCTTCCGTTGGTGGCTGCGAAGCGCCGGACCTTCCAGACCGAAAAGATGTTGCAGTTGAAGGGTGGGCGCCTGGCTTGTAAGTGGACGATCAGCAGCCTGGTGGATCTCGACGGAACTCCTTTGCACTATGTCCTCACCTTTCGGCCGGTGCAGGACCTGGCGGCGTCGCGAGGGGCAGATGCAGCCCAATCGGATGGCGGGGTGGAGGCCTTTGTGGAGCGGAGTCGGTTGGAGGCCCTGGCCATGGCCACCGCCGGGGTGGCGCACGATTTCAACAACGTGCTCACCACGATTCAGGCCAATCTCTCGTTGGCCAAGCTCGCCACCTCGGCGGTGGACCGGGCTCGCAGGCCAATCGAGGACGCCGCCTTCGCGGCGGAGAGTGCAGAGGCTCTCTCCCGGCAGTTGCTGACATTCGCCAAGGGCGGTGTGCCGGCCCGGAAACAGGCCGACCTCGGGCAACTGGTGCGGCGCGCCGTTCGGTTGGCGTTGATCGGGTCGAATGTGAAGTGCGATCTCGCGATCTCCAACGATCTCTGGGGAGTGGAAGTGGAGGAGACGCAAATTCTTCAGGTCTTTCACAATCTGCTAACAAATGCCCGTCAGGCCATGCCGAAGGGGGGAGTGGTCCGCGTCGCTTGCGAAAACGCCCTGGTGGACGAGGAGAGCGGGTTGAACCTCGAGCCGGGGCCTTACTTGATCGCCTCGGTGCTCGATCGCGGTTGCGGGATTGCGGAGGAAAATCTGTCGCGCGTTTTCGATCCGTTTTTCACGACCAAGACGACCGGGACGGGGATGGGCCTGGCCACTTGTCTCTTGGTGGCGAAACGTCACCAGGGGACCATCACGGTCAGCTCAAAATTGAACGTGGGGACAGAGTTCCGGCTTTTCCTGCCCGCATCCGGGCTTCGGCCCCAGGCCCAGGAAGCTTTCGATGGCGGTGAGGTGTTGGCGGGCGACGGCACGGTGCTGGTGGTCGATGACCAGGATGGGGTTCGTCATGTGGCGGTCAGCATTCTTCAGGCGCTCGGATATGACGTGGTCTCCGCGATGAGTGGCGAGGAAGCGCTGCAAATGTATGCGATGCGGATGCACATGGGCAAGCCGATCGCCGCGGTGTTGATGGACATGACCTTGCCGGGCGGCATGAGCGGGGACGAGGCGGTTCAAGAGATTCGCCGTTTGGATCCCACGGTGCGGCCAGTGGCGACCAGTGGTTATTTCGATGACGGGGCCATGGAAGAGCTGCTGGAGAGGGGCTACGTGGGCGTGTTGCCCAAGCCTTACACGGCGGAGAAGCTTTCCAGCGTGATGGCCGCGGCGCTGAGCTCCTGAACCTGCTCAGCCCGGGGCGGTTCCGGGGATTTTGCGGTCCGGGTGAAAGTATTTTTTCATCCAGACCAGCAGTCCGAGATGGATGGCAAAAGGAGTCGCCACAACGATCCAGTAGTCGCGGATCATCTGGGCCACGGTCTGCAGGCGTTCGGGCGTCAGTTCCTTGCCGAGTTGGGCGCGTTCGGCGTCGGGCAGGGGGAGCAGGGAGAAGCCGTTTTTCAGCAAGGCGGCGAAATCTGTGTTCAGGTGGAACAAGCAGATCACGGCGATGGCGGCAATGTTTTCGATGAAAACGAGCCACCACGAGAGGGGGTGCATGCGGCTCATCAACCAAATGGAGGCGCCGAGGCAAGCGGTGGCGGCCACCGTCGCGGGAAAAACATAGGCGGGGACCGAGAGACCGAGATTTCTGCAGGCCTGCAGGGAAGCGGGCAAGAGTGGCAGAAGCGTGACCCCTTGCAGGAACCAGCCCGTCAGGATCAGCAAGAAGGGAAGAACCTGAATGGGGATTCGGTCCGTCCAGTTTGGGCCGGGGTCAAGTTGTTCGCAGGTCAGACGCACGTTGCGGAGGCCGAAGATGAGGATCAGGGCGATTCCCGGAGTGGCTGAACCGGCATAGGTCACCAGGTTGAAGATTACCTGGAAGGCCAGGCTCGAGGCCATGGCTCCCGGGGAAGTGGAGGGCGCTCCCGCCGCCCCGGAGAAGGCGTTTACCCAGGAATTCATCCCTGGGAGCATCACGAGGAAGCAGATGAACTGGATCACCATGAGACCGCACCAGGCCCAGCCGGAAGCGAGGAGGAGCTTGCGGGCCCAACGCCGGGCCTGGAGGGTGCCGATCCCGAGCCCGATCAACAAGAATGCGGTTGCCAGTGTAGTGAGAACGGTGGTGGCGATGAGGGGACCCAGGAAGGGTTCGATCCCATGCAACAGCTTGGTGAGAGTCTCGATGGCGTCGCGGTCGGACGAGGTTGCACTGGCGGCGCTCTCGAGGATTTTTGACTTCACCAGGGGAAACCCGACGGCCATCGACGCCGTGAAACCTCCGCCGCACAAGGTCAGGACCCCCAAGAGGCAAAGGAGCAGACCGGCGATCATGAGGAGGCCCCGGGTCTCCTTGACGATGGAGGGAGCGATTCCGCCGGGAGAATTGCCGACGGGTTGGGGAAGCGGGGGCAGGGGAGGCGTCGTCATGGGAAGCGGGGGAACTGGTCTCGCTACTTACACGTCCTTCACCAGAAAGCGCAACTGCCTGACACGCGAGGGGCATCGCTTTCCGCAGGGTGCTCTCCCTGAAATCCGGGCTGATGATTTCGTAAGCGTTCCCGGGTTGACGGCGCATCCGGTGAGACCTACGGATGCGGAGCATGCCTTTGCGCCAGACTTACGGATTTCCCAATCCACTGGGTAGCACCCAACTGGTTGATGGGAGTTGGAACTTTGCGGTCTTCTCGCAACATGCCACTGCGGTGGATCTCTGCTTTTTTGATCCGAGCGACCCGGTCCACGAAAAGAGCCGGGTCCGTTTGCAGCAGCGGACCGGGTCGGTCTGGCACGGGGCGATTTCTGGGGTGAGCGCCGGCCAGCATTACGGGTTTCGGGTGCATGGTCCGTGGGTCCCCGAGCACGGTCACCGCTTCAATCCGAACAAACTTTTGATTGATCCCTACGCCTACGCGATCTCGGGACGGCTGGGATACGACCGACGGATGTCGGACCCCGGCAACCAGCTGAACAGGAGCAACAGCGCCGAGGTGGTGCCGAAGTCCGTGTTGATCGATCGCTGGTTTGACTGGGAGGGGGTGGAACGTCCGAACCGATCGTGGTGCGACACCGTGATCTATGAGATGCACGTGGCGGGATTGACCCGTCGATTTCCGGAGTTGCCCGATTCCCTGAAGGGCACGTATGGAGCGCTGGCCCATCCCTCGGTGATCCGTTATCTGTCGAACCTGGGGATCACGGCGGTGCAACTGATGCCGGTGCATCAGCACATCGATGACGGGTTTCTGATCGACCGCGGGTTGAGCAACTATTGGGGCTATCAGACGATCGGATTCTTCGCTCCCGAATCTCGTTACGCCTCGGTCCCGACGATGCGCGGCGAGCATGTCAACGAGTTCAAGGGGATGGTCAAGGCGTTGCATCGCGCGGGGATCGAGGTCATCCTCGACGTGGTCTACAATCATTCCGGAGAGGGTTCACCAGAGGGACCAACGGTCTGTTTCCGCGGCATCGACAACTTTTCGTATTATCGGCATGAGCGGGCGGACGCGACCCATTACCGGGATTTCACCGGGTGCGGGAACACGCTGGATGTCCGGCACCCGTTTGTCCTCAAAATGATCATGGACAGCCTCCGTTACTGGGTGGAGGAGATGCACGTCGACGGGTTCCGATTCGATCTCGCGGCGACCCTTGGGCGGGAGAGCGATGGCTTTTTCCGGGAGAATCCCTTTTTCAAGGCGATTCATCAGGATCCGGTGTTGAGCCGGGTCAAACTGATCGCGGAGCCGTGGGATCTGGGGCCGGGCGGGTATCAGGTGGGGAACTTTCCCGAGGGGTGGGCCGAGCTGAACGGGAAATACCGGGATGTTTCCCGGCGGTTCTGGCTCGGGCATCACGGGATCATGTCCGAGTTTGCCTCGCGTCTCAGCGGGAGCGAGGATCTCTTTGGTTGGAGTCGTCGGGCGCCCTATTCGAGCGTGAATTTTCTCACTTCCCACGACGGTTTCACGCTCCATGACCTGGCTTCCTATGATCACAAGCACAACGAAGCCAACGGGGAGGGAAACCGGGATGGCGACTCCCTGAACCATTCCTGGAATCACGGGGTGGAGGGACCGACGGACGATCCGCTCATTCTGAACCGCCGCGACAAGCATCGGCGCAATCTTGTCGCCACCATGATGCTTTCGGTGGGCACGCCCTTTCTTCTCATGGGGGATGAGCGCAGCCGGACTCAGGGGGGAAACAACAACGCCTACTGCCAGGATTCACCCCTGAGCTGGATGGATTGGGGGGCGATGACGGAGCGGCAGCGCGATTTCTATGACTTCGTCCGCAAGCTGATCGCGTTCCGCAAGGAGCATCCGGAGTGGAAACGAACGCGGTTTTTCAGCGGGACCGTCCCCCGCAACGGGAGGGCGCGCGATCTGGTCTGGTATGATCTGGGCGGAACGGAACTCGGTCATTGGGATTGGGGCAGGGACGCGCCTGGCGCCTTGCAAATGCTGATTGAGGGACGTTGGCTGCTGGTATTCAATGCGGGACCTGCCGCTTTGGTGGTGCCGCCTCCGGGTGCCTGGTTCAAGGTGATCGACACCGCCTTGCCGACGGGGTTCCTCGAGGTTCCGGAACCGGCCGGGGCCCGTTTGGAAGTTGGTGAGCGTTCCCTGTTGCTGCTTCGTTGGGGCGAAAGCTGATCCACCCTGGCCGGATGCCCGAAGGGAAACGTCCCATTGGTTTGCCAAGGACAAAGTCCTTTGGGGAGTCTATCAATAAGCTCTTAGTGGGGGAACCCGGAGAGTGGCTCCCGTTGCCGGAGTGCTTCCCGGCGCAGGTTCAGTTCCGCCAGGGCTTCCCGGGCTTGTTGCCAGTCCGGTTCGGACGCGCCGAGAGTGAGTTCCGCCAGTTCCCGGCGGGCTTCGGTGGCGGCGAATTGCAACGATTCCACCAGCTTGACGATCCTGCGGATTTTCGGGTGATCTTCGCCGAACCCGGCTTGTTGTTGCGCGACCACGGCGAGATTTCGCGCGAGGTCCCAGAAAGAGTCCATGGCGTTGTCCGCAGCGGTTTGGAAATCCTGGCGCAGAGCGGGATCGATGTAGACGTTGCCGGTGTCGTGGGTGGCGCCGTGGAGGGCGCACAGTTCCTCGAAAGCCTCGCCCAGCCCGCGTCGCAATCCGGGGGCGGGGAGCGGAAGCTCGCCGTGCAGGAATTCTCGCAGGGTCGGCAGGAGTTGGTTCCGACGGGCCAGATCAAAGGCCTCCTCGAAATTCCGGTCTTGGAGCAGGCGGGCGAGTTGGCGGGCGGGAGAATTCAGGGAGGAGAGCAGGGCCCAGGCGAGAAGGATGGCGAGCAGGGCTGGCAGGACAAAGCGCAGCAACATCGGCTGGACGGCGGCCATGGCCGCGATGGATCCCGCGAAGGCGAAGACCCATAACATGCCGCTGAGCGCATTCCCAAAAACGCGCAGGGGAACGGGGAGGTGTTGGTGCCGGGTCACGGAAGGGAGAATGAGTCCGGATTCTGGTAGCCGCCGTCGATCATTCGGGCGATCTGGAGCGTGACGTCGACAAGCAAGGCGCTGGCGCCGAAACGGAAGAGGGTGGGATCGAGCCAATCGTCCCCAAGGATTTCCTTGACCATCACGAGGTAATGGAGGGCTTCCTTGGCCTGGCGAATGCCCCCGGCCGGCTTGATTCCGATCCGTTTTCCGGTCCGCAGATAAAAATCACGGACCGCCAGGAGCATCACCAGGCTGACGGGGAGGGTGGCGGCCGGAGTGATCTTGCCGGTGGAGGTTTTGATGAAATCCGCCCCGGCTTCCATGGCGATCTCCGAGGCGAGACGAACGTTGTCATACGTTTGCAGTTCCCCGGTTTCGAAAATGACCTTCAAGTGGGCGGGACCGCAGGCTTCCTTGGTGGCGGCGATCTCGTCGAAGGTGAGTGACCGGTTGCCGCGGAGGAATTCCCCCCGGCTGATCACCATATCGATCTCCGAGGCGCCCTGCTCGACGGCCCACCGGACATCCTCCAGCTTCTGATTCAGGGGGAACTGACCGCTCGGGAAGGCGGTGGCCACGGAGGCGACACTGAGTTTGGAACCGGCGGCGAGCCGGACCGCTTCCGCAACGAGGTTTGGGTAGACACAGACGGCGGCGCACGGTGGGCATCCGTAGCGTTCTGGCATCGGGCGCAGGGCTTTGGCGACGAGATGATTGATTTTGCCCGGGGTATCGCTCCCTTCGAGCGTGGTCAGATCCATCATGGAGACCGCGAGTTTCAGGGCCTGGAGTTTGCTGGCACCTTTGAGCGACCTGCGGGTGAAGGAGGCGGCGCGTTCCACGATGGCCACGGCATCGAGTGAGGGCAGGGGAGGCATCGTGGTCATCACCTCTCCACCATGGACCGGGTTGCCCCAACTCTCAAGACAACCGGACCATATCCTTGACGAACTGAGCCCAGAGGAAGACAAGCCCGCGCCAGGAGTAGCGGAAGGTGTCGTCACCGGTGGGGGAGATCAGTCCGCGGGAGAGGTTGTGATCCACCTGATCTCGAATCTCGGAGGCGATGGCTGCCGGGATCTCCTCGGGTGCCAGTTTGGGAAGTGCGGAGGAATCGATCCGTTTGGAAATCAGGAATTGCTCGTGGAGATCGAGGAGCTCTTCAAAAGAGGCCGCCATGGGGGCGGGGTTGATTTGAACCCGGGGAGACATCGCCATGGTCTCGGAAAACGGGTAGTTCCAGGTGCGCAGGATGGTGCCGTCCTCGTGTCTGCTGGTGAGGCTGACGTAGGAGAGACCGAGTTCGTTTTGTTCGGCAAGGCAGATGGCGGCTTCGGTGCGGCGGGATTCGTGGTAGAACAACCGATAGAATTGGTTCATCCCCTCCCACACCCACCCGGTGTCATCGACGTATTCGAAGCCCTCTGCCTCGATTTCCGTCGTGAGTCCCGCCAGTTCCGGAAAGCGCATGGCGGATGGCGGGGAGACGTGGCTCAATTCCTTGTGGATGGGCATGCGAAGACTCCGGATGCGGGTGAGCAGCTCGAACCAGGGAAAGAGAAACCAGGCCACCACGGCGGCGATGCCTCCGAGATGGCTTTTCAGCAGAAGCAATCCGGAACAATAACTGGCGACCAGAATCAGGACGGCCCCGGCCTTGCGGATTAGGGGATGGTGAAAGGTGCGGAGGGCAAAGGCCAACACGACCGTTGCGGCCAGACCGAGAATGGGTTGGAAAGTTAGATCCATGGAACGATGGGTGGGAGGATCAGGGTTGGATTCCGTGTTCCTGCAGGAAGGCCCGCAACTCTGGAACTCCGCAATCTGCCAGAACCAAATCGCCGAACGTCACGGTCGGCGCCGAAGACTGGCCCGAAAGGCGCTGCATTTCCGCGAACGCAGTGCGGTCAGCGATGACATCGATCTGCTCAAACGCATAGCCGTTGGACCTCAAGTCTGCCACGACCTGAATGCACCAAGGGCATCCTGGTTTCACATAGACCTTTAGTGGGACAGAACTCATCTCAAAAGTGCGAAGGGGAATCACTCGCCCGCCAGTTCCCTGCCGTCAAATGCGAAAACGAAAGGTGTTTCAGTAAGACTTTGCGAACACCAGTCGTCTCCGGGAAGGTTTGCCGGTGTAGAAGCAAGTCCCCGCTTCCTCCGGTGAAATGGCAGGGTCCTTGGGGATGCAACGGACCGTCACTTTCATCTCCTGTTGCAGACGTTTCTCGTCCGCCGCCGAGCCACCCCAGTGTGCCAGGGCGAAACCGCCATGGATTTCCGGTTTGTCAGGATTCTGCGGGGTGAAATAGGCCCGGAAATCATCCAGGGAGTCGATTTTCACCGTGTGCGCTTGGCGGAATGCCAGGGCCCGGGCCAGCATCGACTTCTGCACTTCCTGCAGGATCTTGGTCACGGTCTGGACGACTTGTGCCTGTGGGAGGAAGGTCTTGTCCTTGGGCCCAAGGTATCTCTGGCAGAGCGCCACGGTGCCGTTTTCCAGGTCCCTCGGACCGATCTCGATCCGCAGCGGGACGCCTTTCTTGATCCATTCCCAGCTCTTCACGCCACCGTTGAGATCCCGCTTGTCCACCTCGACGCGAACGGCATCGCCCCAAGCTTTTTTCTTGCGAAGGGCGGCGGCGAGGGAGTCGGCGGCCTCCAGCACGGCGGCCCTGGTTTCCTCTTTGGGGGTGACTGGCAGGATGACGACCTGGACCGGAGCGATTCTGGGCGGGAGCACGGCGCCGTCGTCGTCCGCGTGGGCCATGATCAGGGTGCCGATCATTCGGGTGCTCACCCCCCAACTCGTGGTCCAGGCGAATTGTTCCTTGCCGTCCCGGCCCTGGAACTTGATGTTGGCGGCCTTGGCGAAGTTCTGGCCGAGGAAGTGGGAGGTCCCGGCCTGGATCGCCTTGCGGTCCTGAACCATCGCCTCCACGGTGAAGGTGTTGTCCGCTCCCGGGAAGCGTTCGGCCTCAGTTTTTTCTCCGGGGATTGAGGGGATCGCGAGGTGATCGCGCAGGAAGGTTTCGTAGACCCCGTGCATGAGGTGGGTCTCCTCGAGGGCTTCCTCCCTGGTCTCATGGGCGGTATGACCTTCCTGCCAGAGGAATTCCGCGGTGCGCAAGAAGAGGCGGGGGCGCATTTCCCAGCGCATCACGTTGGCCCACTGATTGATGAGGATGGGCAGGTCTCGGTAGCTCTGGACCCAGCGGGCATAGGCGGCCCCGATGATCGTTTCCGAAGTTGGGCGGATGATGTAGGGCTCCGCGAGTTTTCCGGTGGGGATCATTTTCACCGTGCCGTCCGGCTGTTTTTCCGCCTCGAGCCGGTGATGGGTGACCACGGCGCATTCGGTGGCGAAGCCTTCGGCGTGTTCCGCCTCCTTCTCCAGATAGCTCAACGGAATGAGCAGAGGGAAGTAGGCATTCACGTGCCCGGTGGCCTTGAAGTGGGCATCGAGCTGGTCCTGCATCTTCTCCCAAATCCCGTAGCCCCACGGTTTGATGACCATGCAACCGCGCACCTCTGAGTTCTCCGCCAGATCGGCGGCGCGCACCACTTGCTGATACCATTCCGGGAAATCCGCTTCCCGGGTCGGTGAAATCGCCGTTTTGGCGGCGGCGGGTTGCGGAGATTGCGCGGACTGCTTGGGGTTTTGCGGGGCGGAGGCCATGACGGAGCGGGAGGTTAGTTTGCCGGGGATTTCGCAATGAGCAAGTGTGAGTCGTCCCGGACTCAGCCGTTCAGGGCGGCTTGCGCCGGAGGGGTCGACTTGCCGGAAACGGAGTGGCGCGAGTGGCGCGGGTTCCCCGTTCGGGTTGCGTTGAGCGCTTCCTCAAGGCGCGTCGTCAATCGATCGTAGGGGGCTCTCGCCTTGCGGGATTGGTGACGGATTCCCTGACAGATGAGCGACAGCAGGGCGGCGAGCCGATGCCCGACTTCCTGGACCGGAGGGGCCAGGGATTCGGTCTTCCCGGCGGCGCTCAGTTCCTCTTTTGCGGATTCCAGATACTGGGCGTGCACCGTTTTCAGCTTCTGATACCAGCTCAGAAGATCGAGCGCCGTGAGATCCAGCTGGAAAGGGGCATGATCAAACCCCGCGAAGAAGAGATCGAGTTCCGCCGTCCGGTCTTCCGGCCCCGTCGGTTGGGTGGCCAGTCCATGCCGCTCCAGCGTTTGGCAGAGTCGGAGGGACGCCTCCGCTTTTGCGGCAAAAGGATGACGGCATCCGGCCCGGATGATTTGAGCCAGCCCGGAGTAGAGCTGCATCCGCTCGGCATCCAACCCGTCCTTCGTTGACTCGAGTTTGCCGTTTTGACGCGCCGACAAGATGCGGGACAGAATCCCGATCTCTTCGATCAAGTCGGACGCGAGTTGCCGGTGGAACAAGTCCTGTGGCGGCAACCCCTTCAGCACTTCCCCGATCCTGGTGCCCACCGCCACGAGTTGGGCGGCAGTGAAATCGCAGAAGTGGGTGGGGAAATCTTGTGCGAGAGTCATGGGCAATTTAGTTAAGAGCTTTTAAACTCTAACAAAATCAAATTAAAGCGCAAGCTTCCACCACCTCTTTCTCGGGCCTCTCAAAGTCGTCCAGTTCTCCGTCACCCGCTTCCGGTTGCTGGTGAGGTGAGCCTTGGGAAATGAAAATGAAAGAAAACGAGACGCCGTCCTCCGCGGGGAGAACGGCGTCCGGGGGGCGTTCAATCGGATCTCAGCCTTGGGCCCGTTTGGTTTCATCCACCACGACGAACCGGCTGCCGCCCCGGCTCCAGATCTGCAGCAGAGTCGGGTTGGTGGGGGGCGCCTCGGTCAGCTTGATGGCTTGGGCGGCATCGCTCACCGGCTGCCGGTTGATCTGTTGGATCACGTCCCCGGCGCGCAGTCCGGCCTTCCAGGAGGGCGTGCCCGGATCGACACTGGTGACGAGCGCTCCCTTGATTTCCGCGGGGATGGATGCGGAACGGCGGGTTTCCGCATCCAGGTCCGCAACGGCCACTCCGTTGAGCGTTCCCTCATCCGCTGGGGTGCGGGAAGAGAGTTCTTCGCGGGAGGAGCTTGAGCCTTTTTGCGCTTCCAGCCTGGCCGTAAAGGTGCGGGGCTTGCCATCGCGCAGCACGGTGACTTCCGCGTTTTCACCAGGTTTTTGGTTGGCCACGGAGAGCTTGAGGGAGCGGGCGTCCTTGACCGGTTGGTCGGCGAAGCGGGTGATGATATCGCCGCTTGTCAGACCGGCCGCGTCTGCGGGAGAACCTTTGACCACATCGCCGACGAGGGCCCCCGAGGTCTGGCTGTCCGCGCCGAATTGTTTGGCCAATTCCGGAGTGAGGTCTTGAATCATGACCCCGAGCGAAGCCCGCACGACCTTGCCGGTGGCGATGAGCTGTTCCATGATCCCGCGGGCCATGTTGGCGGGGATGGCAAAGCCGATGCCGTCATTGCCGCCGCCGCGGCTCACGATGGCGGTGTTGATTCCGATGAGCCGGCCTTGGGAATCGAGCAGGGCACCTCCCGAGTTTCCCGGGTTGATGGCGGCGTCGGTCTGGATGAAGTCCTCATAATCCAGGCCCATGGTGGCTCGGCCCGTGGCGCTGACCATGCCGAGACTGACCGATTCACCGAGGCCGAAGGGATTCCCTGCGGCGAGCACGAGATCGCCCACCTCGATGGTTGAGCTGTCGGCAAATGTGGCTGCGGGCAGACCGGAGGCCTCCACTTTGACCACGGCCAGGTCCGATTTGGGATCGGTGCCAACCACCTTGGCTGTCAGGGAGCGGCCGTCGTGCAGGGTGACCTCCACTTTTTCCGCGTCGTCGATGACATGGTTGTTGGTGAGGATGTAGCCATCCGGGGTGACGATCACCCCACTGGCGGCGCCATGAGGTTGGGGCATTGGCAGGCGGCGGCCAGACTGTTCAAAGAGGCGGCGAGGATCGAAGCCGAAGGGGGAAGCGCCCAGGGAATCGTCGCCGTTCAGGGTTGGGACAGCCCTGCCGGTGATCTCGATTTTGACGACCGAGGGCGCGACCTTTTTGATGACCGACGCGAAGCTGGAGGGCAGACCCACGTCCCGGTTCAGGGGGGTGGTGTCGACCGTGATGTTGGCGGACGGCGTCTTTGCGCCCGAGGTGGATTCCACCGCATGAAGGAGTGGCAGGGAGAGACCCACCGGGAGAGCGAGTCCTCCGGCGGCCAACGCGAGAGACCAGGAATGGGGAAACGTGTTTTTCATGAGGGGATGATTCCACGTCTCGGGCCGGCGCGGTATTCGCTCACGGTCCTGTCCATCGTAGGCATTTTTCCTACATCGCGCCACCGCACCGCATGGTGGTTGACTTGGCATGGTTCCTCCTGTTTAAGTAGATGACAAAGTTGGTCGCCCCGATGAAAACCTCATCCCTCGCCATTGCCCTTCTGGTCTGTGCCACGCTGTGGCCGGACGTCGCCTCGGCCCGCTCCAAGGGCGGGTCTTCTCACGAATACCGAGTGGTCTCCGGCGGACACAGCCATTCCAGTCGGGGTTACGCGTTCCGCCCCACGTTTTTTGCGAACCGTTACCCTCGCTTTTATCCCACCACGTCGCGCTCGAACTTCATCGCGTTGTCCTATCCGTCGTATCAACCGCCGGGATATCGCGTCGTCCCATTCCGCAGGGGTGCCCAATCCCGCTACGCTTACGGAAGTCACATCGGTTACATTGGTAGGCCTTACATTCATGTCCGCAACGGGCGGGACGGTTGCCATCCTTACACCCATCACTATCATCACGACGACTGGCGCCACTCTCATGGCCACCATGATTGAGGAAGCCTCCCGCCGGGACGGTGGGCATCTCGGTGGCCGGGAGTCGTGATGCGTCTGCCCTTTGACAACACTTACGTCAAACTTCCATCCGCCTTTTACGAGCGGTTGGATCCCTCACCGGTCGCTGCGCCCCGTTGGATCGTCTTCAACCGGGATCTTGCAGACTTGTTAGGGTTGGGCGACGCGGGTCTCGAAGCCGAGGACGGGCTGAGCATTTTTTGCGGGAATCAGGTGCCGGAGGGCGCGGAACCGATCGCCACGGTGTATGCCGGTCATCAGTTCGGCGGTTTTGTGCCGAGGCTCGGAGACGGGCGGGCGATTTTGCTGGGTGAGGTGGTGGGGCGGGACGGGGTGCGTCGGGACGTGCAGCTCAAGGGGGCGGGTCCGACTCCGTACTCGCGCCGTGGGGATGGTCGGTCCGCATTGGGGCCGGTGTTGCGGGAGTATCTTGTCTCCGAAGCGATGGCGGCGCTGGGGGTGCCGACGACGAGAGCCCTGGCCGCGGTCTGGAGCGGTGAGCCGGTCTACCGGGAGAACGTGGAACCAGGGGGCGTGTTCACCCGGGTGGCCCAATCCCATCTGCGGGTCGGGACCTTTGAATATTTCGCCGCCCGGGATGACCGGGAGAACCTCGAGATTCTGACGAACTATGCGCTGGCGCGGCATGAGCCGGGCGCGGTGGGGGCGGAGCTTCCCGCCCTGACGCTGCTCGAGGGCGTGATCTCACGGCAAGCCCGACTGGTGGCGCATTGGATGAGCCTTGGCTTCATCCATGGGGTGATGAACACGGACAACACCAGCATTTCCGGCGAGACGATCGATTATGGGCCGTGCGCCTTTCTTGATGCCTACGACCCCGCCAAACGGTTCAGTTTTATCGATGCGCAAGGGCGTTATGCCTATGGAAACCAGGCGAACATCGCGCTGTGGAACCTGACGCGGCTGGCCGGGGCGCTGCTCGGGTTGCTGGATCCCGTTCAAACCGCCGCGGTGGCCCGGGCGGAAGCGGCCCTGGACAAGTTTGCCGACCAGTTTGAGGAGGCCTGGACTCGGCGCTTTGCGGCCAAGATCGGCATCGGCTCGCCGCTGGCCTCGGACCGCGCGCTCATTTTGGAATTTCTCGGGTTGCTTCAGGCTCACGCCGTTGATTTTACCCTGGCCTTCCGTCACCTTGCCGGGACTGTGAGAGGAAATTCGGAGAGGTTTCTGGCCCAGTTTCCCGAGCCGGAAGTCATCACCCCGTGGGTGGACGCTTGGCGGAGTCACTTGCGGGACCGGGGAATCTCAGCGGAGGCGGCCGAGCAGACGATGCGGGCATCCAACCCGGTCTTCATTCCCCGGAATCACCGGATCGAGGAGGTGATCCAGGCCGGAAGGCAGGGGGATTTCGGGCCGTTCCAAAGGCTGCACGAGATTCTGCAGAGACCGTTCGAGGAGCAATCGGAGAACGAGGCGTTCGCGTCTGCGCCCGAGCCGCACGAGGTGGTCCAGGCGACGTTTTGCGGGACTTGAGGCTCAGGCTTCCTTGACGGCGTGCACCAGCTTGGCCAATGAGTCCTTGGCGTCCCCGTAGAGCATGCCGGTGTTCGGCTTGAAGAAGAGAGGGTTTTCGATTCCCGAAAAGCCCTTGCCCTTGCCGCGCTTGAGGACGATGACGGTTTTGGAGCGGTCGACCTCGAGAATGGGCATGCCGGCGATGGGGCTGCCCGGGTTGTCGCGGGCGTCGGGATTGACGACGTCGTTGGCGCCGATCACCACCGAGACATCGGTGTTGGGGAAATCCGAATTGATCTGCTCCAGTTCGTAGAGTTGAGAGTAGGGGACGTTGGCCTCTGCGAGAAGCACGTTCATGTGGCCCGGCATCCGTCCGGCAACGGGGTGGATGGCAAACTTGACGGTGACACCGCGTTCTTCGAGGGAATCGCACAACTCCCGGACCACGTGTTGGGCCTGCGCCGTGGCCATGCCGTAACCGGGGACGAAGACGACCTGGCGGGCGTAAGCCATCTGGGTGGCCACGTCATCCAGGATCACCTCGCGCATCTCTCCTTCGGCGGCGGTCCCGGCATCGGCGGCGGGGCTTCCGAACGCTCCGAAGAGGACGTTGGTGATGGAGCGGTTCATCGCCTTGCACATGACGATGGACAGGATGAAACCGGAGAAGCCGTCCAAGGTCCCCGCGATGATGAGGACGTTGTTGGAGATGGCGAAGCCGGTGGCGGCGGCGGCGAGACCGGCATAGGAATTGAGAAGGGCCATGACGACCGGCATGTCTGCGGAGCCGATCGGGAGAACGAGCATGACGCCGAAGACGAAGGCGAGGGCCATCATGAGGTAAAAGGCCCAGCCAGTGGCCGGGTTGAGGATGAGGTAGCCAAAGAGCCCGACGGTGACGACGATGAGGGTGAGGTTGAAGAGATTCTGCCCCTTGAACGTCATTGGCGCGCCTGGGAGCATCCCTTGGAGCTTGGCGGCGGCGATGAGGGAACCGGTGGTGGTCAGGGAGCCGAGCAGGACTTCAAGGCTGATGGCGGTGATCTTGAAGCCGCCGAGGTGGCCATGGTGGGTGTAATATTCCGCGATGCCCACGAGGGAGGCCGCCAGGGCGCCGAAGGCGTGGGAGAGGGCGGTCCGTTGGGGCAGGGCGGTCATCGGCACCCAATGGGACATGATCGCCCCGATGGCGCCGCCGATGATGAACCCGGCGATGATGTATTCGTAGCTGACGATCTCGTGGTGCAGCAGCGTGCCGATGATGGCCAGGAGCATGCCCAGCTCCGCGGCGTGCATCCCGCGGCGGGCGGTCTCCGGATGCGTCAGACAGCGCAATCCGTAGATGAAAAGCAGCGAGGCGATGAGATAACTGAACGCGATGGTGTATTCCATGAGGCCGGGTGCGGATTAGTTCTTCTCTTCGGATTTCTGCTTCATCTCTTCCTTGCTCTTGAAGAACTTGAGCATGCGTTCAGTGATCCAGAAGCCGCCGACCACGTTGATGGTGGCGCAAGTCACGGCGATGAAGCCGAGCCAGGTGCCGACCGTGTTGTGTTGGGCACCCGCAGCCACGATGGAACCCACCAGCGAAATGCCGGAGATGGCGTTGGTGGCCGACATCAGCGGCGTGTGGAGGAGGGGAGGGACCCGGGTCAGCACCAGGTAGCCGAGGAAGGCGGCCAGGGCGAAAATATACAAGGCTGGAATGAATTCTTCGGGACTCATGCGGTGGGGGTGAGTTGGGTTTCGATCAGGTTGCGCAGCGTGTCGTTGGTGACGGAGCCCTGGTGGGCCACCAGGCAGTGTTTGAGAATGTCGTTCCCGGGATCGAGTTTGAACGATTTGGATTCCTTGTCCCAAAAGTGGTCGATCAGATTCCCGAGGTTGTTGCTATACATCTCGCTGGCCACCCGGGGGACGCGGCCCGGCAGGTTGCGGTGACCGATGACCCGGACATCCTTGACGATCACCTCTTCACCGGCCACGGAACATTCCACATTGCCGCCGGTCTCCACGGCCATGTCGACGACCACGCTGCCCGGCTTCATCCCTTCCACCATGGCGGTGGTCAGGATTTGCGGGGCCTTGCGGCCGAAAACCTGAGCGGTGGTGATCACCAGGTCGGATTGGGCGCAGCGCTGCGCCATGACCTCCCGCTGCCTCTCCAACTGTTCCGGGGTCAGCTCCCTGGCATATCCCTGCGCCGTTTGTCCGGTTTCGCCAAGGTCGACCTTGACGAACTTCGCGCCCAGGGATTTGACCTGTTCTTCGACGACCGGCCGGGTGTCGAAAGCCTCCACCACGGCACCCAGTCGTTTGGCGGTGGCGATGGCTTGCAGACCGGCCACGCCGACGCCGATGACGAAAACCTTGGCCGGAGCGATGGTGCCGGAGGGCGTGCTCATCATCGGAAAGATCCGGTCCAGTCGGTTGGCCCCGATCATCACGGCCACGTAGCCGCCCAGGTTCGCCTGGGAGCTGAGGGCGTCCATTTTTTGCGCCACCGTGGAGCGAGGGATCATCTCCATGCAGATGGCGCTGGTCTTGGCGTCGGCCAGCTGCCGGAGCAGTTCCAGGTCGTTGAACGGATCGAGGTGAGAGATGTGCAGGCATCCCGCCTTGACCAGGCGGATCTCCTCCGTGGGCGGCTTGCGCAGACGGAGCACGATGTCCGCGGCCCCGAGGCCCTCCTGCCGACTTTTGGCGATCGTGGCGCCCGCGGCGGTGTATTCGTCGTCGCCAAAGAAGACGGGCTTGCCCAGGCCGGCCTCGATCTCCACGTGGGCGCCCAACTTCGTCAATTTGGCCACGGTGGCTGGCACGACGGCAATGCGCCTCTCCTCAGCATGGGTTTCCGCGGGAACGAAGATTCGGGTCATGATGTCGGGTGGAAGTTTTGTCACTGCCCGCTGATGCTGGAATGGCTCCGTGTCAAGCGGTTCGCGCCAAGGGCTGGCAGGCCTGGATGATAAAATCCCCAAAAGCTCCGTCAACCGCGATTTCGAGTCAGCAAAATCATTAAAATGGCCGGAGATATTGTCGAGGCTGTCATTCGTAACGCAACGCCTCGATCGGATCGAGCGACGCGGCCTTTCGCGCGGGGTAAAAGCCGAAGAGAATGCCCACCGCGGCACTGAACGCGAACGAGTAGACTACCGGTCCGGCCGTGATGTAGACCGGCATGGGCGAGAGCTGCATGATGATGGCGGCGGCGAGAAAGGCGAGACCGATCCCGATCAAACCGCCGAGGAGGCTGAGCGTGACGGCTTCGATGAGGAACTGGACGAGGATGTCGCTCCCGCGCGCGCCGATGGCGAGACGGATGCCGATCTCGCGGGTCCGTTCGGTGACGCTGACCAGCATGATGTTCATGATGCCGATGCCGCCGACGATCAGGGAGATGCTGGCCACGAAGCCGAGCAGGGTGGTCATCGTCTTCGAGGTGGCGGTGGCCATGTTCGCCAGTTCTTCCTGGGTGCGGATGGTGAAGTCGGGTTCGCGGTCGCCCGGGAGACGGTGGCGTTGGGAGATCAGGTTCGAGACCTGCTCCACCACCATGGCCACGGACTTGCCCCGTTCCACGCTGACGGTGATTCGGGGGATGGTCTTGACCCCGAGGACCCGTTTCATGGCGCTGGTGTAGGGAACCACGAGGGTGTCGTCCTGGTCCCGCCCGAAAAACGAGGCGCCTTTGGGGGCGAGGACGCCGATGATGGTGAACGGGACGTTGCGGACGCGCACGATTTTTCCGAGCGCTTCTTCCTCGCTTCCGAAGATCTCAAGAGCAGTGGTTTTGCCGATGACGGCGACTTTGGCGGAGGTCTTGACATCCCGTTCTTCAAAGGGACCGCCGTGGGTGAAGCTCCACATCCGGATGGAGAAGTAATCGGCATCGACTCCGTTGAGTCGGGTGAACCAGTTCTGGTTTCCGGATGAAATGCGGGCATTGCCCTCGACTTCCGGGGTCACGCCCTGCACGCCCGGGATTTCCCGTTTGATGGCGAAAGCGTCTTCCAAGGTCAAGGTGCCGGCAGAGCCAAATCCGCCGCTCATTCCGCCCCGGGAACTGCTGCCGGAGAAGACCATGAGGGCGTTGTCGCCCATCGCGGCCACTTGGTCCTCGACCTGTTTCTTGGCTCCGTTGCCGATGCCGACCATGGCGATGACGGCGGCGACGCCGATGATGATGCCCAACGCGGTGAGGAGGGAACGCAATTTGTTGCGGAGGAGGGCGCGGAAAGCGGTGCGCAAACTGGTGTGCAGTCTCATGAAACCGTCTCGGTGGGCAGGTTTTTGAGTTCGTCTGCGGCCTGGAGGCGGTTTTGCACCTGGGTATCCGTGAGGATTTTGCCGTCCCGCATCACGATGATTCGTTTGGCGTGATTGGCCACCTCCGGTTCGTGCGTCACCATCAGGATCGTGATGCCCTGGTCATTGAGCCGTTGAAAGATGCCGAGGATCTCGCAGCTGGTGCGGGAGTCGAGGTTGCCCGTCGGTTCATCCGCGAGGAGGAGGACGGGATCATTGATGAGGCTGCGGGCGATGGCGACCCGTTGCTGCTGGCCGCCGGAGAGTTGGTTCGGGGTATGACCGGCTCGTTTGCCGATCCCGACCATTTCGAGGGATTGAAGGGCCTTTTTGCGTTGTTCCGCTGCGGAGAGTGGGTTGCGGCGGTAGAGCATGGGGAGCTCCACATTCTCCACGGCGGAAGTTCGGGCGAGGAGGTTGAAATTCTGAAAGACAAACCCGATCTTGCGGTTGCGCAGATCGGAGAGCTGATCCCGGTTCAACGAGGAAACCTGAATGCCGTCGAGCAGGTAACTGCCCGAAGAAGGTCGGTCGAGGCAGCCGAGAATGTTCATGAGCGTGGACTTGCCGGAACCGCTGGTGCCCATGACGGCCACGAACTCCCCCTGCAAAATGGTCAGGGAGACGCCGCGGACGGCATGGACCGGTTCCTCGCCCGAGGCGTAGGTCTTGCAGAGGTCCTCCAGTTCGATGATCGGCGTCATGGTGGACAAACGGACGCGGCTTAACGGTGCGGCATGCGCCCCCCGAAGGAGCCGGACGAGGGGGGCGGACCGGACGGGCCCGCTCCCGGGGTGAACTGATTGGTGATGAGCTCTCCGCCCTCGGTCAGGCCCCCGGTGATTTCCGTGTAGATGCCGTCGGTCAAACCGGTGGTCACTTCCACGGGCTCAGGCTGGCCGTCCTTGAGGACGTAAACCCGCTTGGATGGTGGACCACCGCCGTTGCCTCCGCCCGGGCGTCCCTCTCCGCGGGAGCCTGAGGGTGGACCGGAGGCGTTTTTCTGCGATGGCTTGAAGCGGAGCGCGGAATTGGGGACCGCGAGCACGTTCTCCCGCTTGTCGAGCACGATCGAGACATTCGCGGTCATTCCCGGCCGCAATTCCAGTTTCGGGTTGGCCACTTCAATCACGGTGACGTAAGTGACCACGTTTTCCACGGTGATCGGCGCAAAGCGCACCATCTTCACCATTCCCCGGAACGTCCGCCCGGCGAAGGCATCGACGGTGAACTCGGCTTCCTGTCCCTCCTTGACGCCGCCGATGTCGGCCTCGGAGACATTGGCCTCGATCTGCATTTTGGAGAGATCGTTGGCGATGGTGAACAGCTTGGGGGCGGTCATCGCCGCGGCCACGGTCTGGCCTTCGTTGACGTCCCGCGAGATGACGATGCCGTCCACGGGAGCGGTGATGGTGCAGCGATCGAGGTCCACGGTGGCGCGGTCGAGCTGCGCTTGGCGCATCATCACCATCGCCTTGGCTTGGTCCAGGTCGGCCACGGCCTTATCGAGGTCCGCCTGGGTGCCGGCATTGCCCGTGACCAGTTCCTGTTGACGTTTTTCATTGAGCCGGGCCAGTTCGAGCGAGGCCCTGGCGTTGGCCAGTTCGCCCTCGGCCTGGTTTTTGGTGGCGCGGTAGGTGGCGGGATCGAGTTGGGCGATGACCTGGCCGGCTTTCACCGGGGTGTTGTAGTCTGCCACCAGTTTCTGGATGATCCCGGAGATCTGGCTGCCGACTTCCACCGTGACGATGGCGCTGAGTTGGCCGGAGGCGGTCACGGTCTGGACGATGTCCTGCCGTTTGGCCACCGCGGTCTGGTATTGCGGCTCGGCCTCTTTTTTGAAGATCAGGGGACGACCAAACCAGACACCGGCGGCCACGAGGGCGATCCCGGTCAACCAGGGAATGAAGGGAAATCTGACGGCATTCATGGGGCCACTTTGCGAACTCGTTCCTCTTCCAGAACCCCGGTCACCTGATCGAGTCGCCTGAGAGCCAGTTCATACCCGTAAATTTGCACCGCCAAATCCTTTCGCGCGTTGTTGAGGGTGCGCAGGGCATCCAGAACATCGATGGCCCGGGCGGTTCCGGCGCGATACTGGGTCTGCACGTCCTGGTAGGCCTGCGATTCGGCGTCCACCTGTGCTTCCAGCGCGTCGATGGTCTCGTCGAGACTCCGCACCGCCACGAAGGCATTGGTCACTTCTTCCTGCACGGTTTCCCGGAACTTGGCATAATCTTCCTCAGATTGCTCCACCTCGATGCCCTGCCGCTTGAGGTCGATGGCGCGCTGACCGGCGTCGACGAAGGGGAATCGCACCGCGAGAACCGCCTGCCAATCGCTCCGGTTGAGGTTCCCCGAAGCCTGCGTCCCGGAGGCACTGGCCTGTCCGCTGAGAACCGGGGCGTATTGGGCCCGGATCTCTTTGCGACGCTCTTTTTGCTGCAGGATCACCAGTTCCCGCGCCTTCAAGTCCTCGCGCTCGGTGAACGCGGTCACCAGCAACCCGTCGAGCGCGTCCTGGGGCGGAGGCGTCCGGTTGAGGGGCGGCTCGGTGAGGCGGAAGGTCCGATCTCGGAAATCGAGGAGGTTGCCCAGCACGTTGCGTTTGACGGTCAAATCGTTCTGCGCCTGGATCAGGGCCCGACGGTTTTCCTCCGCGGAGGCCTGGGCCCGCAGCACATCCGCCCGGGTCACCGCTCCGGCATCGGCCCGTTTGCGCGCCACCGCCAGGTTCTCCTCCGCCAGGCGGAGCGTTTCCTCGCTCACCCGCACGATCTGTTGTTGCGAGAGCACTTCAAAAAAGGCGCTGGCCACGGAAAACAGCGTCTGCCGGATGGCGGCCTGATACTCAAGCCGGGTTGATTCCGTGATCAGCTTGCCTCGGCGATAGGCTGGGAGAAGGGTGAAATCAAGGAACGGCCAGGTCAGGTTCAGACTGGTTTGATTCGAGGTCAGCGCCCCGCCGGACACATTTCCAAGGCTGCTCGTGAAGCCCCGGTTCGCCCCGGTGCGATCGCTGCGGTTGGACGAGGCGTTGCCCGTGATCGTGGGCATCAGGCGGGTCATGGCACTGGCCGGTTCCAGGGCCCCTTTGCGCGCTTCCGCATAGGCAATCGCCAGCGTCTGGTCCGTGGCCAGGGCAAGATCGTAAGCCGCGTCCAAAGTGAGGACGCGGGACGGTTCGCCGGGAGCGGCGGCGGCCAGGCACACCCCTGCGGAAACGATCAGCGAGAGACGCAAAAACATAGAGGGTGAGTGGCCTGTTCGACCAAGGCTACGCCAAAAATTGCCTGGGTGGTGACAAGGTTTGGAATTAAATTTTTCATTTCGGATAGCCTGATATTTAGCGAAATCGTAAGTTTATCCCGTACGCGTCGCAAGCCGTTTCTCTCAATTTTCTCCCTTTGCGGCCTCGCTTCACCGAGGCAGAATGCAGAGCTGGTTTTGTTCCTGGACCGATGAAATCGCCTCCGTTGATCATGGAATCATTTCGGCTCCCATTCGTCGCTCCGGAGGGAATGGACGAACTTTGGTCGCGGGGTTGGCGGCATTTCGGCCCTGAATTTTTTCGTTACAGCTTCGTGGAGATCTCCGGCAAGTGGGAGGTTGTGCTGCCCTTGCGGGTCGATTTGGAGAAGTTCGAGCCGACCAAGAGCCAGCGCCGGAATCTGCGGAAAAACGCGGGGATCGATCTTTGCGTGCGCCCCGCTAGTCTGACCCTGGAAGCTGCGGCGCTGTTCTCGCGGCACAAGACGCGCTTCGTGGAAAACGTGCCGGACTCGTTGGCCTCGTTTCTGGGGCCGGCGCCGGGGACGGTGCCGTGTGCTTGCCTGGAATTGCGTTGCCAGCTCGCGGGGGATCTCGTGGCCCTGAGCTTTTTTGATCTGGGGATCTGCAGCGTTTCGAGCGTGTATGGGATGTTTGAGCCGACTCATGCCTCGCGCGGGCTCGGCATTTTCACCCTGCTCCAGGAAATGGAATGGGCCCGGGGGCGAGGGTTGCGTTATGTCTACCCGGGGTACGCCACGGTCGGCCCGAGCCATTACGATTACAAAAAGCAGTTCCGCGGCCTGGAGGCGTTTGATTGGAGTTCTGGCACGTGGCAGGCGTGGGAAGGTTAGGATGGGCGGGGACAAGGCCGCTCACAAACCATCATTCAGTTCGCGGAGCCGTTCGTTGAAAGAGTTTTTGGATTTCGGTCAGGCGGACGGCGGTTTTTGCGGGCCATGCGCCGCTCAATGAGCAGACCCACGGCTGGGCCAAGGCTGAGCAGAAGGAGGGCCCATCCCGTCGCCATCCCCCAAAAGGTGAGGAGCGGAGCGCAGCAATCGTCGCGGCGGCGGGAGAGGAGATGGCAGGGGACGGCAATGAGCAATTCCAGGACGCTGCCGACGAGGATCCAGTTGAGGAATCTCACGGCCAAGCCTGCGGGATCAGCTTCGCGGGTCGCTTTTTGAATCAGGATCCACCACACGGCCCACATGCCGCCCATGAACCCGAAGAACAGGGTGGGCGGGAGCCAGCGATCTGCGAAACCACCGGGAATGTGTCGGTCGATCGACTTGGCCACCCGATCCACGCCCTTCAAGCTGTCGTCGCCTCCGGCGGCTGCGGCCAGGGACAACAAGATTGCGGTGGTTAGCAGTGTCAGGCAAAACGCGGCCGCGATCACGGCGGGCCAGACCTTGCGCCGCGCTTTGGGGCGTTCCTCGTCGGGGCGGATCCGGATGAGCAAGACGCCTTGCGCGATGACCAGCAGCACGGTCCAAGAGACGAACACAGGATTCTGGAAGATGGGAGGGCGGTCGTTTCCAGATCGTTGGGCCAGGGCCCAAAATCCCAAGGGATCGATGCTCATCATCAAGATGAGCCAGAACCCAATCATCACCGGAATGGACCAGAACCTCACGCCGGCGGAGTTTACCATCCCTGGTGCCGCGGATGGCAAGAAAATGCCTCAAGTTGCGGGTCTTGTTCGCTCCAGCCAGTCGCGCACCAGGGCCGCGATCCGGTCCGCCAGGGCTTGGCGTCTTCCGCTGGGAAGGGTCACCCGGCCGCGTTCCCCCTCGAGAAAATTTTCCGGGCCCGGGCCCAGGGAGCCACGGACCATCACGCGCGGCTCGACCAGTTCGTGACCGGCAATGCCCCCGCCCCGGTCCTCGTGCACTCGGCGAACCGCCAACGGTCCCTGGAACGCGGTCATGAGCGATGCGTGACCGGGTTGCAGGGTCGCTTCCGGAGCCACCTGCTTGATCCCGATGGGGTGGGAGCCGGCTCGACCGGCCGATTCGAAGAGGGCCGGGCGCTGTTCCGCCAGGGCGGTGCGGAAGGCTGGGGCGTCGCCCGGTTCCGCCAGGATGAGGATCTCGCGTTCCCGGGGGTCGGCCACCTCCAGGAGCAACTGGCCGCTCTGAATCCAGGTGCCCTGCAAATCGGCGAGGTGTTCGCCAACGACGACGCCGTCCCTCGGGGCCCGGAGGGTGAGGGTCTCCACGTGGGTGCGCAGTTCGGTCAGTCTGCGCTCGAGGGCGGCGAGCGTTTCGCACTCGGCGCGGTGGGCCCCCGCGTTGTTCCCGGCCAGAAAGGCATCCCGACGGAGGAGGCTGCGGCTGACATCGAGCGCCGCTTGGCGGAGCCGGGCGGTTTGCTCGTGATTTTCCAGGAGGATCAAGGGGGCACCGGCCGATACGGTTTGTCCGGGGTGGACCGCGACGCTGGCGAGGAAGCCCGGGCAATCGGCCCTGACCTCGCCCCCGCTGGTGGACCGGACCACGGCCGGAGCGGAGATGCTGGATTCCCAACCGGACAGGAAGACGAGGGCGGTGCAGGCCAAGCCGATGACGGCGAGGCGTCCGGCGATCTTCCACGGCGAGGAACCATGGGCCCGGGCGGTGGCAAACTGGCGGGAGAGCGCGCGCCCCTGCGTGAGTCCGTGGGTGCCGCCGACGAGGAGGGCCAGGAGAAGGCCTGCGCCGTGGAAAAGATGCGTGGCGGTCACGAGGAGTCCGGCGAGAACCATCAGGCGCCACGCGGCCGCGGCCAAACCGTAGCCGGTGACCAGCCAGAAATTTTCCCCCGGCCAGAGTGGGGAAGCGACATCGCGATGGCCGAGAACCCAGCGTTGCAGGAGCCAGGTGACCATCTGTTGCCCGCGGGTGGCCAGGTTGGGTTGCCCGGCCAGATCGGAAACGATGTAGTAGCCATCGAACCGCATCAGGGGATTGGCATTGAAAAGGAGGGTGGTCACGCCGGAGACGAGCATGACCTGGTGCAAAACGGCGCTGGTCAGGGTGCCGGGGGCCATTTGGGCCCAGCACAGGGCGGCCAGTGCGGCGAGAAACGCCTCCCCGTAGATGCCGGCGGCGGCGACCTGGATGCGGGCCCATCGGGAAGGGAACCGCAGGCTGGAAGTGGCGTTCACGTAACCGAGCGGCGTGACCAGAAGCAGGAAGGCCACTCCGATTTCCGGCACCTCCCCTCCGTGTCGTCGGCAAAAAAGGCCGTGCCAGAGTTCGTGCCAGGCTTTGAGAAGCAGTGCCGCCGGGATCAGCGGCCAGAGGTTGCCCACCTGGAAAACTCCGGAGGTTTCGGAAACGAACCGGTGCCACTGGTCGGTCACCGCCCAGGCGGCGGAAGGGATCAGGACGAGCCAAAGGAGGAAGAACCACCGGCCCGTCAGCCAGCCGGCATGCCGCGCCAGCCAGGAAAAAAATGCGTCTGGGTTTCCCAGTGGCAGGCGCCAGCAAAGCAGGCTTCCGGTCAGGCCGAGCAAGCGGGTGCTGTCCGTCCCTTTCGTCAGGTCCCGCTCGACCCGGGCGGCATGGTCGGCATCCGCGGCCTCGATCAGACCGGAGTCCACCAGCGATCGGAACAGGGAGACGGCTTCGCCCTCGTGAAAGGCTCCGGCCTGTCCTTGTTCCGAGTTCGGATTGGCGAAGCTGGCCACGATCTCCCCGAGGGTCCGGGAACCATCGAGGGAGCGGGCGAAGCGGTATTCCCGTTCGCCGAGTCGGAAAAACTTTCCGTGCAGGGGATCCTCCAGCAGGAAACCGGGGGCGAGACCGGTGTCCGGGCGGAACCGGAGTTCTGGGCGCAGCTTGGGGCGGGCCGCTTCCAATTCCCGGACCGCAAAATCCGGGGAATGCGGGGTGGGGGGCGGCACCGTCTCCATGGGTTACCAAGTGGCTTGGCGCACTGCCATCCAGGGGGCTCGCAACCATCTCCAAATGAGCGGACGGCGCGGCCCTTGGATCCGTCCCTTCCCCTTCAGGCCCGGCCGCAGGAGACCTTCCGGGTTGGCCAGTTCCGCTTCACAGAGCACAATGTTCCGACCGTCACGGGATTCGGAACGGGGGGCGATCCGGCTCACCCGGCCGTGGAAGGTCTGCCCGGGAAAACTTTCCAGGGAGAGGCTGACGGCGGCCCCTTCCCGCAACAAGGGCGCGTCGGTGGAGGAGGCGCTGAGTTCCATCAGCAAACGGTCGAGCGGGCCGATCTCGAAGAGAGGATCCCCGAGCCGCAGTGGTGCCCCTTCGGACCGTTCCAGATCGCCACGAATCACCACGCCGCCGATCGGGGCCCTCACGGTCAGGTGCTGGTTCCGGTAGTCCAACACCGCCATTTCCTGTTCCAGGGATTCCGCTTCCAGGGTGGCCATCCGGGCCTCGGCGATTTTTCCGGAGGCCAGGGCCAAATCCGCTTCCGCCAGCGCCTTGGCCCGTCGGGCCACGGTGTCGGCCAGTTTCCAGCGGATTTCGCGCCCGTCCAATTCCGCCAGAACTTGTCCCGGTTCCACCGTTTCCCCGGCTTGGACCCGGGAGCGTTCCAGAATGCCGTCGAACGGAGCCGCCACCACGCGGCGCACGACCGGTGCCAATTCGCAACCGGTCTCCACCGGGAACGGGGCCGGGATGGCCAGGATCGCCGCGATGCCCCAGGCCACGGCGGTGGCAAACCGTTGCTGGTTTCGGGTGGCGCGGCGCCAGAGGCGGATCAGGCTCCCCCGGACCGGGCCGGGTTTGGCCGCGCGCAAAAGGGGAAGAAAGGAAGCGACTTCCGGTCCCGCCGCTCCGATGAGCGCCTCCAGACGGGCGGCGTCAGAAGGGGGCGTTTTCCAAAGAAAGATCCAGCCGCCACGCCGGGTTCCGTTCGGCTCCAGCAGGGGGGCGATGATCCCCAGGGAGGGGGTGAACCATTCTCTCAGGCTTTGCACGGTGGCATCGTCATCCTGCAGGGCGCCGGTCTCCGGGCCGATGACGCGGGTTTGTCCCCGGCTGATGGCTCCGGCAATCCCGGCCTCGAGGACCGCGCGGCCCCCGCTTTGGCTCTCGGCGTGCGGGTTCCAGCCGGAAACGGCGGCGAGACGGGTCCGTCCCCTTCGTTGCACCGCGAGGGCGACCAAGTCACAGCCGAAACTGTCCCGCAAGTGATTGGCCAGGTCCCGGGTGCACTCCGGAAAGTCGCTGCCCGCGGAGGCGGCGGCAAACAATTCCGTGAGGGCAGCGGCGCGGCGGAACAGGGATCGCTCCCGGGCGGCCTCCCGGCGGGTCGTCTGCAGCATGGCCAGTTGGGCGGCCATCGGCAACAGCAGTCCGGCAGGCACCTGGAGAGATTGAGAGGGCAGCGAAGTCTGGCAGATCGCGCTGAGCACCAGTCCACGATCCATCACCGGATAGGCCCAGGCGGTGGCGGGTTGCCGGAAAAGTGGGAAGCCGACCGAAGCCAGGGCACCGGTCTTGGCGGCGAGGAGTGCGGCCTGGATCGCCGCCTGCTCCATGGACTGGACCATGTCGCCGAGCAGTTTGCGGCCGTCGTCCTCGGCGGTGGAACGATCCTCGATGACCGGTCCGGCGCAAGCACCGGGGAGGCCGGGGCTTTCGAAGCGGACGTGAAACCACCCCATGCCGCCATGCTGCTGACGGAAGGTCCGAAGCGCCGTGGCCACAAGCGTTTCCGGGGGGCAAGCGGCCAAGTTGGCCAGCAGCCTCGCCGGAATGGCGCACCGCTCCAGTCCCGCGGAAGAGGGAGAAGCGGCCTCATTGGGCACCAGGGAAAGAGGAAGTGGGGCAGCCACGGTCCCAATTTGCATTAAAATTATTGAAATACAAATTTTTAAGATAAGATGAAGTTTCTTTTTGGATTTTATTGAATTTTCAATAATTTTTGTAAACTTATGCGTTCGCTGTTCCGTCCATGAATCGCTCCGCATCTCTCTCCCCTCGCCGCCGTCATCTTCTCGCTTTCGAGGCTCTCGAGGCGCGAGTCCTTTTCGATGGGGCTCCGGACGCGCCGGTTGCCGACGTCCAGGTCTCCGTGGCGGAGGAGAAGCTGATCAACCAGGACGCGACCTTTACCATCACGTTCGACAACACCGGCACCCGGGAGGGATATGCGCCGTATGTGGATTTCATTGCGCCGGCGGCCTTGCAGATCCAGAGCGCGACGACTTTTGGGGCGGGCGCGACCAATCCCTCCGGAAGCGCGGTCGTTCCGATCGGCCGGATTGCTGCGGATGGACAACTGGTGCATGTGGGCACGGGCGTTCCCGTGGATCATCCGATGTATGCAGGAGCCAGTGACGGGGGAACCTACGGACGGGCGGGTTCCGGCACCTCCCCGGTGCTCTACAACGTGGCGGGTAATCCCTCACTGGTGGGCATGTATGTCTATTCCGCGCAGCTGCCGTTTGGGAGTTACACGCCGGGCAATCCGGCGGCCTCGGTGCAATTCACGGGGAGCTTGGAGAAAGCCAACGGCATTTTGCCGCATCAGGAGGTGGTGACGTATGCCACCGGAGGCTTTGCCTACGGGGCCGATGCGCTGCACAATCCGGTGACGGACAGCCCCGTGTCCGGGAATGTGAGTTCCGCCGGAGTGTCGGCCCTGATCATGGATCTGGCAAAAACGGCCCTGGTGCCGGAAGAGGACGGGGCATTCACCGGGGAAAACGTTTCCGGTCCGAATCATCCGGTCACGCACCGGTTGACGGTGAACCTGGCCGCGGGGGAGAAGGTGACGAACCTAGTGATTCGCGATGTTTTGCCGGATGATCTGGCTTACAAGGGAAATGTCACCGTAACCTTCGGTGCGGGCACGTCCGGTTCCCGGAATTTCGTGATCCAGGCGGAGCCGGAGCTGAACACGGACGGACTCACGGCGGTGGACCCGGCGGACAACGAACTCCGCATCGTGGTGGACCAGATCATTGGGCAGGGTGGAGGCGACATCGTCGTGACTTACACCACGTTTGTTCCGTATCGGGAAGTCGGCGGACAGTTGGTGGTGCAGGCGGTGAGCGGTCAGGAGGGCGATCTGGATCCCGGAGAGTATGACGACGCCTCGGTTACCGCGTGGTATGACCCGGACGGGAGCGGACCCGCCTTGTCCTACCTGATCGGCGATGACGAGGGGCCGATGCAACCCGGCACGGCGCTGCGCTCTTTTGGTGCGGATACCGATTTCCGCATCGAGGAACATTCCCTGGCGATTCAGAAGGGGGTGGGCTTCGCTCCCGGCGGGGATCGTGCGGCTGCGGGCGCCTCCCAGGGAGATGTTCTGCAATACTCGATGAATTTCCAGATCTCCGACTACTTCGCCTTCGATCAGGTGGTCATCGACGATCTCCTGGGCGACGGACAGGAATTCCTTCCGGGGGACGGACGACTGGGGTTTGACCGGGACGCGCTGGAGCTCTTGCCGCAACTGACCTTCAACATGCACGGGGCGTCGGTGACGGTTTTGTTTGATTCGGCGAATTTTCAGGCCACGGAAAATCCCAATGGCACGACCTCGATCCATTTCGATGTGTATCAGCAGTTGGTGGATTCCGGATTCATCGCCGCCGGGGCGCCGCTTCTGGGTGGATTTGTGGAGAGTTCGGGGACCGCCCCGTCCGCGTTGGGGCCTGGGAATTTCAATGGCGGAGCCACCACCGGGACCGTGACTTTCCGGGTCAAGGTGCGCGAAGCGTATCAGAACGATTTCGTCACGGACTCCCGGATCAATCAGGGGGACGTCTTGCGCAACACCGTCACCATCACTGGACGCAACCTGGACATCGAGACCTTTGCTCCCCTGGCCAGTGTCTCCGACGGCAGTGCCGCCTCGATTTCGATTCCGGTGGGCGGGGTGACCAAGCAGATTCATTCCGTGACGCACGCGGGAACGGTCCTCCCGGCTGCGGCCCTGGAAAACGGTCGTCAGGTGGTGCCGGGAGACGTGGTGACCTGGAAGCTCACCTATCAGCTGCCGATTTCCGAGTTCGAGGCGCTGACGCTGACCGATTACCTGCCGATGCCGATCTTCAACGCCGGGCTGTTGGATACCACGCAGGTCCATGCCTGGAATCCGGCCACCTTCAACACCGCCGGTCGCATCAGCTTCGGCCCCGGCGACACGTTTTTTGGGACCGGAGGACCGTCGGTGACCGGCGACGGAGGGATCGACGATGCCACGGGATATCTGGCGCCGGGCCAGCCCACCATCACCGTGAATCCGGCCTACAACAGTTTCACGATCCACTTCGGGGATTACGTCATCCCGGAGACGGCCAGCCCGGTGGCCACGACGATCGAGATCTACGTCTCCACGTTGATCCAGGACGGTCTTTACGCGGACGGTCTGTTGTTCACGAACCAGGTGGAGGTGCGGGAACAAAACTCCACCGTGGCGGCCGTTTCGACCAACCAGATCGCGCAAATCGACCTGACGGTCCCGGAGCTGCGCATCACCAAGGGGATTGTGGCCGCCTCCAGCCCGCATCAGGGAACCTTCACGGCGGCCACCGGCCCGGCTGGCGTCACGTTCAACGCCCCGGGCAGCTCCGCAGCTTTTTCGGGAACGGTGTCATCGGGCGGGTTGGCGGTCACGCCGCTCAATTCCGATCTGAACAATCTCGATGCCGGGGACGTGGTCACCTTCGCGATCACCCTGGAGAATTCCGGCAGCGGAACCTTTGGCGCCTTCGATGTGCGGGTCAGTGATGCGCTCCCGGCTGGGTTTGTCCTTCCGGGGGCCCTCGGGGCGGTGCCTCTGAATTTGCGGGTCACGGATGGAACCGGCGCTTCGTTGGCCTACACGATTCTCGGCGGCGGGACGGCTGCGGATTTTTTTGTTCATGGGCTGGAGTTGACAGATCTTTCTGCGGCCCAGGGAAGCATCGCGGAATATGATCCCACGAATGGCCGCAACGTGGTGATCATCGCGTATGACCTGGTGCTGGCGGACTCGGTGCAAGCGGCCTCTTCCCAGACCAACACCGCCACCCTGCAAAACTATTCCTACCGGGAAGGTGGGTTGGATTACGCCACCGCGGCAGACAGCGACAGCGCCACGGTGAACGTCCTGCAGCCGATGATCACGAAGAGCGTGGTCGACACCAGTCATGACGACATCGCCAACCAGGATGTGGCGGGAGGGGGTGGCGTGGATCAGGCCGCCGTGGGGGAAGTGATCACCTACGAGGTGACCGTCACCGTGCCGGAGGGGGAGATGACGAATGTGCGGTTCCGGGACACCCTGCCCACCGGCTTGGCGTTCCTGGCGTTGGACAGCGTGACGGCGTCCGCCGGACTGAGCCTGTCCGTGGGAGGCTGGGGATCCGTCGTGGGAATCGTGAGCGGGGGAACGGCGGGCAGCGCGAACCAGGGGACCGTGCTGGAACTCGGGTTTGGCACCAGTGTGGGGCTCGGAACCCTGACCAACTCCAATCGGGACAACACGGTCATGGAGACCATTGTGATCCGGTATCGGGCCGTGGTCACCAACGTGAACAGCAATGATCGTGGGGACGTTCTCCAGAACGAGGCGACCCTGACATGGCAAGTGAGTGGAACCGATCAATCGCGCTCCGCCTCGGATTCGGTGACGATCGTGGAACCCCTCGTCAGCGTGACCAAGGACGCCTCCGCCAGTTCGGTGGAAGGGGATGACCTGGTCACCTACACCCTGGTGATCACAAACCTCAACCAGGCAAATGTTGCGGAGGCCTACGACCTGGTGCTCGAGGATTTGCTGCCTGCCGGTGTCTCCTATGCAGGCGCTTTGACCCATGTTTCCGGAGTGGCACCGGATGTCGGCACGCTGCTCTTTGATGCACCCGCCGGTCTGCAGGGGACCGTCCGTGCGCTGTATTCCCGGCTCGGGCGCGGTCAATCCAGTACGCTGAGTTTTCAGGTGAGGGTCGATGACGGACTGAACATCGGCACCGTGGTCAGCAACACCGTCCGGGTGAGTGCCACGAGTCTGCCCGGAACTTCCGCCTCCGCAACCTCTTACAACTCGTTCGGGGTGGAGCGGACCGGAGATTCTTCCGGGATCGGTGGGGCCGCGAATGATTACCAGGCAAGTGATCCCGCCTCGTTCACGGTGGTGCAGCCGACGTTGATCTCGAAGACAGTGGTGGACACCTCCGAAGAGCACACGGGGGCGGACGCCACGTCCCTTGGCACGGTTCGCGCCGCGATCGGCGAGGTGGTGCGCTTTGCGGTGACCTTTGAGATTCCCCAGGCCAACAGCCCCTCGGTTCAGTTGGTGGACACGCTGGATTCGCGTCTGTTTTGGCTCGGGGTGGCGCAAAACAATGTGCAGATTCGCTTTGACGGGTTTGATCCCAGCGGAAGCACGTTGGGCCTGGGCGGGGATCTGGCCGGGGCCAACGGCACCACGATTGCCTTGGACCCGTCCCGGATCTCGTTCGATGCCGCGACCAACCGGGTCACCTTCGCGCTCGGAGATCTCCTCAACACGGAGTTGGATACCGCAGCGCCCGAGACGGTCACGATTCTCTATAACGCGGTGGTGCGCAATGCCGCTGCGGTGGATCGCGGAGATGTCCTGCTCAATAGCGCCCAGTTGCGGGCCAACGGTGTGAACCTGGGCACCCCGCTGTCCGCGAGTGTGACCGTGGTGGAACCGGTCCTCACCGTGACCAAAACGGACGCCGGTCTGGCCACTGCCGATGCCGGGGACGTGATCGATTACCGGATTCGGGTGAGTGCTTCCGCTGCGTTGAATGCCACGACGGCATTTGACCTTGTCCTGACCGATTCCGTGCCCGCCGGATTGGAGATTTTGTCAGGGACCCTGATCTTCAGTGGGCTTCCCGCTTATGTGGTGGGTGGCAGTGTGAGTTTCCTCAACCAGGACATCACCGCCTCGGTGAATGAATTGCGTCCCGGTGACTTTTTCGATGTTCTCTTCCAGGCGCGGGTCCGGGACAGCGGAGCGGATTTGATCCAAGCGGGGGAACGGATTCAAAACACGGCGTTGCTGACCTTCTCATCGCTCCCTTCCGACGGAACGGACAACGGGCAGTCTGGGAATGCCACCGGAAGTGAGTCCGGGACGCCCGGCAGTGCTGGAGGGGAACGCATCTATAACGCATCGGGAAGTGATTTCTTCAGCGCACCCGTTCCGGTGTTGAGCAAGGTGCTGGGAAATCCGGCGGACCTGACCTATACCATCGGAGAGACCGTGGAATATGTGATGACCCTCACCGTGCCCGAGGGACGCACGGGAGGACCGGAGGCCTACATTCTGGATGCCGTCCAAGCGGGGTTGAGTTTCGTGTCAGGATCACTCTCGGTGACGGTCGGAAACGGCATCACGATCGGCGTGTCCGGGTTGTTGAACGAGGCGAACGGCGATTTCTTCACCCGGGTGGACGACGGGTCGGGCATGGCGGAACTTCTGCGGTTTGACTTCGGGCATCTGGACTTCAACCGCGGCGGGGCGTTGGATGGGCTCGCCTCACAAACCGTCGAGATTCGTTATCGGGTATCGATTGACAATCTCGTGATCAATCAAGCGGCCTCGACGCGCAACAACATCGCGGATTTCTATTATACAGATGACGATGGCACCACGCGGAACCTGGCCAGTGATGTCTCCGGAGATCTCGATACCATCATCACGATCGTGGAGCCGGTGGTTGGGGTGGACAAGCAGATTGTCAGCATTCCAACTCACCCGGACGCGGGGGACACCGTGACCTATCGGTTGGTGATCTCGCACACCGGAACGGCGCAGCCTTTCAATGTGTCGGCTTACGACCTCACTCTCCGGGATGTGCTGCCTGCTCATCTCGTCCTGGATCCCTCTTCCTTCACCGCGGTGCGGAATGGAACCACGGATGTGGATGATTGGTTCCAGGTCACCGCAGGCGGACTGGAGGCGGTGGCGGGGGCCGTGGACTTGGCCCCGGGTGACCAGATCGTGATCTCTTACAATGCCACCATCTCCTCGGGGGTTCGTGATGGCGATCTGTTCCTCAACCGGGTGGATATCGAGTGGACCACGCTCGACGGGGTGGTGGCAGGGGAACGGGGCGGCGATGGCGATCTGGACAATCCGGCCGGACCGAGCAATCCCAACGATTACGAGGGAGGAGACAGCGTCTCGTTTGCCGCGGATCTGACACCGGTTTTCGCGGTGACCAAGGAGATCGAAGGCACTTCCGCCGGGCACACCGGCAATGCGGCCGGCACCGGCATCGCCCTGACGGATTTGGTGATCGGTGAGACCGTTACCTACCGCATCACCGCCACGATCGGGAGGGGCACCACGGACCATGTGCGTCTGGTGGATGTGTTGAGCACGGCCAACGGGAAGTTGCACATCCTGAACGTCAGTTACACGGCCGGTGCCGCGTTGCGACTGGCCAGTGGCGACCCCATCGGCGGTCTCATTCCGGCGCTCTCCGATGCCTCGGGGGCGGATGGCTACATCGATCGGGTGGAACTGAACTTCGGCACGGTCATCAATGATCCTGCCCTGTCGCTCGATCCCGCGGACGAACAGATCATCCTCCTGGTGGAAGCGGTGGTCGTCAACGACGCCGCCAATCAGCAGGGGGACGTGATCCGCAACACCGGCACGCTTCATTTCGACGATGCCAGCGGGGCACAAAGTTTGAACGGTTCGGTGGACGTCGAGATTTTGGAGCCCGCAATCGGGGTCGTCAAAACGGTGGTCAGCGCCCCGCCCACGCCGCAAGCCGGGGATTTGATTTCTTATCAGATTGAGCTGGTCAATTCCGGCGGGGCGGATGCCTTTGAGGTGGACTTTGCCGATGTCGTCCCGGTCGGCATGGAGCTCGACCCGGCCAGTTTTTCCGCTGTCAGGAACAGCGATTCCCTCGATGTCAGTTCCTGGTTTGCCGTCACCGGCACGGGCATCACCACCATCAATCCGCTGAACCTGGCGGCTGCGG
The DNA here is from genome assembly GCA_003402735.1 of Verrucomicrobiota bacterium. Classification (GTDB taxonomy): domain Bacteria; phylum Verrucomicrobiota; class Verrucomicrobiia; order Verrucomicrobiales; family DEV007; genus V1-115. The sequence continues at coordinate 36,557 of QQNE01000031.1, forward strand.
AAGGGCTGACCCTGACCTATGGAGCCCGGATCCTGACATCCGTCCCGGACGGGTTCCGGTTGACCAATGAAAGCAATGTCACCTGGACTTCCTTGCCTGCCGGTGAGCTGGGGGCTCGTTCCGGGAACGGCACGGGACCGAACGATTACCAGGCGGGCGATGCCGCCACCGTGGTGGCCAACCTCGTGCCGGTGTTCTCCAAGACCGTTCTGAGCACCAGCGCCGGCCACACCGGCAGCAGCCTGGGCAACGCCGCGCTCACCGATTTGGTGATCGGTGAGACCGTGACCTACGAACTGGCGGTTCAGTTGGGGAGAGGGACCACCCACGGCGTCGTCCTCGAGGATTTGCTCGACTTGTCCCGCGGGATTCTCGATCTGCGCGCGGTGCGGGTGGAAATCGGCGGCGCCCTCACCGCGACCATTCCCGCACCGATCCTGACCGACAGCAACGGGGATGGCTTTGTGGATCAGGTGCGGCTGGATTTCGGGACCGTGGTCAACGATCCCGCGGGCTCGACCGGGATCGCGGACGAGCAGATCCGGGTGTTCATCGATGCCGTGGTGGTCAATGTCCTGGCCAATCAGGGCGGGGACGTCCTCACCAACACCGGGCGCCTGACGGTCCTGGAAGATACCGATGGCGATGGAACCGCCGACGATGCCGTGGTGCGTTCCTCGGCGGTGGACGTGGAGATCCATGAACCGGTCCTTCAAATCGCCAAGACCATTCCGTCCGGGATCACCCAGGCCGATGCGGAGGATGTGGTGGGGTATCGCGTGGTGATCTCCCAGACATCGGCCGTGGAGGCCTTTGATTTGACGATGCGCGATGTCTTGCCGGCGCAGATGGAGCTTCTGATTGGGACGTTTTCGGCCGTCCGGACCAGCGACGGGGCCGATTTGAGTGCGCTGTTCACGGTGGGGAGTAGCGGGTTCAGCCGCTCCGGCAATGGCCTGGGACTGGTCCCGGGTGATTCCATCGTGATTCTTTATGAGGCAAAGGTCTTGTCGACGGTGACGGACGGCTTGGTCTTGAACACCCGGGCCGATCTCGAGTGGACCACGATCGCTGGCACCGCCGCCGACGAAAGAACTGGGGATCAGGACTTCGACAGCGCGGTCGGTCCGGCCAACGCGAATGATCAGGAGAACGGGGCAAGCCGTGCGATCACCGCCGAAATCAGTCCGCTGCACGGCTTTGCCAAGTCGGTGCTGGCCACATCCGCCGCGCACACCGCGGGGACGCAAGTGGTGGTTGGCGAGACCGTGACCTTCCAGCTCACGGCGCAGATCGGGCGCGGGACCAACGGAGGCGTGGTCCTCGAGGACATCCTGGCTCTGGGCAACGGCATCCTGGACGTCCGCGCGGTGCGGGTGGAAATCGGCGGCGCCCTCACCGCGACCATCCCCGCACCGATCCTGACCGACAGCAACGGGGATGGTTTTGTGGATCAGGTGCGGCTGGATTTCGGGACCGTGGTCAACGATCCCGCCGGCTCGACCGGGATCGCGGACGAGCAGATCCGGGTGTTCATCGATGCCGTGGTGGTCAATGTCCTGGCCAATCAGGGCGGGGATCTGATCAACAACACCGGGCGACTCACCCTGTTGGAAGACACCGACGGGGATGGGAACGCCACGGAAGCGGTGGTGCGCGAGTCGTCGGCCCTGGTGGAATTGGTGGAGCCCCAACTCACGCTCACCAAGACCATCGAGCATCAGCCGATTCATCCCGACGCCGGGGATCTCGTCTCCTATCAGGTCATCCTTCGCAACACCTCGGCCATCGATGCCTTCGATGTCCGCTTCCAGGATGTCCTGTCCGCGAATCTGGCCCTCAAAGCCGCCAGTTTCGTCGCGATCCGGACCAGCGACGGCGCCGATGTGTCAGGGTTCTTTCACGTCGCCGCTTTCGGTGCGGGAGCGGACTCGATCGTTCAGGCGGGGGGGGGATTCACCTTGGCCGCCGGGGAGATCATCACCCTGACCTACGATGCCGTCATCCGCGAGACCGTTCAGGACGGGGACCGGGAGACGAACCGGGCCGATCTGGAATGGACCACCACGCCCGGAAGCAATGCCGATGAACGGGGCGGTGACGGAGATCCCGCAAATCCGGTCGTCCCGGGCAATCCGAACGATCACGAGGCCGCCGCGGAGACCACGTTCACCGCAGACCTCACCGGGTATGGTTTCGAGAAATCGATCCTCTCCACTTCCCACGTGCACACCGGGGCCGCGGAGCATGATCCGTCCACCGTGGATCTGGCGATCGGGGAAACCGTGGTTTACGAGTTGCGGGCCACCTTTGCGGAAGGGACGACGACCGGCGTCATCCTGACCGATATCTTTGACGGATCCCAGGCCATCCTGCAGCCGGAGAGCGTGACCCTTCTCGGGGGCGGGAATCTCACCTGCACGTTGGATCCGTCGGTGGTTTCTCTGGTGGACGACGACGGGGACGGGTTCTTTGAGAAGATCGTCATCGACCTGGGCACGGTGGTCAATGACGCCGGGGATTCCTCGGATCCCGCAGCCGATGAATTGGTGGTGCGCATCCAGGCCCGGGTGGTCAATCGATTGGGAAACCACGACGGGGATCAGGTCGTCAACCAAGCTTCCTTCACTTATGCCCGGGATGCCAACCACGATGGAACCATCGACTCCGCGGATGCGCCGGCGGAGCTGACGGATGAGGCCAGGGTGGAGCTGGTCGAACCGCGCTTGACGGTGGACAAGACCGTCGACGACGCCGCGCCGAGGCTGGGCCAAGTGTTGACTTACACCCTCACCATCGTCAACGGCGGGGCATCGACCGCGGACGCCTTTGACGTGGCGATCCTCGATCGCCTGGCCGATGGGCTGATCCTTGATCCCGCCTCCGTCCAAATCTTCCATCTGGGGGCACCGGTGAACCCGGCGATCATTCAGGCAAACAACAGCCTGCCTGGTCAACTGCGTCTCGTTTTGAATCGATTGGACCAGGGAGACTCCGTCCAAATCACCTATCGGGTGCAAGTCACGTCCGCTCTGGGCTACCACGATGCCGTTCTGTCCAACGAGGTCGACCTGGAGTGGACATCGCTCCCGGGCACCGTGTCGGGCGAGCGCGGGGGGGATGGTGACCCGGATCTCCTGGCGGATCCTGCGTTGGTCCCCGATGGGTATGAGCACGGCGTCCAGCGCCTCGTCGAAGTCTTTCAGCCGGACCTCACGGTGGTCAAGGATGATGCCGGGGAGGTGGTGCGTCCTGGACAGCCCCTGGTCTTTACCTTGACGGTGACCAATCAGGGACGAAGCACCGCTCACGGAGTCACCTTGACGGACGATCTCGGGACGTTTCTGGACCAAGGGTTCCGCGTGGCCGATCTCTCCGATGGCGGGGTCCGGTCCGGAGACATCGTCACCTGGAGTCTTCCCGACTTGGCGGTGGGGGAAACCCGGGTGGTCACGCTCACGCTGCAGGCCCCGGCGGTTCTCCCGGCCCGGGTGGAATCGGTCACCAACACCGCCGTCGTCACCCATCAGGATCTCGATCCCACCCCGGGCAACAACCAGGACGAGGAGACTTCGCCCGTCCTGGCTTGGCCCGATCTCACGGTGAGCAAGGACGACGCACTTTCCGAGTCCACCACCGGCGATTTGGTCACTTACACCATCTTCTTTGACAACGTCGGGGATCAGACGGCTTCGGGCGTGGTCATCACCGATACCCTGCCTCCCGGCGTGGAGTTTGTCTCCGCCACCGGGGGCGGAACGCACCAGAAAGGGCGCGTCATCTGGAACTTGGGCGAACTTCCACCCCACGGCGGGGGAAGCGTTCAGGTCACGGTTCGGGTGATGACCGCCGGTCTCAAGGTCAACAATGTCGTCATTGCGGACGACATCCAGGGCGGAGCGGATCCCAGCCCGGAAAACAACCTGGACAGTGACGAGACGCTGGCCCGCCAAAGGCTGCGGTTCGATCTCAACCAGAATTTCCTCTTCCGCGGGGGCAATCTGCAACGCTCCACCTTCGCTCAGGACAGCTGGCGTGATCAGCTGGTCCGGCTCTATCCCCGGCACGCCCCCCTTCGGGACACCCAGATCCCGGTCGTGCTGGCCACGCACATGAACTCGGGCTTGGCCCAACCCGGTTCCACCATCACCCTGGAAGTCTACAACGCCCGGGGCGAGCGAATCGGCGAACAGAGCGTGGTGGCGGATGCGGGCGGAAACTGGCTGGCCACGTTCAACACCCGGCAACTCGACGAAGTGCCTTCAAGGGTCGTCATGAAGCAAACCTGGGCCGCGCCCAACCCGTTGATGCAGCAGGGCTACAACTACCGCACCTACTTCGCCTCCGCTTTCACCACGGCCACCTATTACACCGAAGAACTCACCGTCTGGAACGTCACCGAAAAACGCGCCGCCACCGAAGTGCTCGACCTCTACGACGGCTGCGAGTGCATCCTGCGGATGGACTGGAACAACACTTCTTACGAGCTCCACGCCCGGGGAGCGCTGCAGAGTTCCAGCGGAAACTGAGTCAATCCGTATAGTTAATATGTATTAAATACATATATATCTTGATTTTTTAGAGTTTTGAAGGACATCCTGCCCTGCGATGTCCCGCTCTTCCAACGCCCGGCTCTCTGCGCTCCTGCTGCTCGCCAAGCCTGTCGCCACCCTTTTCCTGCTCTCGGCGTCCGGATGCGCCTTGGCGGAGAACGGGGAGGAAGTTCAGCCCGCCGTGCCAAATGACCCGTCCAATGTCCTGGCGGAAGGGTATCAACCCAAGTCGAAGGCGGAGCGGGAGAGGGCTCGGCAGATCGGGGAAACGACCGCGGATTTCCAGAAAGAGGCTTTGGGCCTGGGGGCGGGACGGGAGTCCGCGTTGACGGCCTCTTTCGGTGAGGCTGGAGCGATTCCCCAGGCCGGGTGGTGGAGCCGGGAACCCTTTTCCCAGGTCTTGGAGGGGCCGCGCAAGGTCGCCGCGGTCGGCCTGGAGGAGGTCTATCAGAGCGCTTTGGCGAACTCCTCCCAGATCCGGGTATTCGCCTCCCTTCCGTTGATCCGGGAGACGGCCATCGATGAAGCGGAAGGGGTTTTTGATCCCGAGATTTTCTCGCAGTGGCGCTATGATAACACCAGTGAGCCGACCTCGACCTCCCTGGAGACCGGCCAGGTGAACGACTTCTTTCGGGAGCGGGGTTGGGCGTTTCAGGGGGGGATCCGCAAGCGTTTCCTGACGGGGGCCACGGTCGGTTTGGTTCAGGAAGCCGGGGCGCGGGCCAACAACTCCCAGTTTTTCATCCCCTCTCAGCAGGGCCGGGCCGCGCTCCGCCTTTCGGTGATGCAGCCGCTCCTGCGGGGCAGCGGCGTGAGCTACAACCGGACCTTGATGCAGATCGCCAAGCTCGATGCCGAGACCGGCTACGACGAGTTCATCCGGCAGTTGGAGACCCATCTGATGGAAGTGAACCGCACGTATTGGTCGCTCTACCTTGCCCGCGCCGTTTATCTGGACAAGCAGCGCCTGGTCCGGATCACCCGGGCGGTGGTGGACGAGCTTTCCGAGCGCGGGAACCTGGACACGATCGACAGCCAGCTCTCGCGGGCTCGGGGGGCTCTGGCGACCCGCCGCTCCGACTTGGTGCGCTCGGAGTTGGCGATCCGGAATGCCGAGAGTCGGCTCCGGGCGCTTTTGAACGATCCCTCCTTCGTGGAGCAGGGGATCGGCGAGGTGATTCCCGGGGACTTGCCGGTGGCGGTTCCGGTTTCCACGGACTTCCCCGGAAGTGTGAAGGATTCCCTGGCCTATCGGCCGGAGATCAAGCAGGCGGAGCGGCATCTCAAGGCGGCTGGGCTCCGGGAGGGAATGGCCCGGAACGAGAAGCGCCCCTCGGTGAACGCGGTGGGTGAGGTCGGCCTCTCGTCGTTGCAGGGCGCGGGCGACTACAGTGCGGCCTTCAATGACCAGTTGAACGATCGGGAACCGACCTGGGGATTTGGGCTCGTGGCCAGCGTTCCGTTGGAGCGGCAATCCGCTAAGGCCGTCCATCTCCGCACGCAACTCGAGCTGCGCCAAAAGGCGGATCAGCTCCGCTCGGTCCTGGACACCGTGTTGCTCGAGGTCCAAATCGCCCACCGCGAAGTCGAGACGGCCTGGCCGGACGTGGTTTCCAAATGGGAGGCCGCGGTGGCGGCGGATCAAGAACTGGCGGTCCTGATGGAACGCCGCAAGGTGGACGTGGACGGTGCCGGCACCTCCACCAGCCTCTACCTCGAGAATCTGCTCGATGCCCAGCTCCGGGGCGCGATGGCGCGGGAAGAGTTTCTGCGTGCCCTGGTGGTTTACAACTCGGCTCTGACGAACCTGGAGCGGGCCAAGGGAACCCTTTTGCAGAGTGAAGACGTGGAAGTGCTGCGCACGGCGGAGGGGGGGGAGAGGACTCGCACGGCGTTGCCGGTGATCCGGGCCGTTCATGACGAGGCTGCGGCCCATGCGGTGGCGACCTACGCATTGCAGCAATGAGGCTGGACACCTTGCCGACGGAGTGGCGGGAGAAGTGGTCGGCCTTGTCTGGACAATACGCCTTGGCCGGCTATCTCGGCTGGGTCGGCCGGGAAGCCGCCGGAGCGGTTTTTCGCCGGGGCGCGGACAGGTGGGATGACCGGGATTTGTTGGCCCGGGTGAATGCCTTGGAGGGCAAACTTCGCAGTCTCCCGGATCAGGCGCTTCAGGCTGCCAGCCGTCATCTCCGCGCAGGGGAAGCCGGTGAGATGGACCCGTCCCGGGTCACCGATGCCTTTGCCCTGGTGCGGGAGGCGGCGCGGAGGGTGCTCGGCATGCGTCATCACGATGTGCAGATCCTCGGAGCGCTGGCCATGTGCCGGGGGGCCGTCGCGGAGATGGCCACGGGTG
>QQNE01000032.1 GCA_003402735.1 Verrucomicrobiota bacterium
ACTCCAACTGTGATGTCGTCTGCGGAAAGACACTCGCATAAATAGCCAACACGTTCACAGAAGTGCTCCCACAACCGCTTCCTTTCCCTAGCATTCTCCACGCTCTTGACAAGATGATCGAAGAACGCAAAGAGGTCGCCTCCGCCCGGGCGGCCCGGTGTTGCGGTGCGGGAGGCTACCCAACCCATGTAGTCGATCAATACAGCTGCCAGCCATCTGTTCCCGAATAGCTTTGGCGAGCGTCTCGACACGGCTACGGCCGCATTGATGTAGGCGTCGAACAATTCTCTTCTTTCTTTATATGCCCGTTCATCAAACAGAATTTCCAAACTCGAGACGCGAAGGAAAACCTCTGTCATCGCCTCTGGATCCCGCCAAGCTTCTACTTCGGCAAGATCTCTGTGCGCTGCGCTGGCAAACTCAATTCGTTGGGGGGATTGTTCCATGTCTCGCGTCAGAGCGACCCGATTCAGGAAGTGTTCTTTAGCGCTCCTCCACAGATCCAGCGCCGGCAAATCTTCCCAGTTCCAGCCCTGTCCGGTTCCTGACTTTGCGCGGAATTTAATTTCCTTTTCCTTTAGCACAGCGACAATGGCCGCCTCGAAGTCCTGAACGGGAAGTGGTCCGAGGATGACTGCGGTTCGAACGAGGGCCCGTTCGATAAAACTTGACTCGGTTGCCGCCACCAAGTCATCCAACTCCGCGTGGCTCGGGCGAAAGATTTGCGTGTAAGCATCACAAGCAAGCGCCGGGGAAGGTGCGGCCGTGGCTTTGGACGAAGGAAGTCGCAATACCTCTAGATTTTCCGGAAACTCACCGGCATCTTCTTGCCTGAACGCCTGTTCACTGACCGTACAGATCAGCAGACCGAAGCGTTCCCGGCTCGAAGTCCCTGCCAAAGCTCTCGAGATAACCAGGATGCGACTTTCAAGCCAACCCATGGGCGCTTCAAGGATGAGGCAGTCCGCCGTCTGATCATGACGGGCCAGTTGCGTGAAAAGCGATTTGAAATCCTCTCGTAAATCCCAGGAATTACATTGCAAAAGCTCCTTAAAGTCACCATGCCGCGCGATTTTGCCCGCAACGGCCAATGCCGCTTCGGGGCGATCACCCACAATCAAGAGGACTGATTTTTTTGCCAAGCGATCAACCTACTCAGCGAAATCGTGGAGTTCCGGAGGGTGTAAACAAGTGGGAGGTTGAAACGGCGTGGCATAGGAGCGGAATCCCCGCGGCCCCAAATACCCATCCTCCTCAGGTCTACGCTCCTCTGTGGCGGTGACAATATAGTTTAGCGCGATCTGCTGCGCGGGATCGGGCTTTTCGCCCTTGTGGGCTATCGTCGGGCCTGCATCCCCGCTCGAAATTTCCTTGGGAGGAACAGCGTGTGGCTCCCGATGGTCATTTAAATCAGTCTGTTCCTGATTAGCCCCTTCATTGCCGGATTGAAAATTTTCGTCTTGCGTCACCAATACCTCCTCTCCGGCCAATGATCCCAACGAAAGCGTGCCATCCAATACAAAAAGTCTGCCTCACTTGCAAACTCCCCCCAACCAGATTTCGACTTCCCTGTCGAGTCAAGCTCCTTTACCATCCGCCGGAAGCCTTCCTGAAACATCCCCATACCTGAAGAATCCGGATCTCTACTTTCGTCATCGACTTCCCCGGTCGTGAGCAAGGTCACAAGAGGCTTGCGCGAGCGAAACGCATACAACCATTCGTACTGCGTGTAGGAAACCGGCTGGCCGCCGGGGTCCCGGAAGGGTGAGGGGTGTCCAAAATGATGCCCGACCAAACAAAAAACGCCCTGCGAAGAATCGATTTTTGTCTCGATCATTTGCAACATTTGCCTGTCCGGACTCTGAAAGTGTTCTTGGACGACGGCGCGGAATCCGTGAGCTTCGACGATTCGCGTCAGCAATTCTCGATACGTCCTGAGCCCACGCGTGGTGGAACTTACGAAAATCGTGCCCCGGGTACAATCGGATTCTTGGCTCATCTAACTGACCGCTTTTTCAGCCTAACCGCCTACGAATCAACGGTCGGCGTGGAATGCTGGAGGTTTAACTGCAAAGGATAATCCAGCGCGACGAAACATGGCAATCGGGTAACTTTTGCACGGACTCAAGTCAACGACTTTTTTCCTGCGCTCGTCCTTTTGACATGGGTGAGAGCTGACCATTCTGTGGATCTGGGTCGCACTGACGAAAGTGAACTACCTTCGTTCGATGCCTCACTCTGGCCATGCAACCAGTGGAGACCGCTTCAGTCAAGCCTGACCTGTTGTTTTGGGAGGGGCGTGCCTGTCTTCTCATAGGCGATTTCCTGGCTCATTGCTGTTCCGCCTCGTTGACAAGCCTCCCACCGAGGCATGCCCGCTCCGACTCTCTCCCCCACCACCAGCATCCTCGCCCTCACTCAGGGCGATTCTACTCGATCCAGCTCGCTCTCGCCTCTGGTTCGGCCCCCGCCGCGTCCGGGGCACTTGTCAGCGGAGGTTTCCCCGACGGCAAGACGCTCAATACATCCACGGGTCGCTTTTCCGGCACGGCCTCCCGCGAACCCGAGGGCAACGCGGGCTCCCAATCCCAGCAGACCGTGCGCGCCGGTGAAGTTGGATTTCGGGATCGGGCATTTCCACGTTAGGGATCGTTTTTTCTCGAGACAGCCAAATGTTGGGGAAGATAGGCTGGAGGAATCCCGGTAGCCTTTCATGGGAAGATTTCCAGTGGGTTGAGCGTTCCCTCCTCGTTGCCGTCGATTCAATGCGTGCCGACCGTGACCGCCGAGGTTGGGCAGGTTTGCGGTCCCGAGGATTCCCTCCTGACGGATCCGGTGGATTTCGACGGGCCGTCTGCGCACCGAGCGAGGTGTTGGTGAAGCCCATCTGGCCCTCCGAGCTTTGCCGAAAGGAGGGGCGCGGGCTGGAACGTGTAAGGGGACACGAATCATGATGCCGCCGCCGCGCTCCGCCCTTGTCCCTGTGATCCTCCTTCTGCCCTTGCTCCTTCGGGCCGGGACCGAACCTTCGGCGGAGCTGAAGCTGACGTTGCAGAGCCGCACGGCTTTGGGCAAGCCGTCGCAGACTTCCGAAACGTGGGCCCCAGGGCGCACCGCGGTGGTGGTGTGCGACATGTGGGACCTGCATCATTGCAAGAATGCCGTGGTCCGGGAGACGGAGATGGCCCAGCGGATGAACGCGGTCCTGGAGAAGGCTCGGTCCCAGGGGGTGTTCATCATCCACGCGCCGAGCAGTTGCATGGCGGCGTATGAGGGCACTCAGGCGCGCGAGCGGGCGCGCTCGGCCCCGGCCGCCGTTCAAGTCCCGCCGAAGATCGACGAATGGTGCCGCCAGCTGCCCTCAGAATTCGGCGAGATCTACCCCATCGATCAGACGGACGGCGGGGAGGACGATGACCCGGAGGCGCACGCCGCCTGGGCCAAGGAACTGGAAGCCAAGGGCTTGAACCCGCGCGCCCCGTGGACCCGCCAGACCGATCTGCTGAGGATCGATCAAGAGAAGGACGCCGTGAGCGATTCGGGCTCGGAGATCTGGAACCTGTTGGAGGCCAGGAACATCGACAACGTCATCCTCATGGGGGTCCACATCAACATGTGCGTGGCGGGTCGTCCGTTCGGGCTCCGTCAGATGGCCAAAAACGGCAAGAAGGTGGTGCTGGTGCGGGACCTGACCGACGCCATGTACAATCCGGAGCGATGGCCCTATGTCAGCCATGTGCGGGGCACCGAGCTGTTCATCGAACACGTGGAAAAGCGGATCTGCCCCACGATCAGCTCGGATCAGATTCTCGGGGACGGCGCGCGGTTCGCCTTCAGCGAGGCGACAGCCGGTCCCCGCCGCACCCGGATCCTGCTTCTGGGCGACAGCACGACCGAGGCCAGCATTCCCAAACTTCTGGCTCCAGACGAGCCGCAGCTCGAGGACACCGTCCGCATTCTCCTGGCCATGGAACCTGAGAAGTCGCGCACCGACGTGATCAATCTGGGCCTGAGCGGCGAGTTCATCCGGCGACTCCTCGATTCGGGGCGGTATGATCGCGACGTGGCCCCCGGGCCGGACGCGGACTTCATTTTCATCCGTTATGGCCTCAACGACCGAGCCAAGCGCGAAAACTTTGCGGAGAATTTTCCCAAGGATTTCAAGGAACTGATCGGGCGTCTGCGGAAGGATCATCCGACCGCCAAACTGATTCCCACCACGGTGATTCCATACGGGAATCCCGAGTCCAGCGCGGAGATCAATCTGCTGATCCGGCAGGTGGCGACCGCGGAAAATCTTTCCCTATTCGACCTCTACCCGGCCTACGCGACTGCGCTGCAGGCGGGGCCGGACCTCTTGAATTATCGTCGCTACCCGCTGGCGAAGGTTCCGGCGGAATTGCGAGCCCTGGCCAGCCCCTATCTGACGCCGGGCTCACAAACCGACGTGGTGGTGCTGGACAACCATCTGGATGCCCTTTTCGGGCACTTGCCAGGCTGGTATGGCGATCGCCACCCGAACCTGGCGGGATACCAGGTCATTGCGCGGGAGACCGCCCGCTACCTCGGACCGCTGCTTCGTCAGGAAGGCAGTGAGTAAAACGTGCAGATTTCGTTCCAGGCTTCCGCGCCGGTTTCCACCATCCGGAAGAGATCGACATCCGTCCGGCTGATCATCCCCTCCGCGACGAGGAACTCGAAATCGATGACCCGGTTCCAGAACGTGCGGCCGACCAGAATGACGGGGATGGGGTCGATCTTCCCGGTCTGGATCAGCGTCAGTGCCTCGAACAGTTCGTCCATGGTCCCGTAGCCGCCGGGGAAGCAGATGAGCGCCTTGGCCCGCATCAGGAAGTGCATCTTGCGGAGGGCGAAATAGTGAAACTGGAAGCAAAGCTCCGGCGTGATGAACGGGTTGGGCTCCTGCTCGTGCGGGAGCACGATGTTGTGGCCGATGGTCTTGGCTCCGCAATCGTGCGCGCCGCGGTTGGCGGCCTCCATGATGCCGGGACCGCCCCCGGTCGCCACCACGAAGTGACAGTGCCCGTTCAACTGGCAAGTGGTGGAGGCCATCCTGGCCAACTCGCGCGCCTCCTCGTAATAGCGGGAAGTGGCCACCATCCGGCGGGCCCGCTCCATACCGGCCAACGCCTGTTCGTCGTCCGGGGCGCGGGCGAGGACGGCTTCCGCCTCAATCAATCGGGCCTGAGCCACCGCCGGATCGGGCACCCGGGCCCCGCCAAACACCACGATCGTCGATTCGATCTCCTGGTCGATCTGGATGAGATCCGCCTTCTGAAATTCCAGTTGCAACCGGACCCCACGCATCTCGTCACGGAGCAGGAAGGCTTCGTCCGCAAAGGCGAGGTGGTAGGAAGGAGACGCGGTTTGCGGGGAGATCGCATGCTTTCGCGAATCAGCCAACCCTTTGGCGGCGGATGGATACGTCTGGTGCAGAAAGCTGGGAGGGGGTTCGGGATCATTCATGGCGGACAAAGGTGGTTGTCGGTCGGGGAACCGTGAAGATCTCCGGAAAGGGCCCGTTGGACATACTTGGCCAGGACATCGAACTCGAGGTTGACCCGGTCGCCCACTTGCCGGTGCCGCAGATTGGTCACCGCCCAGGTGTGCGGAGTGATCCACAGAGTGAAGCGATCGGGTTCCAGTTCCGCGATGGTCAAGCTCATCCCGTCCACGGTGATGGACCCTTTCCAGATGGTGCAGCGCGCGAACTCCGGTGGAAGCTCAATGGTGAGCCGATGATCCTGGCCGACCGCCTCCCAGACCAGAACCCGGGAGCAACAATCGATGTGGCCCTGGACGAAATGACCGCTGAGTCGGTCGCCCACGCGAAGGGCGCGCTCGATGTTGGCCATTTTGCCCGGACCGAGATCCCCCAGATTGGTCAACCTGAGCGTTTCGGCAAGGAGATCGAAACAAATGCCGCCACGATCGAGGAAACCGGCGACCGTGAGACAGCAACCGTTCACCGCCACGCTCTCCCCCAGGCTCAATTCGCTGGCGGTCTCTCCCAGATCCAGGACGAGCCGGGCCCCGGTCGCAATGGACCTGAATTCCCGGACCTCCACGGTGCGTTCGACAATTCCCGTAAACATATTTGCAACGACGCTGACTCACGCCCGCCTTGTCCGAACTGGCAAGCCGCTTCGTGAAGATCCCGCGCCGCAACCTGCCGTGGGTTACGTCCGGTCCAATTCGACCGACGCGAACGCCCCGCTCGTCCCCCCCTCCTCCGGCACCTCCTCGTATTCGAAACAGACCCGCTCCGGCGCGACCCGCACCCGGCTGATGCTGAGGGTCCGGGCGTCGGTCCGCCGCATCAGGACCGTTTCGGCCGAAGGTTGGCCCCGGTTGTCGTCGTGATGGAAAGCGAGGAGCCGTTCGGGATCCGTTCGATCCGGGGGCACGATGGCCTGGAAGGCACGGCGACGCGCGGCGATGACCTGTTCCGCGGCGAACGAGGAGGAACAGATGGGCATGGTCGGATCCAACTCCGGCCCGGAGAGACGTTCCCGGTCGTGCGTCCAGCGCCAGACCCGGAAGCCTTCCGGCCCGCCTTGATCAAAACCGAGCAGGGTGAATGCGTTGCAGAGACTGACCGAATTCCGGCCGAGACGTCCGGCCACTTCCTCGAGACTCTCACAGTCCGCCAACCCGCGAAGCAGAAGACCGCGGCTGCGAAAGGCTGCTCCGGGAATCTCCGGAAGTTCCTTTTCATACAAATTCAGAATGGCCAGGGTGACTCCGGCTTCATTCGCGAGGAGCCAAGTCCCTCCGGAGGGCCGATCCACCGGGGCAAGAAACCGCACCCCGTCCAAACACTGCAACAACGGCGGCTCCGCCCGCCCCCGGGAGCAAAGCTCGTCGCGGTTGAAGAAGACGTCGTAGCGGCCAGGGCCATTCCACCAAGTGAGGGTGCACACGCAGTGGGGGCAATGTGGCCACGCTCGGCCCGGAAAGCAAGCCGCTCCGAGAACGCCCACCTGCGCGACCGCCACGCTTCGCGCTTGATCTCCCCCGTGGCGCCCTCTAGGCTCCCCGAATGCCCTCTTTGAACCTTCGTCGCCTTCTCCTCTGGGGTGCGGTTTCCGCTCTGGGGGCCGCCGCGGTCGCCATTTCCGCCCTGCACCGTGGAGAACAGATCAATGCGCTCTGGCTGGTGATCGCCGGGTTCTGCACGTTTGCCGTGGCCTACCGATTTTACAGCAGTTGGCTGGTGGCCAAGGTTCTGGTTCTGGACGACAAGCGTTCCACCCCTGCGATCACGGAGAACGACGGCAAAGACTATGTGCCCACCCACAAATGGGTGGTCTTCGGGCACCACTTCGCGGCCATCGCCGGGCCCGGACCGTTGGTGGGGCCGGTGCTTGCGGCGCAGTTCGGTTACTTGCCGGGGATGTTGTGGATCCTGATCGGAGCCACCCTGGGAGGGGGCGTTCACGACGCGGTGGTGATGTTTTCCTCGATCCGCCGCGGCGGGAAATCGATCGGCCAGATGCTTCGGGAGGAGGTAAACCCGGTGATCGGCATGGTGGCGATGGTAAGCCTGCTGGCCATCATGACGATCCTGCTGGCGGTGCTGGGGTTGGTGGTGGTCAACGCCCTGGCGGACAGCCCGTGGGGTCTGTTCACGATCGCGATGACCATTCCCCTGGCGGTGGTCATGGGTCTGCTGCTGAAATCGGGTCGGGCCGATGTCCGCACCGTGACGATTTTCGGGGTGGCCGGGCTGCTGCTCAGCGTCTGGATGGGGCAATATCTGGACGATTGGAAGCTGGACGGGCTCTTCCTCCACAGCAAGGAGTGGCTGGCCTGGAGCATCATCATTTACGGGTTTGCCGCCAGCGTCCTGCCGGTCTGGCTGTTGCTCGCGCCGCGGGACTATCTGAGCACCTTCATGAAGCTGGGCACCGTGATCGTGCTGGCGTTCGCCGTGATCCTGGTGGCCCCGCAACTCCACATGCCGGCCGTGACCAAGTTCGTCGACGGCACCGGACTGGTCTTTGCCGGTCCGGTCTTCCCGTTCGTGTTCATCACCATCGCCTGCGGGGCCATCTCCGGCTTTCACGCGCTCATCTCTTCCGGGACCACGCCCAAGATGTTGGAACGCGAATCCGCCATTCGCATCGTCGGTTACGGGGCCATGATCACGGAAATGCTCGTCGCCTTGATGGCCCTGATTGCGGCTTGCGCGCTCGAGCCGGGCCAGTATTTCGCGATCAACACCGCCAACAAAGGCCTGACCAACATCCAGGTGGTGGAAAAAGTGAACGCGGCGATGCAGGCCGATCCGATTTTGCGGAACCGACCGGTCGTCACCGAGGCCAGCATGGACCAACTCGCGGCATCGATTCACGAGAAGACCATGTTCGGCCGCGCCGGCGGAGCCCCGACCTTTGCCGTCGGGATGGCCCACATGTTCGCCCGGGCCTTCGGCGACGGCATGTTGGCGCTCTGGTATCACTTCGCCATCATGTTCGAGGCGCTGTTCATCCTGACCACCATCGATGCCGGAACGCGGGTGGGTCGGTTCATCCTGCAAGACTTGCTCGGGCAAATCCACAAGCCCTTGGGCCAGACCCATTCCCTGCTTTCCAACGTGCTCGCCAGCGGCCTGTTGGTTGCGGGGTGGGGATACTTCCTGATCCAGGGCGTGATCGATCCCCTGGGCGGCATCAACACCTTGTGGCCGTTGTTCGGAATCGCCAACCAGCTGCTTGCGGTCATCGCCTTCTGCCTCGGAACGACCGTGCTGATCAAAATGGGCAGGGGCCGGTTCTCGGCGGTCACCCTCGTTCCGCTGACTTGGCTGGTCATCGTCACATTCACCGCCGGGTTCCAAAAAATCTTTTCGCCGGATCCGCGGCTCGGCTTTGCCAGCCTCATCCAGGTGACCAAAGCGAAGATCGCCAACGGGGGTTCCCCGGAACAGTTGGCGGAATGGAACCGCATCATCTTCAACAACCAGATCGACATCGCCGTCACCGCCGCTTTCCTCACCGGGGTGGCGGTGATCGTGGTCGGCTGCCTCCTGGAATGGGTGCAACTTCTCCGAGGCACCAAACCGGTGGTGCTGAGAGAGAGTCCTTACGTTGCGCTCACCGGTGAGGTTTGACCGGGACGGTGGTCCATCGGCGAGAGGGAACGGGACTCTTCCCTGTTCCCCCTCTCGTCACTCCCAGACTCCCAACACCTCGTCGAGGCGTTTCTTCTCCTCCAGCCAAACTTTCTCGAAGCTCGCGCCCATCAGGCTCAAGTGGTTGTCGAACAAGTCGGCCCGTTTGATCAGTTTGGCGCGCTCGCTGATCCTGGAGAGCCGTTCGGTCTCCAGTTCCTTTCGGGCCTTGCGGTTCAGGTTCGGGTAATTCTCCGTGGTGTAGACGTCCGTCAACTCGATCACCAGTTCCAACACACCCTCACCAAACTCCTCACGAATCCGCTGCCTCGAAAATTCGGGATTCTTGGGCTCCACGTCCTCGAGGACATCATGCAGGCAGGCCGCGGCCAGAACCTCCACGTCATCCGTCCGACTCTCGACCATCTCGGCGACGCGGAGAACGTGGGTGTGATAGGGGTCACCGCTGAACTTCCGAACCTGCTGGATGCTCGAGTGAGCCGCGATGGCAAACAACTTGGCTTTCTCGTAAAGGTTCACGTCCCAAGATAGGCCGACCATCGGTCCGGTTCAAGCCTCTCGGAACGGAGGTAGGAGCCTGATGAAATGCACCGAAACGCCGCGAAGAACTTTGTTCTGGGAAAACAATGTGACAGAGAGAGGGCCTCAGAACCGGCGCAGGACAGTGTCTTCGGGACCTTTGGGATCGGCGTCAGGATAGTCGAGAGTGTAGTGCAATCCACGGCTCTCCCGGCGGCGGATGGCGCTTTCCACCATGAGGGAAGCGGTATCCAGGAGATTGCGCAGTTCCAGGAGTTCGGCGCGGATCTTGAAGTTCCAATAAAATTCCTGGACCTCTCTCTGGAGGTTGCGCAGCCGGGTGGCGGCGCGCTGCAGCCGTTTGGAGGTCCGCACAATGCTAACGTAATCCCACATCAACCTGCGAATCTCGTCCCAATTGTGGAAGATCACGACCAGTTCGTCCAAGTCCAAAGCGTCCCCGCTTTCCCACTCCGGAAGCTGGATGTGGTTGACATCCTCGCGCCCGAGAGGGAGGGCTTTGAGCAGGTGCCCGACGGCGCGGCGGGCCACGACAGCGCCTTCGAGGAGCGAATTGCTGGCCAGACGGTTGGCCCCGTGGAGACCCGTGCAAGCCACTTCGCCGACGGCGTAGAGACCGAGAATGCTGGTGGCACCGTTGATGTCCGTGCGGACCCCGCCACACTGATAGTGGGCGGCGGGGACCACCGGGATCGGCTCCTTCGAGGCATCAATCCCCACACTGAGACAGGTTTCATAAATATTGGGAAACCGGTGCATGATAAAGTCCCGGTCCTTGTGGCTGATGTCGAGATAGACACAGGGACCGCCGGTCCGCTTGATTTCGGAGTCGATCGCCCGAGCCACGATGTCGCGCGGCGCGAGGGAACCGCGTGGATCATAGCGTTCCATGAAGGTCTTTCCGTCCTTGCCGACCAAACGCCCGCCTTCTCCGCGGACCGCCTCGGAGATGAGGAACGACTTGAGCTGCGGATGATAGAGACAGGTGGGATGGAATTGGGTGAATTCCATGTTGGCGATTTCCGCGCCGGCGCGCCAGGCCATCGCGACCCCATCACCAGTGGCCACCTTTGGGTTCGTGGTGTATTGGTAGACGCGTCCGCTTCCTCCCGTGCAGAGGATGATGCGGTCGGTGCGCAAGGTGAGGACTTGATTGCCCAACTCATCGAACACATAAATGCCGACGCACCGTTCCTGGGCGATGTAGCCGAGTTTGCTGGTGGTGATGATATCGATCGCGAAGTGGTGCTCCAGCAAGTCGATCTGCTTCTCTTCCCTCACCCGGTCCAAGAGTTTCTCCTCGATCTCCCGCCCCGTGGTGTCCCGGGCGTGGAGGATGCGCCGTTTTGAATGTCCGCCCTCCCTGCCCAGATCATACTCCTCACCTCCATCCTCCCTGACACGGCGATCGAACTTGACCCCGGAATCGATCAACCATTGGATGGCCTCAGGCGCCTCCTCCACGATGGTTCGCACCACGTCCTCGTGGCACAAACCGGCTCCGGCGATCAAGGTATCGGAGATGTGCTTTCCGAAGGTGTCCTCGGGACTCCAGACACAGGAAATGCCGCCCTGCGCCCATGAGGTGTTGGCATCGTCCGCGTTGCGTTTGGTGACGATGGCGACCTTGCCGTGTTTCGCGGCGTGGAGAGCGAAGGTGAGGCCGGCGATGCCGGAGCCGACCACAACAAAATCATAACGCGTCATGCCGGGAGTTTCCGCAAACAGAGATTGTCAATGAGCCGCGTGGACCCGAAACGCACTGCGAGCGCAATGAGGACCTGGTTCGCGATGGAGGGGAGCGGTGTGAGGGCATCGGGATCCACGACCTCCACATAATCGATTCGGGCCAACGGCGCACCCTGGATCTCCGCCACCACTTGCTCCCGCAACGCCTGCGGGTTTCTCGCTCCGCCGAGAACCGCCTCGCGCGCCCTCTGCAAAGCCTGGTGGAGAACGACCGCTTGGCGGCGCGACTCCGCATCCAGATATTGATTTCTCGAGCTCATGGCCAGTCCGTCCGGCTCCCGGACGATGGGCGCGGCGATGATGTCGATGGGCCAGGCCAAGTCACGAACCATCCGCCGAATCACGGCCAACTGCTGAAAATCTTTCTCACCAAACACCGCCGCCTCCGGTTGCACGATGTGGAAGAGCTTGGCGACCACCGTGCACACGCCGGAAAAGAAATGGGGTCGGCTCCGCCCGCAAAGCCCCTGGCTGAGCTGTTCCTCAAGAACGCGCACCGAGGCATCCGGGGCATACATCACTTCCCGCGCCGGAGTGAACACCACATCCACGCCGACCGACCGGCACAGATCCAGATCTTGCAGGAGCGGTCGCGGGTAGGCATCGAAGTCCTCGTGAGGCGCAAACTGGGAAGGATTGACGAAGATGCTCACCACCACCGTTCCCGCCGCTCCCGCCCGCTCACGAGCCGCTCGCACCAGCGAGAGATGCCCCTCGTGAAGCGCCCCCATCGTGGGCACCAACACCACGGGATGCGGGCGCGACCGGAGACCGGCGCGAAGATCCTCGATCGATTCGTGGACATCCATGGAACGGACGAGCTTCGGCGGCGGCACGCGGGGTGTCAAACCCGTTCCGATGCGGTGCCCCCGCCTCGGGCAAAGGCTGGCTTGGCGGCAATCGCCCACCGCAGGGGTTCTTTTCCCTTGGCCAAGTTCGCCCGGACGAGCTAGCCTGCCCCATGACGCTCAGGTTTGGCTTTCTCCTGCTCGTGGCTTTTGCGCTGCCGTCGTTCGCTGCGGATGACTCCGTGTCACCGCCCGTCGCCACTCCGACGCCGGTCACGGAGTTGACGCGCCGCTCCCTGGAATCGGTCGTCGTGGTGTATCAGCACGGGCGCGACACCGACACCCAGGCCACCGGCACGGGCTTCGTGGTCTCCCCGGACGGCCTGATCGCGACCAACGCGCATGTCATCAATTTCCGCAGCGAAATCGAGGTGGAATTGCGGGACGGCACCACCTACCCGGTCACGGCGGTGCATGCTTCCGATCACCGGCTTGACCTGGCCCTGATCAAAATCACGCCGAAGGCGCCGCTCCCGGCCCTCAAGCTGGGCGATTCGGATTCCCTGGTCCAGGGGCAACCGGTGGTCGCGCTCGGCAACCCGCGGGGTCTGAAGTTCAGTGTGGTGGAGGGAATTGTGTCCGGGTTCCGCGAGGATGTGGGGGACAACCCCTTCCGCTACATCCAGCTGGCCATCCCGGTCGAGGAGGGGAACAGCGGAGGCCCGGTCCTCAACCTGCAAGGCGAGGTCCAGGGGATCGTGACCTTGAAATCGATGGTCACCCGGAACCTTGGGTTCGCGATGCCGGTCAATGCGCTGAAGCTGCTGCTGGAGAAGCCCAATCCGATCCCGATCGCCTCCTGGGCCACCATCGGCCGCCTGGATCCGCAACGTTGGACCCCCGTGATGGGGTCGGACTGGTCCCAGCGCGCCGGACGAATCCTCGTCACCGGCGCCGGGTCCGGCTTTGGCGGTCGCTCGCTCTGTCTGCAAACCAAAGTCCGGGCGGAGCCGTCTTACGAAGTCGAGGTGGAGGTCAAGCTGGACGACGAATCCGGAGCCGCTGGTCTGGTCTTTGCCGCCGACGGGGGCGACGCCCACTACGGCTTCTATCCTTCCGGCGGGCGCATCCGGCTCACCCGGTTCGAGGGCCCTGACGTGCAAAGCTGGACCATCCTGGGCCAATACGACGCCCCCACCTACCGACCGGGAGAGTGGAACCGGCTCCGGGTCCGGGTCGAGCCGGAGCGGATCGTCGGGTTCGTGAATGGCGAGGAGATCGCCGCCGTCGACGACAGCGTCCTGCGCGGCGGACTTCCCGGGCTGTGCAAGTTCCGCCAAACGTCGGCCGAGTTCCGGCGTTTCCGGGTCGCAACGAAGCTGGACGGAGAGGAGACCTCCGCCGCCAAGGCCGCAGAGTTGACCCGGAAAATCGAGGCTTACCTGAAAGCTCCCTCCGCGGACACCTTGGGCATCATGGAGGAACTTCTGGCCACCCCCAAAAGCGTTCCGCCATCGCTTGAGGCGGTGCGGGTGGAGATGAATCGCCGCATGGATCGGCTCAAGACGCTGACTGAGAGCGCCGTCGCCCAGATCGTCGGCACGGAGGTGGCCGCTTCCCTCAACGAAACCGGCAAAGGGGGAAATCTCTTCCGCGCCGGACTCCTCGTGGCGCGGGTCGACAACCCCGATCTCGAACCCGAGGTTTACGAGGACCTCCTCGATTCGATGGCGGCCCAGGTCCGCAAAAAACTGTCGGCCACCCCCACGGAAGACGAGATCGTGAAAGCCACGCTCCACTTCATGTTTGAAGAGAGCGGTTTCCACGCCAGTCGGCTCGATTCCTACTACCACAAATCAAACAGCTTCCTCAATGAAGTCCTCGATGATCGGGAAGGAATTCCGATCACTCTCTGCATCGTCTTCATCGAGCTGAGCCGTCGGTGCGGCGCCAAGACGGTGCACGGGGTCGGTCTGCCCGGTCACTTCATCGCCGGGTTCACCACCGACAAAGGGGCGTTGCAGCTCGTGGATGTCTACGAGTCCGGAGCATTTGTCACCGAGGAAGCCGCGGCCCGCATCGTTTTCGAGTTCACCGAACGGGAAATGACGCCCGACGACCTGAAACCGATGAACCATCCCGCCATCATCAGCCGACTCCTGCGCAACCTGATCGAGCAGGAGAAGCAGCGCGGTGCCCCCAAGAAAGCGATTCCCTACCTTGAGGTGGCTCTGACAGTCAATCCGGACGATGCCTCCGCCCGCTTTGACCGGGCCTTGCTGAGGTATCAGGAGGGCGACATCGAAGGGACGAAATCCGATCTGCGCTGGTTGCTCCAGGCGGATGCGCCCGGCCTCAATCAGGACCGCCTCAGAAGTTTCTACGAGTCCCTGTGACTCCGTTCGAGAAAGGTCAGGAGCCCGCTCCGTCCTCAGCCAGGATCGCCAGGGTCTGCCGCAGGTTTTCGCGGACATGGAAGGAGCGCGCCCAGGCCCGGATCTCTTCCCGGACCGCAAGACGCCGCGCAGCAGGCAGCCAGGGCCGGATGCCTTCCACCAGCGCCGCCACGTCCGCGGGATCCTCCACTGCGGAGCCGAACCGGCCGTGGGGAAGGATCTCGGCGAATCCGTTGGCCGTGGTGGTGACGACCGGCAGACCGTGGGCCGCAGCCTCGAGGCTGGCGTTCGAAAACGGATCATAGAGCGTGGGCAGGATGAAGATGTCGGCCGCCTCGTAATGGGCCGGCATATCCTGGACCGGACCGAGGTAGCGCACGGGACCTCGCGGCATGCTCACCGGATTCCCCCGCCCCGCCACGATCAGCTTCACCCCTTCGGAACGCAGGTGGCTCGCCGCGCGGATGGCGTAACGAAGCCCTTTCCGATCCCACCCGCTTCCGCTGAAGAGCAACACCACGTCCTCCTCGCGCAAGCCGAGTTCCTGCCGGATCCGGCTCCGCGGATCCCCCGCGATGGCCGGAGGCTTGTATCCGTTGTAGACGACGTGAATCCGCTCGTAGGGCTTGCCGTAATAGCCCTGGATCTCAAACTTCACCATCTCCGAGTTCACGATGATCTCGGTTTTGGAATCGCGCGAGAACAGCGTGGCCTCCAGCTCCAGGATTTGCCGGTGTTTGCGTTGGCCCGCCCGCACCCAGCGCCGCCAGGGAGACTCATGCTTGGCGCGCCGCTCCAACCAGGCCCGATGCACCCCATCTCCGGCCCGATAAAAATCGCACTCCCAGACCCGCTCCAGGCTGTAGAGCACATCGCAGTGACGGCGCGGCTGCGCTTTGGCCAGGTTGTCCGCAAACGAGATCGGTTCCTCGCCCGCGATGCGGATCACCTCCCGAAACTGCGGCTCGTTCTCGGGCCACTCCGGTGAAGCAAACAACATCACCTCATGGCCTCGCTCACAGAGGGCCGAGGCAAACCGCTGCAGATAGCGCTCCGCCCCACCCGAACTGGAATAGCCGCGTCGCACCAGACCGATCCTCTTCCGCTCCATTCAACTTTACTTGGCACGGTCCGAAGCCCTGCGCAATCTTCGGCGCGCCGCCCGTCACAAAAGATCCGGGAATTCCCGCCCGAAACTTCCATTTCGGGCGGAGTCCGGCAGCCCATCCCGAATGAACCTGACCTCCGATCCAATCCCCTCCCTGATCCGGCGCATCGCCCTGCCGGCCAGCATCGGTTTCTTTTTCAACACCATGTTCAACTTCGTTGACACTTGGTTCGCCGGCAAAATTTCGACCGATGCCCTGGCGGCGCTCTCCCTTTCCTTCCCCGTGTTTTTCCTGATCCTGGCCTCCGGCAGCGGACTGAACCAGGGAACTACTGCCCTGATCGCCAATGCGTTGGGCCGGGAAGAAAAGCGCGAGGCGGCCCTCCTCCTGATCCAGTCCATCCTCTTTGCCCTGGCCATTTCCGCCCTGCTGACCGTCGTCGGGCTCTGCGCCGCCCCGAGCCTGTTCCGGTTGCTGGGCGCGGAGGGAGATTACCTGCGGATGTCCCTGGAATACATGAACGTGGTGATGGCCGGAACGGTGTTCTTCATCCTCCAGATGACGCTCAATGCCCTGCTCAACGCCCGCGGAGAAACCCGGGTCTTTCGCAACGTCCTCATCGGCGGCTTTCTCCTCAATCTGGGCTTCGACCCCTGGTTTCTCTACGGCGGCGCCAGTCTTCCCCCGATGGGCATCGCGGGCATCGCCCTCGCCACCGTTTTGGTGCAATTCCTGGGGTGCGTCTACCTCCTCCTCCATCTTCGGCGGACGGACCTTCTGCAGTCTGTCGAGCCCTCCTTTTTCGCGCCCCACTGGAAACAGCTTCGCGAGATCGCCCAACAATCCGTCCCGGCCGGACTCAACATGCTCACCGTCGCCCTGGGCATTTTTGTGATCACTTGGTTTGCCAGTCGCTTCGGCAAGGAACCGGTGGCGGGCTACGGGATCGCCACCCGCATCGAACAGATGATTCTCCTGCCCACCATCGGTCTGAACTTCGCGGTGCTCTCCCTGTCAGGACAAAACTACGGCGCCGGCCGCATCGACCGGATCCGCCTCTCCTGGCACACCTCTCTCAAGTGGGGCCTGAGCCTGATGACAGCAGGAGGGGTGATCCTCGCCTGCCTCCGGGCGCCGCTGATGGCCCAGTTCAGCACGGACCCAAAGGTGATCGCACACGGCACCAACTACCTCGGCATCGCTGCCCTGACCCTACCCGCCTATCCGATCCTCTTTCAGACCGTTTTCCTGTTGCAGGGAATGAAGCGTCCGCTCTTTGGCCTGCTCCTCGGCCTCTACCGACAGTTCGCCGCCCCCGCCCTGGCCTTCTGGGGCCTTGCCTTCGGACTCGGCTTGGGCACCTGGGGCATCTGGTGGGGCATCCACTTGGTGACCTGGAGCGCGGCGGCCATCGCGTTCTGGCGGGGACACCACATTCTAAACCGCAACATGGAAGGCCGGGCGGGAAACCCCTAACCCGCCCGGCCCTGCCATGCATGTTGCGAGGCGTGGCTGCCCGCGAACACAATCCGAATAAGCAATCTGCATGCCAAACACACCCATCCCGCGAAAGATCATCACGAAGCTCTTTTTCTGTCTCTTTTTCGTGCACTCGGTTGCCGCTGCGGCCCCCAAGGTGACCACCTTTTCCATCATCGCTCGCGACCCGGCCACGGGCGAGATCGGCATCGCCGTGCAATCGCGCGTCCCCGCAGTGGGTTCGATCGTGCCCTGGGCCCAGGCAAGTGCGGGGGCCATCGCCACCCAGGCTGCGGCCAATGTTTCGTTTGGCCACCTCGGGCTGGTCCTGTTGCGGGAGCGAATCCCCCCGGACCGATCCCTCGAGATTCTTCTCAAGGACGATCCGGACCGGGAGCAGCGCCAACTGGCCCTGATCGATGCCGCGGGACACTGCGCCGCGTTCACCGGTTCCGAATGCGTCCCGTTCGCCGGGCACCTCACGGGTCCGAATTTCGCCGTCCAAGGAAACCTGTTGGCCGGACCCGAAGTGCTCGAGGCGATGGCGCAGGCCTTTGAATCGAGCGAAGGGGATCTGTCCGACCGACTGATCGCGGCCCTGCGAGCCGGCCAAGCAGAGGGGGGAGACCGACGCGGCAAACAATCCGCGGCCCTGATGGTGGTCCGGGAAGGATGGGGCTACGGCGGACTGAACGACCGCTACCGGGACCTCCGGGTCGACGATCACCCGGACCCGATCGAGGAGCTGTCACGAATTTTGCAGGTGCACCGAACCCTCTTCCCGAGTCCCGTGCCGATTCGGTAGGAGGTCGAGGAGAGGACCTTCCAAACTGGTGCGAAGCCCAACTTCCAGATCCCAGTCCCCTCCCGAAACGACGCCCTTCGCGACGTCCTGAGCAACTCAGTCCTTCTTCTTCTCCTGAAAGGTCGACTTGACGTAGAGTTCGCGAAGCTGCTTGAAGTCGACCTCCGCCGGGCTGTCGGACATAAGATCGGTTCCCTTGTTGTTCTTGGGGAAGGCGATGACCTCCCGGATGCTGGATTCACCGGCGATGAGCATCACGAGACGATCCAGCCCGAGGGCGATGCCACCGTGGGGCGGTGCGCCGAAGCGGAACGCGGTGAGGATGTGGCTGAAATTGGCCTGTTGTTCCTCCTCACTGATGCCGAGGATCGTGAAGAGCTTGGCCTGGAGGCCTTGCTCGTGAATCCGGATGCTGCCGCCGCCGATCTCCACGCCGTTCAAGACCACGTCGTAGGCATCGGCCCTCACCTTGCCATAATTGGACTCGTCCTCGAGAAGGGCCACGTCTTCCGCTTTGGGCCGGGTGAACGGATGATGCACCGCCGCCCATTTCCCTTCCTCCGCGTCATAGGCCAGCAGCGGGAAATCGGTGACCCAGAGGAAGTTCAAGGCGGTGTTGCCCTCGAGAATCCCCTGCATGCCACAGACTTCCGTCCGGAGCCGACCCAGGACGTTGCAGACGACGTCCCATTTGTCGCACCCGAAGAGGATGAGATCCCCTTCCTCAATCCCGAGCCGGGTCTGGAGCGCCGTTCGCTCAGCCTCACCAAAAAACTTCACGATGGGAGATTTCCACTCACCGCCTTCCACTTTGATGTAGGCGAGACCGCCCGCGCCCGCTTCCTTGGCCACCTCCTCGAGGCGCTTGACCTGGCCGGTGGTGATTCCGGCAAAGCCCTTGGCGTTGATGGCGCGGACCACGCCACCGCCCTCGGCGGCGCGTTGGAACACGCCGAATTTGCTGCCCACGAAAACCTCGGTGAGATCGATGATCTCGAGACCGTAACGGGTGTCCGGACGATCGACCCCAAACCGATCCATCGCTTCCTGATAGGTCATCCGGGGAAACTTCTTGGGGATCTTGACCTCGATCCCTTTGGCGAACGCCTGCGCAAGGATTCCCTCGATCAGGACGAAAATATCTTCCTGGGTGATGAAGGAGGCCTCGATATCGACCTGGGTAAACTCCGGCTGACGGTCCGCCCGGAGATCCTCGTCCCGGAAACAGCGGGCGATCTGGAAATACCGCTCCACGCCCGCCACCATGAGCAACTGCTTGTATTGCTGCGGCGCCTGGGGCAAAGCGTAGAACTTGCCGGGACTGAGGCGACTGGGCACCAGAAAGTCGCGGGCCCCTTCCGGAGTGCTCTTGGAGAGGACCGGGGTCTCCACCTCGACGAATCCATTTTTGTCCAGGTGATCCCGCACCGCCTTGGTGACCCGATGACGGAGCCGAAGATTCTCACGGAGCCGCGGACGGCGGAGGTCGAGGTAGCGGTATTTCATCCGCAAATCCTCATTCGAGAGCTCCTTGTCGAGCTGGAAGGGAAGAACGTCCGCCTTGTTGAGGACGCGCAATTCCCTCACCACCACCTCCACCTCACCGGTGTCGATGTTCGGGTTCACCGTGGTCTGTCCATTGAACTCCGGGCGCTCGGAGACCACGCCGACGATTTGAATGACGTCCTCCTGCCGCAATTTGTGGCTCAGTTCCGCCACCTCCGGATGTTCCTCGGACTTGAAGACGATCTGGGTCACCCCCTCACGATCCCGCAAATCCGTAAAAATGACGCCGGCATGGTCGCGGTTCGAATTGACCCAGCCTACCATGGTGACGGTTTTGCCGACGTGAGACTTTCGCAACTCGTTGCAGTGATGGGTGCGGAACATGGTAGAATCAGGTATCAGATGAACGGCCAAGAAGTTTGGACAGCACGCTCAGCAGCGCACCGGTCTCGCAAAGGGTTTCAGAACGATCGGACATCGCCTTGATCGAGACCGAATCCGCGGTGCCGCCATAGATGACGGCAAACCGCGCCATCGCCTCTTCGGCAGCAGCAAATTGCTTGCCCACGGCGCGCGGCGTCAGGCAGTAGTCGATGCGCAACCCGGCCCGCCGCAAGGCTTGCACGCCGGCCAAAGCCTCGTCGCGTCGGCTTTCATTCCCGACAATCACGAACGCATCCGAGCTGCGGCGGGTCCCCAACCAATCCTCGAGTCGCGCCTTCGCGTGTGGCGTTTCCTCGATGAAATTTCCGATGACGACGTCGCCCATGGCAAACCCACAAGCGGCGAGTTCGACGCCCCCGATCAAGTTCACCAGGTTGTCATAACGTCCCCCACCGGCCACCGCGCGCATCCCCTTGCCGATGTCAAAAACCTCAAAGACGGTTCCCGTGTAGTAGGCCAAACCTCGGACGATTCCGAGATCCCACTCCAAGAAACCATCCATCCCGCGCGCGGCGAGGTTCCGGGAAATCGCGGTGGCCCGGGGGGAAACATCCTCGGTCCGAGCCATGAAGGCGCGCACTTCGTCGAGAGTCGTGCCCGCTGCGGCCAATTGCGCCGCCGTTTTCGACTCCTCTTCCCGGCCAAGTTTGTCGACCGCCTTCAAGACGTCGGTCGCCGCTTCGCCAGAGATGCCGCGTTGCGCCAGCCATTCCATCCAGGCGGTGCGGTCGCTCAACCGGATCGCGAAATCTCCCTCGCGAAAGCCGAACTCCAACATGACGTCGATCGCCATGGCCACCAATTCCGCGTCCGCCTGCTCCGAAGGTTCCCCGAGCACGTCGCAATTGAACTGGTAAAACTCGCGCAACCTCCCCTTCGAGGACCGCTCAAATCGGAAGAACGGGCCGATCGAAAACCACTTCATCGGCTTGCGGTAATCGCGTTGCCGGGCCGCGGCCATTCGCGCCAGGCTCGGCGTCAATTCCGGACGCATCGCCACCTCGCGATCCCCCTTGTCCACAAAGTGAAAGAGCTGCTCCGTGATCTCCTCCCCGCTCTTGCGCCGATACAAATCCGTCCGCTCCAGGATCGGCGCCTCGTATTCCGCGAAATGATAGCGCGCAGCCACCCGACGCCACGTGTCGAACACGTAGTTTCGCAGGTCGCAAACCTCCGGATAGAAATCCCGGAAGCCGGGCAATTTCTCCAGCTTTTCCGCCATGGGTTGGGGGCCGTGAAAGTGCTTGGTCAGGATGGGCATTTCAAGCGGTTTCTTGGACCGCGTTTCGGGAGTCAGCCCTCGCAACTGACTCCTAACCCGCATTTCTCAAGGATCGCGTCGCGAGGCACCGCCAAGTGGCATTGCCTGCAAGGCGGGCTAAGGCTTCGCCAGGACATACCCCAGCCAGATGCAGAAAATCAACACCACCCCGAACCAGTGCGGCGGGGCCGGCAACGGAATCCCGAACCGCCCGCAAATCGCACCGATCGCCAACGCGATGACCACAGCGATCCCTTGCTTCATCTCTGGGCATGATCCCGACTTATGACGACTCCGCAACCTCAACGAATCCTCTCAAAAAAAATCGCGAACCCGGATCCCGGGATCGCAAAATTTTGAAAATTTGCCTGGATTGTTTAAGGTCTGGCATATATTCAGGTTCATCGACTTCTTAAGTATGACTATCAATCAGTGCGCATTTTCTACGCATTGATCCTCTTTTCCTCACGTCAAAACCGTTCGTTCAGGCCTTTTCCCCCGATGTCCCTCTCGTTCCCCCGCCTTTTTCTCGCGATTCTGTGGAGCGTCTCTCCCTTCCTTTGCCGGGTCGCGTCCGGTGAACCACTCCCTCTCGAGCAAGCCATCGAGCAGGCCTGGAAATGCGAGGTTGAGGTGTTTCCTGAGGAACGGGACATCCATACGCCCGAAGGATATCGGATTCTCAATTCCCCCGGGGAGTCCGCGAAGGTTCTGAAGCGGATGACGAGGGAAGCTTCGGTCGGGATCAAGGCGGTGCTGACTCTGGCGGACGGCTCGAAGGTTTACATTTCCGGCTGGAGTTGGGACCACGCCAGCCAGGGCACCGTTCCCACCTGGATTCGCCCTCTCGGACAGGGGACATTCGCCGGGACCGCCCCCACCCCGGAGACGGAGGCCACCGCGCCTGAGGAGCCCGCAAGTCCGGCAGCACCGACCGCCGCGGCCCAGCCCGCAGCGGAATCCGGGATCCGGCCGACGGATGTCGAGAAACCCGGCGCCTTCCATGTCCTCCTGCTCGGCAACGGTCGATATTCCTTGCGGAACCCCGCGCAAGTCAGCCTGGACCTGCCCACCGTGGAGAACGACATCAAACTTCTCACCGGGGCCTTCCAACAGTCTGGCGGACAAGTTCAGACCCTGGTGGACGGCGATCGCGCCCAGATGCTTGAAACGATTGAGCGGGTTGTGACCGGACTGGCCCCCATCGACAGCCTCGTGATCTACTACACGGGCCACGCCGTTCAGGTGGCCGGAAAGAATTTCCTCTCACCGGCCGGCGTCAGCTTTGTCGATCGGGATCAGGCGAAAGCCACTTCCATCCCGGTGGATCACATCATGAGTCTCCTGGCCGGAAAGCCGCACCGATTCAGTGCCCTGCTTCTCGATGCGAGCCGCTCCAATCCGTTCAATCACGTCGACTCCTCGACCCACCTCTCCCGGTTCATCGCCTCGATCCGGGCGGTGGCGGCTCTCAGTCCGACCGGCCTTGCCGAAGTCAAGTCCAGCCCGAGCACTCTCGTCGCCTGCTCGGCCAGTCCGGGCACGGTCGTCCCTCCGACCGCGGTTCCGGAGCCCAACACCCCCTTCGCCAAGGCTCTCGCCGCCTCCCTCCCGGGGAATGGCGAATTCCGCGAGATTCTCGATCGGACGACCCGCCTGGTGAATGATTGGACTGCAGGGGCGCAGGTGCCGTGGCGGGGCAGCGATTCCGCGCCCCTGTTTTTTCCACAGATTCCCTGCCGAAAAATCGCTGCCCCTGACGAGGACCTGCGCCTTGCCGGGAGCCTCATCGCCGATGACATCGAGAAGGGATTCCCCCTGGCTCTGGCGCGCCTCGCGCGATCGTTGCGAAACCGCCCATCGAACAATCCGTCCACCGCCGCATTGCTCTATCTCCTCAGCTATCAGGCCGTTCCGGTTCCGCTGCAGTCGTGGGGTCCGTTCAAGCCGAAGGCTTCCGAGTTCGCTCCCGGCTTGAAGGCCTCGATCGATGGAACCTACATCGGCCTGCTCCCGGCCAAGGGTGAGACCCCGGCTCTGATCCTCAACCGGTTCACCGGAGAACAGGTCAGCGGCGTCGAAGACACGTTTGCGCCGTCTCTCGATGCCACCGTGGCCCTCCAGGAACCCGGCCAACTCCGGTCCGGAGACGGACAACCGCTCAGCACCTGGTCGGTCCACCGGGCGGCCTGGGATGGCGGGCAGACCGACGCTGTTCCGGCGGATCCCCGGGCCACCTCGCCGATCCTCAAGCGCGGGAAGATCGTGGCCTCCTATCACGACGAGGGCCTCGAGCGGGTCTATCTCGCCACCTTGGAGAACGGAAAATCAGGCTCGGGCCTGTTTTTCTCCGAATACGCCCTCACCCCGCCGATCAATTCGCTAGAATCGATGCGACGGGAGCGGGCCACCGCCCTGGCCCCTGCCCTGGAGGGGAGCGAGCCCCTCCAACTGGCGGCAGCGAAGGATTCCGGCTGGCAACTCCTGCTCAACCGGGAGGGCCATGTCACCCTGACCAACCCACCCGAGACGAAGCTCTATGAGCGGACCGATGGTTTGCTCGACGACTGGTTGATCAACGACACCTGCGGCGCGATTCTCCTTCTGTATCGGGATCAGATCGAAGTCATCGGCACGGACGGAAAACTGCTCTGGACCATGGCCACGCCTTGGCCGGTCGACCACCGGGGCACCCTCCTGGCCTTTTCTCCCGCGTTTCAGCGAATTTTTGCGGCGCATGCACCGGAGTCCGCGGATCAGGCGCAATCCGCGATTGTGGCCATCGACAGCAAACGCCGTGAAGTCATCGCCCCGGGTCGGACCGTGGAGGGTTATGCCCAATTCGCCGCGATGTCAGGCGACGGCGAGTGGTTTTTCTTCTACGACAAGACCCGCCGTCTCCGGATGTGGGACAGCTTCACCGGTGGCCAGCAACTCGACCTCCCCAGCACCCGCGTCCCGATGCCGCTGCCGATTCCGGGAAGGGTTTGCGCGACCGATCCCCTGGCCTTGCCAAGTTTCCACGCGCTCAATCCGCCGCTCATCGGTCACCTGCCGGAAAGCTACAATGCCCCGCTCTGGCTTCCGGACTTGGCCGAAGCGTTGGCCGGGTTCCGCGTCACCAACGATGGCACCTTGGAATGGCTGCCCAACGCCACCCAGAAACTGAGGGAGGTGGCCAAATCCATGAACAAGCAGACCCGCGACACTCACGCCGGAGAGTGGGCGGTCTGGTTTCTGGAAAACCGTCTCAGGGCCCTTCCACGCTAAGGGGAAGCGGCAGGTTCGGGTCGATGTCCAGGGAGAGATCGCTGGCCGGCTGCCCCGACCGGTATTTCAGGAGAGCTGCGTAACCGATCATGGCCGCATTGTCCGTGGCCATCTCCGCCGGAGCCATCCGCAAGTCCACGCCCGCCTCCCGACACGCCGACGCCAAACTTTCCCGCAACGCCGAGTTGCGGGAGACGCCGCCGCTCACTGCCAGCCTTGGCAAACCGGTGGAGCGGACCGCCGCCAGCGCCTTGCGGGTGAGGATCTCCACGATCGCCGCCTGGTAAGAGGCACAGAGATCGTTGAGGCGCGACTCCCACTCCTCCGCCCCGAGTTTGTCCAGGAGATACCGCAAGGAGGTCTTGAGTCCGCTGAAACTGAAGTCGTGATCTCCCGAGTCCACCATGCTGCGGGGAAAATCAAAAGCGCACGCATCCCCGAACCGGGCCCGCCGATCCATCTCCGGCCCACCGGGATAGGGCAATCCGAGGAGCTTGGCGCCCTTGTCAAAGGCCTCACCGGCGGCGTCGTCTCGGGTCGCCCCCAGAAGGCGGTAGTCGCCCACCCCGCGCAGCTCAACCAGCATCGTGTGGCCGCCGCTCACGATGAGGCCGACGCCACTCTGCACGCCGTCCGCCTCTCCAATGAAAGGAGAGAGCAGATGACCTTCCAGGTGATTGACTGCGTAAAACGGCACTCCCAACGACAACGCCAGCGTCTTTCCCGCAGTGTTGCCGATGAGAAGGGAACTGGCCAGCCCGGGCCCAGCCGTGGCCGCGATCAAGTGCAGGTCCCGCAGTTGCACTCGCGACTCTTCCAGAGCGCGGCGCACCACCGGGACCATCGCCAAATTGTGCTCCCGGGAGGCCAACTCTGGCACCACGCCCCCGTGCGGACGATGCACCGCGATTTGGGAGGAGACGACGTTCGCCAGGATTTCGCCGGTTCCGCGGACCACGGCGGCAGCGGTTTCATCGCACGAAGTTTCCAGGGCGAGGACGGTCTCGCCCCCGGTCTGTGGCAAAACGCCTGGCATTTCCCGCCTCAGTTGGACGCTGGCGGGCTCCCTTTGGAAGGCGGCGCGGCGGGAGTACCGGCCGGTGCCGCGGGCTTGGAAACCGCCGGAACCACAGCGGCCGGTTGGGTCGGCTTCGCCTTGGCACCCGCGAAGGATCCGGAGAAGAGCAGAGCTCCCTTGAGCGAATCCGCGGCCCGCGCCAGTTGGCGGTCCTCCCATGCCTCGATCTTCTGCAACTCATCGGGAGCCAGGGTATCGCGGCGAAACCAGATCATGAGGTTGCGCTCATCCTGTGGCGTCAGGGTGGAGACAATGTCCGGCTCCACTCCGTGCTCATGAATCGTGCGCTTGCTCGGGGTGTAATACCGGGCCGTGGTGAGACGGATCGCGTTGCCCTCGCTGTTGGGCACGGGAATGATCTGTTGGACCGATCCCTTCCCGAAGGTGGTCTCACCGACGATGAGGGCGCGGTTCAGGTCCTGCAAAGCCCCGCTCACCACCTCGGCACCGCTCGCGCTTCCGTGATTGACCAGGACGGCCAACGGATAATTGCGGACGTGCCGAGTTCCGGGAGGCGTGCGGTAGGTCTTGGAATTGCGGCTGGCGTTGCGGCCTTCCGTGGTCAAAACCACCGTGTCCGGTGGGACAAACTCCCCGCAGGTATTGACCGCCGCCGTGAGCAAGCCCCCCGGATTGTTGCGCAGATCCATGATGAGCGCCTCCATCCCTTTCTGCTCCAGGTCATTCAAGGCTTCGACCAGCTCCTTGACCGTCCCCTCACCAAACTGAGTGAGCCGCAGATACCCCATCTTTCTGTCCGCCGCGTAGCGCGCTGGCAAGAGCATCACATCGGTGACGGTGGCCTCCCGGATCACTTCCCGCACCAGGGCCACCTCCAACAATTGATTGTTTGCCGGACGTCTCAGGGTCAACTTCAACGGTTGCCCGGGCTTGCCGCGCATCATCTCCATCGCCTCGGCCAGACCAAGTTTGTCCGCGAGGATCTCGTTCACCTTGATGATTTGGTCCCCCGGAAGCACCCCGGCCCGCGCGGCCGGACCTTCCTCCCGCACCGCGACGATCGTCAGCATTTCGTTCCGAAACGCAATCGTGATCCCCACCCCGTCATACGTGCCCCCCGTCTCCTTCTGCATCTGCTCGAAAATCTCTTTCGGCATGAACTGACAGTGCGGGTCCAGGTTCGCCAGCATCCCCTCCAAGGCGCTGTCGATCAGTTTCTCGTAAGTCACCCGGCTGTCGTCGTGATACTCCTGCCGGATCAATTCAATCACGTGCACCAAAATCTCAATCTGCTCAAAGCCGAGATCGTCTCCGCCTTTCGCCGCCGCGCCCGGCTTCTTGGCCGCTCCTTCCGGGGCCGCCGGTGACGCCGGGGCACCCGGTGCCGGCTGAGGCTCTTGCGCCATTCCGGTTCCGGTCCCGACCGGACCCAGCCAGAGGAGAGCCAGCAGGCACAGGTTCCGCTGGATTGAGAGCAGATTCATTCTCATAGACCGTCACTATCCCCTTTCGGGACCCAACTGACAAGAGCGGTCGTCGCAAGACACCAAGTCCACCCCTTCGGAACGCCCGCAAGACCGACCACTTCCGGGAGATTGGAAGAAAATTCAAGGTTTTTAACTTTTATAATTATCAATTTTATGATAAATTTATCCTGATGGTTCTGATTCGGCAAATGCCGCTTCCCCTCGTCTTTTCGTCTCGATGAATCTTTCCATTCAGATCACCGCCTCTTTCACCGCGGAGCCTCTGAAGCTTTCCCTCGAGCGATGGCTTGACCTGACGGGCATCGAAGCCACGGCTTCGTTCAGCGATTTCAATCAGGTTTTTCAGGAAGCCCTAAACCCCGGCAGCGCCAGCGCCCGCAACTCCAGGGGATGCAATCTGTTTCTCATCCGGCTCCGCGATCTGGCCGAGGGCGCAGAAATGGCCCGAGCGGCCGCCGCCCGTTGCGAGGCCCAACAACAGGTTTTCTTTTGCCCGGACGCGGAATCCTCTCCTGAAGCGATCGAGCTGGAAACCACCCTCATCAGGAGCTGGGCCTCGTTCCCCAACGTCGAGACCTACCCATCCACGCGGTGGAAGGAGGACTACTCCATTCGCGAGGCGTTTGATCCCGAGTCTGACCGGGCCGGGAAGATCCCCTACACGGGACCGATGTTCGCGGCCATCGCCGGGTTGGTGGTCCGCCGCATCCACAAGCGGTTGCGACCGGCGGCCAAGGTCCTGGTGTTGGACGCGGACAACACGCTTTGGGGCGGGGTTTGCGGCGAGGAGTCTCCTGACGCCCTCGACGTGGATGGGGTCTTCCGTGAACTGCAAACCTTCGCCCGATCCAAGCGGGCGGAAGGCGTGCTCCTCTCCCTCTGCTCGAAAAATGCGGAGACCGATGTGGACCGGATCTTTGCCCAACGGCAAAAGGATCTCCGGCTGCGCCGTGAGGATTTCTCCGGCTGGAAGGTGAACTGGAACCCGAAGTCGCAAAACCTGCGGGACCTGGCAGCGGAGCTGAACCTGGGGCTCGACAGCTTTGTCTTTCTCGACGACAACCCGGCGGAGATTGCGGAGGTGCGGGCCAATGCGCCGCAGGTCCAGGCGCTCGTTCTGCCGGCGGATCTGGGGGAGCGCTCCAGATTCCTGCGTCATCTCTGGGCGCTCGATCCGGGCGAGACCACCGGAGAGGACAAGCTCCGCGCGGAGTTCTACGCGACCGAGGCCGAGCGACAAAAGGTTCTCAGCCGGTCCACCAGTTTTGCAGACTTTCTCCGCGGCCTCGATTTGGAAATCAGCATCCGGCCGGGGGCAGACGAGGACTTCCCGCGCCTGGCCCAACTCAGCAAACGCACCAACCAGTTCAATGCCAGCGGTCTCCAGGTCGAGGCTCCGGATCTCGCCGCCCGCGTCGCTGACGGCTCGGGCTGTCTGAAGGTGAACGTTCGCGACCGGTTCGGCGACTACGGTCTGGTCGGTGCCGTCCTCTACCGGATCGCCGCCGGCGCCAAACTGTGGGTTGATCTGTTTCTCCTCAGTTGCCGGGCGCTTGGCAAAGGGGTGGAGCGATCCATGCTCATCGATCTGGCGAAGCGCGCCCGGGCCGACGGGGCGGAGACCTTGGTTTTCGCGTTCCAAGAAACCGGCCGCAATGAGCCCTGCCGCCGCTTCCTGGAGAGCGTGGGAGCGGTGCGGACCCGTCCGGAAGAATTCCAAATCTCCGTCGCCTTGGCCGAGACGCTCTCCCCGATTCCGCAAGAGGGTCCGGTTGCGGGCCAGGCAAGCTCGGGAACCGAGAACCGGTCGGTCTCCCGCCCCGGATTGCCTTCCGATCTCGCCGCCCAGATTGCCACCCGGTGGTGGGACGCCGATCATGTTTTCGAGACCTTCTGCGCCCTGCGGAGCCCCCGGCCGGATATGGCCCAACCGCTGGTGCGACCGGGCACGGAAATCCAGCAACGATTGGCCGACATTTGGGAGCGGGTGCTCGGGCTCGACGGCGTCGGGATCCATGACGCATTCACCGCACTCGGTGGAACCTCGGTTCAGCTGGTGGCGCTGCATTCAGCGATCCGAAGTTCCTTTCCAACGTCGCTGGAACTGGCCGAACTCTTTGAACTGCCCACCATCGCGGCCCAGGCTTCGGCTCTCGACGGAAAGCCGACCAGCTCCGCCCGGCCGGAGCCGACCCCGGCCCGTCCCGCGGATCCCGAAGAGAGCGCGGTGGCGATCATCGGCATGGCCTTGCGAGTCCCCGGGGCCAACGATCCGGAAACCTTCTGGAACAATCTCGCGGGCGGCCTGGAGTCGATCTCCCGTTTCGGACGGGACGAACTCGATGACCCCGAAAACTTCGGCCAACCGGACTATGTTCCCGCCAAGGGACTCATTTCCGGGGTCGACCAGTTCGATGCCGCCTTTTTCGGCATCCTGCCCAAGGAAGCGCGCCTGATGGATCCCCAGCAGCGCATCCTCCTGGAGTTGGCCTGGGAGGCCATGGAACGCGCCGGTTATGGACCGGGCACCGAGGGACGAAACGTCGGGGTCTACGCGGGTGCCTCCTTCAACACCTATCTCCTGGCCAACCTCTGCTCCGACCGGAGTTTCCTGGAGGAACTCATCCCCTCGATTCACGCCGGATCGCTCCAAACGGTGTTCGGCAACGACAAAGATTTTCTTGCCACCCGGATCGCCTACAAACTGAACCTGCGGGGACCGGCCGTGACCGTGCAGACGGCCTGTTCCACGTCGATGGTTGCGGTGATCGAAGCCTGCCGGGCGCTGCGATCCGGGCAGTGCGAGATGGCGCTGGCGGGCGGGGTCGCGATCACGCTTCCCCTCCGGAGCGGTTATTTTTACAGCTCGGAGGGCATTCTTTCGTCCGACGGCCATTGCCGTCCCTTCGACGCCGCGGCGACCGGCACGGTCTTCTCGAATGGTGGCGGCGTGGTCCTGCTGAAGCGGTTGAGCGACGCTCTGCGGGACGGAGACCAAGTTCATGCGGTGATCCGCGGGATCGGCCTGAACAACGATGGCGGGGTCAAGCAC
Source organism: Verrucomicrobiota bacterium (assembly GCA_003402735.1). Lineage (GTDB taxonomy): Bacteria > Verrucomicrobiota > Verrucomicrobiia > Verrucomicrobiales > DEV007 > V1-115. The sequence goes on from QQNE01000032.1 coordinate 30,083, forward strand.
AGCTACAGCTCTCCAAGCCTGGAAGGCCAGGCGGAGGTGATCCGGATGGCCCAAAACGATGCCGGAGTCAGCCCGGGCTCGATCGGCTACATTGAGGCAAACGGCACCGGAACACCTCTCGGAGATCCCATCGAAGTCTCGGCACTGACGAAGGCGTTCCGGTCCGGAGGCGCCGAAGAGAACGGTTTCTGCGTCGTCGGCTCTCTCAAACCGAACATCGGTCACCTCGATGTGGCCTCGGGCGTCTGCGGTCTCATCAAAGCAGCGCTCTGCCTCGAAAAACGGGCCCTGCCTCCGACCCTGCACTTCCGGGTCCCCAACCCGAACATCCCTTTCGCCTCCAGCCCTTTCCGCGTTCACTCGGACCTGCAGCCCTGGAGCGGCGGTCTCCAAGGCGCACCCCGCCGCGCCGCCGTCAGTTCCTTCGGAGTCGGCGGAACCAATGCCCACGTCATCCTGGAAGAGGCGCCCGAACGGAAATCCGCTGCGAGCTCCCGTCCGACCCACTTGTTCCTTCTCTCCGGCCGATCCCCGGAAGCCCTTGAGCAGGTCGCCGCGAACTTGGCGCGGATGGCGGATGACCCAGGAGATCTCCAGCCGGCGGACGCCGCGTGGACTCTTGCGGCCGGGCGCAAACCCTTCCGCTCGCGCAGAGCCGTCGCCGCTTCCGGTTTCTCGTCGCTGGCCCGGGCGCTCAGAAGCGGGTCCGGCTTTTCGGGCGAGGCGGTTCGGGAAAACCCTCCGGTCGTGTTTCTCTTTCCGGATGAGGAAAGCCTTCAGATCAACATGGGGAGGGAACTCTATGATTCCGAACCGATCTTTCGCCGTCAGGTGGATGCCTGCGCGGAATTCCTTCGTCCCCATCTCGGTCTGGACTTGGTGGAAATCCTTTACCCGACCGCCGGCGCAAATCTTGAGGAAGCCGAACGACGGCTGGGCCGCTCCGGCCTGGCGCAACCGGCCATGTTCACGGTGGCGCATGCCTTGGCCACCTCCCTGATCCATTGGGGAATCCGCCCCCGCAGTCTGATCGGTTGCGGCGTGGGTGAGTTTGTCGCCGCCACCTTGTCCGGGGTCATGACGCCGGAGGAGGCCCTGCGCTTGTTGCTCATCCGCGGACGACTGATGGACGAGATGCCCGCCGGGCTGGAGCCTTTCGTCCCGAGATTCCTCGAGTCGTTCCAAGGAGTGACCTTGCGCGCCCCGCAGATTCCGATGGTTTCCACCGTGAGCGGAGACTGGTTGACCAACCCGGATGCCACCGACCCCGGCTACTGGGCCTCCCAGCTCGCGAAGGCCTGCCGGTTCCATCAAGCGGTGAACCGGGCCGCCACCTCTCACCCCGGCCAGATCTTTGTGGAGATCGGTCCCCGCCAAAACCTGCCCCTGGACCAAGCGGGCGGTTCTCTGGTTCTCGCCGTCTGCGGCAAGGGCGACGCTCAGGTCGGCGAGCAGGAACAACTTCTTCAAACCGTGGGCCAACTCTGGATCCACGGGGTCGAGGTGGACTGGACGGCATTTTACGCCGGAGAGACTCGCCGACGCGTCCCCCTGCCGGCCTATCCCTTCGAGCGCAGACGGCACTGGGTGGACCCGACTCCGCGCCCCCCCGGCACCGCCCCGCTCTCTCCTCTCCAAACCAATTTCCCTCAAGACGTCATGGCTCCCACCTCATCCAGTTCGAGAACCCCTGAACTCACCAACGCCGTCCGTGAGATCCTCTCCGACATCTCCGGCCTTCCGGACCGGGACCTGAAGAGCGGGGCCTCGTTTCTGGAACTCGGGTTCGACTCGCTCCTCCTCACCCAAGTGAGCCGGGCCCTCCAAAACAGGTTCAAGACCCCGATCACCCTCCGGCAGATGATGTCGGACCTGCTCACCACGGACGCGATGGTCTCCCACCTGGATTCGGTTCTGCCTCCGGACGCATTCAGCTCCGCTGAGAGCCCAGTCTCTCTCGAAGCCCCCCCAGCTCCCGTGGTGCCCCCCAGCCTTCCTCTCTCCGTCGGCGGATCGCTCGAGTCCGTGATCGCGGCGCAGTTGGACCTGATGCGCCAGCAACTCAATCTCCTCCAGGGACTTCCGACCCAGCCTGCAGCTCCCCAGGTTCCGTCCCCGCTCCCTCAGCCTCCGCCCACCCGGAAGGCCGTGTCGGCCCCCGACCCAGTCATCAACCGGCTCTTCGACGAGGCGCTCACGCCCTCCCAGAGCGCCCACCTCCGCGACCTGATCAAGCTCTACGTCGCCAGAACCCCCACTTCCCGGGATCTCGCCGCCCAGTCCCAGCGTTGGCCCGGTGAACTCCGCCCCATCTCCGGCCGCAGCCGTCACTGGAGGGAGATCAACTACCCGCTCACCCTGGCCAAATCACATGGCGCCAAGGTCGTCGATGCCGATGGCAATGAATACGTGGATCTCGTGAACGGATTTGCGCCGAATCCGCTCGGACATGCCCCGGACGTTGTCACCCGGGCGCTCCACGCCCAGATCGACCGGGGCGGCATCGCGGCCCTGGAACCGTTCGCGGACCTGGAGGTGGCCCGCTTGTTTTGCGAACTCACTGGAAACGAACAAGCCAGCTCTCTGCCCGACGCTTCCGAGGCCCGCGACGCCGCCATCCGCCTCGCGCGGAGCCTCACCGGACGGAAAAAAACCGGGATTTTTGCCTTCGGACCCGAAGGGGATTCTGAGGAGATCCTGAACCCTCATCGCGAAGGGAGCGACCCAAACCGGATCGACCTGCCCTTCGGAAGCCCAACCGCTCTCGAAACCATCCGAGCCAGGGCCCACGAACTGGCGTTGGTGATTGTCGATCCGATCCAAAGCTGTCGACCCGAGTTGCAACCGGGCGACTTCATTCGGGAGCTGCGCAAGCTCACCGCGACCACCGGCATCCTGTTCGTTTTTGATGAGACCCTCACCGGATTCGCCACCGGGCCCGGTGGAGCCCAGGCGTTTTACGGGGTGCAGGCGGACCTCGTGATCCACGGGGAGACCGTGGGCGGTGGGTTGCCGGTCGGCGTGCTGGCCGGAAAGACCGAGTGGATGAACGCATTTGCAGAGATGCGCTCAAACGACGCTGCGACCAGCCACAGGCTTTCCCCTTTGGCCATGGCGGCGGCAAAAGCGGTCTTGCAGCATCTCCTCGCTCAATCAGCGGATTTCTGGTCCGCCTTGCTGGAGAAAGCGGACCGACTCGCCCGGAGCGTGGACCGGATCTTTGTGGAAACGGGGCTGCCGCTGCGAATGACCCAGTTCGGGACGCGCGTGTCCCTCCGAATTCTGGACGGATGTGAAGCCGCGGGCCTGATCTTTTTCCATCTCCGTCTCAAGGGCGTCTTTCTCATGGAGGGTTTTCCCGGTTTCCTGACGGCAGCGCACACCGACCGCGACGTCGATTTCCTCATCGACGCCTTCCGCGATTCGGTGGACGAACTGCAGCGCAGCGGATTCTTCGAGTCCCGCCCATCCTTGAATCCGGTGGCATCGCGGTCGCGCATCGAACCGCTCAGCGAACCGTTGGCGGAGATCTGGCTCGCCTCCCAGGTCAGTGCGGAAAGTTCCCTCTGCTTCAATGAAATCGCATCGGTCAATCTCGTCGGGTGCCTCGACTCAAGGTCCCTCGAGCTGGCCCTGACCGACCTCCTGGCACGACACGAAGCCCTTCGCGCCTGTTATCTGCCAAGCGGAGAAGGATTCACGGCTCAGCCACCGGCCCGCTTTTCCCTGCCCCTCGAGGACTTCGCCGCCCTGGCCGCACCGGATCGCAAATCCGCGTTTGAGAGGATTCTGCAAAGGGAACGAACCACGCGCTTTGACCTGGCCAACGGCCCGCTCTTCCGAGCTGTCCTGGTCCGGAACGCCGCCGAAGAACACGTGCTGGTGCTGAACTGCCACCATTTGGCCTGCGACGGTTGGTCCTACGGAGTTCTGCTCCGTGAACTCGGCGAGCTCTACAGCGCCCGCCGCACGGGTCGCCAGTCGGCCCTGCCCAACGCCGCCAGTTTCACCGACTTCGTGCGGGAGACGACCTTGTCAGAGGACGCGGCGGAACGGGACGACGCTTTCTGGGTCTCCCAATTCGCCGAGCCGGTCTCCCCGCTGCGATTGCCCACTGATTTTGCCCCGCCGACAGAACCCAATCCCAAGAGCGATACCGTCACCTGTCATCTCGCCCCACATCAGTTGGCCACGCTCAAACGATGCGCCACCGAATCCGGCGCGACGCTGTTCAGCCTGCTCCTCGGAACCTTCCAGTTGCTGTTGCACCGGATCAGCCGGGAGCAGCGGTTCGCCGTCTGGTTTCCGGCGGCCGGACAGTCCGGGAACAGCCCTGAGCACCTGATCGGGCACAGCGTAAACGCGCTTCCACTCATCGCCGGGATCGACCTTTCCGGGGACTTCGCCAGCCATCTCAGGCGGATTCAGGCTCGCCTCCTGGACAGTTTGGAACACCAGACGACCACTTACGGTCGCCTCATCAAAACGCTCGGGGCGGAGCAGCGTCCCCAGGTTGAGGCGATCTTCAATCTCGAGCGCGTCCACACCTCCATCCCCATGGAAGGATTGGAGACAAGGATTCACTTGGTGGAACGCACCTTCTCCACCCATCCCCTGCATCTCAAGGCGTTCGAGACCCAGGACGGCCTCGATCTTCGCTGTGACTTCCAAACCTCGCTTTACGAAAGGACGACCATCCTGGCGTGGATGGACACCTATCTCGCGATGCTCGACGCCGCTGGAACCCACCGCAACGGCACCGTTGCGGAGATCGCCTCGGCCATCTCGGCAGCGCACCGGCAACAGATCCAATCCTGGAACCAAACGCGGACCGACTATCCGCGGCACGAGACGCTTCCCGGACTCTTTGCCAAGGCCGTGACGGCCCATCCCCATGCCGTCGCGCTGCGCAGTCCCCAACAGAGCGTGACCTACACCGCCCTGAACGATCTGTCCGACCGCATGGCCAACTCGCTCCGCATTGCCGGCGCCGCCCCAGGCACCCGCATCGCGCTCTTCCTGGATCGTTCTCCGTCGCTCTACGCCGCCATTCTGGGCGTCCTCAAGGCAGGTTGCGTCTACGTCCCGATCGACACCCAATACCCGGCCGATCGGATCCAATTCCTGGTGGAGGATAGCGACTGCCACTTGGTGATCACCGACCAGGGCCTGCGGCAAGCACTGCCCCGGGGCGTGCCCGTCCTTCTGATCAACGACGCGCTCCATGCCTCCGGGCCGCAAAATTCCCTTGGCTCAGCGGCCCCCACCCCCGACAGCGCCGCCGTTCTGATCTACACCTCGGGTTCGACCGGCAACCCGAAAGGCGCGCTGCTCTCCCACCGGGCCATCATCCGCCTGGTGTTCGGAACCGATTACGCCCCATTCGATGCCGACCAACGATTCATCCAAATGGCATCGATCTGTTTCGATGTCTCCCTTTGCGAGGTCTTCGGCAGCCTGCTCCACGGCGCACGCCTCGTGATTCCACCCCCGGGAGCCCTGACGATCGATGGACTGGCGGACCAGATCCGGGACGAGGGAGTCACCCAACTCATCATGACCGCCGCGCTTTTCGAAGCCATCGCCGACAGCCGTCCGGATGCCTTTGCCCGGGTGCGACAGGTCATCACCGGCGGCGATGTCGCCTCTTTGAGCCACTACGAAAAGATCCGCGACGCTCACCCGGCCTGCCAACTCATCAACGCCTACGGACCGACGGAAAACACGACCCTCACCACCCATCATCCGCTCGCCCCAGAGGATTTGCGCCGCGCCCGGATCCCGATCGGGCGTCCCGCCGCCAACTGCACGGCCTGGATCGTCGATGCCAGAGGCGAGTTGACCCCTCCAGGCATCCCCGGTGAACTCTGGGCGGGCGGAGACGGCGTCGCTCTCGGCTACTGGAATCGCCCGGAACTGAGCGCGGCCCGGTTCGTGGCCAATCCGTTCGAGTCTTCACCGGAATCCCGGCTCTACCGCACCGGTGATCTCTGTCGGCTTCGGCCGGACGGCGGCATCGAATTCCTGGGCCGCATCGATCAACAGGTGAAAATCCGGGGGTTCCGCGTGGAACCGGAAGAGGTCGAGGTCCAGCTGGATCGGCACCCCTCGGTGCGCCAGTGCAAGGTGGCAGTCCTCGGGGAAGGCTCCTCCGGCCGCTTTCTTGCGGCCTATGTTGCCCTCGAGCCCGGAGCCACCGGCAGCGCCACGGCATTCGCCGAGTATCTCCGGTCCAAACTCCCGGCTTACATGGTGCCCTCCGCCATCACCATCCTCGACGAGCTTCCGCTGACCACGAATGGAAAGATCGATACCCGCGCCCTTGCCGCTCCGATCTTCCTTCCCCGCCCGGCGGAATCCCAGGATTCCGGCCCGATCCTCACCCCGACCGAACAAGACTTGGCTCCGCTGTGGAACGGAGCGCTGAATCTGGCCGAGACCGATCTCGACGCCGACTTCTTCGCCTCGGGCGGACACTCGCTCCTCGGCATGAAGCTGCTCTCTTCGGTTCAGAAAAAACTCGGCGTCTCCCTGCCCCTGGGCAAACTCTTCCAGGCACCGACCCTCCGTCTCCTGGCCAAGGAGATCGAGCTCAAGCGAGGAATCGGTCAACCATCGGGAACGGCGCGGAGTCTGGTTGCCTCCGGCTCTTGAGCCCATGTCTTCCCGGTTGGCCCACCCCTCGTCCCCACCGCGCGACGGAGAGATTCATCTCTGGCGGGTCTTCCTTGGCGATGCGGTGGGCCTCTGCTCACGGCAGGCGCGATGGCTCTCCCCGGAGGAACTGCGGCGCGCCGATGCCTATCGGTTCGATCGGGATCGGCAACGCTTTGTCGCCGCCCGGGGCGAGCTTCGCCGCATCCTGACCGCCTACACCGGAGTCCCTTCCGGCCGCATCGAGTTGGGCAGCAGCGCCGCTGGGAAACCTTTCCTACTCAGCCCTGGCCCGTCCCTGCACTTCAACATCTCCCACAGCGGCGACCAGGCGCTCATGGCCTTCTCTTCGGACGGCGAGGTGGGGGTCGACCTCGAGGAAATCCCCTCGGAATCCCGCCTGGAGGATCTCCTGCCGACCATCTGCAGCGCCGGCGAACAGCTCCGGATCCTGACGCTCCCTCCCGCTCGCAGGGCACGGGCGCTGCTCCGGTTGTGGACGGCAAAGGAAGCGTTTCTGAAGGCGACCGGTGCAGGCCTCCAAATCGCCCCCGATCGTCTGGAGGTGGACGCTGAAATTCTCCTCGGCGAAGGCGGCACCACCCGGGTGCGCTGGGCGGAGGCCCTCCACCTCTCGGAACTCTACCGCCTCTATCCGTTGCCCGAGTGCGAAATCCGGTGGCAGGCCTCCGCGGCCCTCGCCGTCCGCTGGACCGGAACTCCCCACCGCATCCAATGGTTCACTGGGGAGGACGAAGAATCACCACTTCCCCATCGAATCCCCCCTCTCGCAGATGCGTCCGATGCAAGGCGTGTGGGCCCGCGTGGATGATCTCGTCGGCCGCGTCAAGCCATCCGTTCCCGTTCCGATCGGCCGCCAACGCACCGATGTGTTGAAACGCCTTCCCCGGGGTGTAACGAACCGCAATGGCATCACCGGGTTTGACCTCCCGCCCCCATCGGACCGCACGTTTCGGGACGCCGCCCACCACCGGAAATTCCGCGATCCTGGTCCACTCTTGCGCCAACATCGAGACATTGGCGTCCCTGCCCGCTCCCAGTCTTTTCCACCGCCGATGCGCCGCCACCAGCACGTCGGCGCAATCGACCCCGACGTAGTGGTAGCTTTGCGACGGCACGGATCCGAACAACCCGGGCACGTTGAAAAAGCCACTCAAACACCCCAGGTAACCCTCATCTGTCTGGATCGATAGACGAAAGACCGCGGGCGACAGGTTCCGCTCCCCGTTCTCCTCCAACCCCGCGGACCGGAGCCGCAGACCGTCCGCCAAAACCTGCGCTTGGAACCAGAAACTTCCCAGATCGGGATGGTAGTAAGGAGATCGGCTCGCCTGCCGAAAGTCCTCTGCGGGACGCACCTCCACCTCAGTCCTGCCCCTCCACGAAAGGATCTCAACCATCCGGTAGTCAATCTTGCCAAACCCCACCCATGCATACGGATCCGCTTCCCAGGGGTGATTGGCGTTCTTGTAGAACCTCGCCGTCTCGGGCACGATTTGGAACCAACGCGTCTCCCCATTCGCCGGATGGCCGACGAGCCGCAACCGCACCGTCGCCCCCTGCAGCGCCACGACGGCTCCGGACCGGAAGGACTCTTCGCCGACGCGGCCTTCAACCGACAACGATGGCCGTGCCGCCAGCGGAACGGTCTCCCACACGTCCTGCGCCCGGGCACTCCCCAACATCAAAAACAGCGCTCCCCACCAACCCCATGACTTCATGGATCCTTGGACGCAAAGCCCGCTCAAAGATTCTCCGCGCCGAGCAAAAGCCAGTTGTCATCGATCGATTCCAAAGGTCTCTGCCGGACCTCGCCAGCCTCATCGTATTCGGAAAGAATCGTCGTCTTTGGAGGAATATGGCCGGATGCGATGGAAAGCAGATGACTGAGAAACGTCCGCTTCGGCTGATAAGCGTGATTGTACCAGAAATAGTGCCGATCCCTCTCCGCCGGGACCTCCAAGGCCTCCCGGAGCAGTCGCTCCTCCGCAGGATCGGCGAAGGTCACGTGATCCAGGATGCCCCCCTTGAGCTTCCGCAACGGTTCGAACTGGGCCACCCATTTTCGTGTCTGCTGCCACTTCGGGTTCTCCCCCGGGGCGGGTTCGGAATCAAGAAAGTCCCCGATCAATTGCTCGTAAAAGTCCGGTCCTTTCAGATTGAGATGCTCCCAACCGAAGCCGTCGAACATGTTGTGTCCGCCCACGACATTCCCATACCACTGACTCGGCAAACCGTGAGGATTTTCCTTTAGACCGTAAAACTTCAAGGCCTTTTTCTGCTCCCCGGTCAGGCTCTTCAGCGCCGGAAAAAAATCATAACTGATCGGCGGGCTGATCAAGAGCACCGGCTTCAATTGATTGCGCGCCGTGATGATCTCGTGAACGGTCCCCACGCTGTAAATGTTCGTGGGGACGAACGCGATCACAAAGTCGCTGATGTCGGTCATTCGGAGATCGATGTGCACCGTCTCCCAAAACTCCTGCTCAAAGCGCGCCCGGGTTTGGTGTGAGGTCCAAAAATCGGTCTCGTAGCGCTCCTTGGCCGGAAGCAGTCCTTCCCGCCCGTAATCCGCGGAATGCCCCAGGACACGGGGCTTGTTCCACGGATCCAGCACGGTGATCGACAGCGCCTTGAGCACCGGGGTGAGAATCGCCCGCCACCCAAAGTATTTTTCGACCACTCGCGACCCCACAAAATCCATGGGCCCGGAAAGATACACCCGGGTGTTTTGCAGCAGATTGCCCGTCATGGTTCTGGAGCTTCCGGAGGCGGAGTCAGATCAATTTCAAGATGCAACTCCTGCGAGAGCCCGGCCAGGTCCGTCCTGACCTGCTCCAAGGAGGTTCCGTCCGGGAAACAGAGCTCCGCCACCGCCTTAAAAAGAATCTCTCCGGTCCACGGCGCACTGATGCATTCCGTCTCCAGTTCAATCACGTTGATCCCACGCGCGGCCAGCGCCTGTGAAAGATCCCGGACGATTCCCGGACGATCATGACCCAACAGTTCCAGATGGTGCCGGACCCGAGGAACCGGCTCATGCGCCAGCGTCTCCACCACCACCGCAGACAATCCCAAACTTTCCAAACCGCCACGCAGCGCACCGGCCTCCTCCTCGGGAACCTCAACGTGCACAATCCCCGCAAACTGCCCCGCCAATCGCGCCATCCGGCTCTCCACCCAGTTCCCGCCATGCGCGGCCACCACGGTGGAAACCGCTTTGACGACGCCCGGACGATCCGGACCTACCAAAGTCACAACCAGGGAAACGTTTCCTGCCATAGCGCCCGATTCTCCGCTCGATCCTCACAGGACGCAACGCCGGAATGAAATCACCCGACGCTTGAATGCGTGGAAACCCTTACGCCGCGCGAACCGATTTCCGTTTCCCTTCTCCCCATCCGAGCCTAGAGTGTCGACGGGCCCGGGGGATTTTCTCACCAAAGAATCTCTTCCTGGTATGAAGGTACTCGTCGCTGAAGATGACCCCGCCACCCTGTCTCGCATTTGTTCCCTTGTCCAAAGCTGGGGCCACCAATGCCTGCCTGCGCGGGACGGCACCACCGCCTCGAAACTGCTGCGGCGGCATCACCCCGGCTTGGTGATCACTGACGGGATGATGCCGACCCCGGACGGTTTGAGCCTGCTCAAGCAGATCCAGGACCAGCCCCTGCGGCCCACCTACGTCATTTTCCTGACCGGAAAAGGTCGCGCGTCGCACTTGGACGAAGCCATGGAATCCGGAGCGGACGATTTCCTCCGCCAACCGTTCGATCCCGAAGAACTCCGGGTCCGCGTCCGCGCCGGAGCCAGAATCCTGGATCAACAACACGAACTCGAAACGGCCAACGCCGAATTGGCCATGGCTTACCTGAAACTCCACGTCGCCAAGGGACGCCTGCGCAGCGAACTCGAGGCGTCCGCAGAAATCCAGGAATCCTTTCTCCCCGCGGAACCTCCTCCAACCCGTCAGGCGACCTTTGCCTGGTATCACCGGGCCTGCGCAACCCACTCCGGAGACACCTTCAACTTCGTTCCACTCGACCGCGACCGGGTCGGCCTTTTTATGGCCAGTTTCAGCGGAGAGGGAGTCGGCTCCACGCTCATGTCTGCCCACCTGAGCCTAACCATGAACCGCCACGGCGCCCACGACGATCCATCGCTCCCACTGGAGAACCCGGCGGCCGTGGCACACTGGCTGAACGATCGGTTCTCTTATTTCGACCGCTTGCGCTACTTCACGCTCCTCTACGGAATCCTCGATTTCCGGGACCTCACCTTCCGCTTCACCTCCGCCGCCCATCCGGGTCCCATGCTGCTCTCACATGGCCGGACCCGACTCTTCAAGGTGACTCCGCCTGCCGTCGGCTTGCACAAGGACGCGCAATTCAGGAACCGAAGGCTTCGGCTCCACCCGGGAGACCGGCTCTTTGTCTACAACCCTGGCTTCCTCGAAATGGAAAACGCCCTCGGCGAGAGTTTCACCGAGGACGAGTTGGCCGGACTCCTGTTGGAAGAGGCCCTGGCCCCGCTTCATGTGACTTTGCAAAGAGCCGGTGAACAAGCCCTGGCATGGGCCAAACCCGGAGCTTTGCGGCGCGACCTTTGCCTCGTCGGCGTGGAAGTCAATACCGGTAGTGGGCCGGCTTGAACGGACCGTGGCTGCTCACCCCGAGATATTCCGCCTGAGCCTCACTGAGCACCGTCAGCTTCGCGCCGATCTTCTCCAGGTGAAGGCGGGCCACCTCCTCATCGAGTTCCTTCGACAGCAGGTAAACCTTGTTCTCGTATTTCCCGCGGTTCTTCCACAAATCGATCTGCGCCAGGGTCTGGTTGGCGAAGCTGTTGGACATGACGAAACTCGGATGACCCGTCGCGCAACCCAGATTCACCAATCGTCCCTTGGCCAGGATGTAAATGCTGTTGCCTCCAGGGAAGGTGTATTTGTCCACCGCACCCTCGGACTCCGGCTTGATCGAGGTGATCTTCACGCCCGGAGCGCTGTTGAGCTGCGCCATCTGGATTTCATTGTCGAAATGCCCGATGTTGCACACGATCGCCTGATCCTTCATCCGCTCCATGTGTTCGAGCGTGATGATGTCCATGTTCCCGGTGGTGGTGACATAAATGTTTCCCCAACCGAGCGTGTCCTCGATCGTGGTGACCATGAATCCCTCGATGGCGGCCTGAAGCGCACAGATCGGATCGATCTCGGTGACCACCACCCGGGCTCCCATTCCCTTGAGCGCCTGGGCGCAGCCCTTGCCGACATCGCCATACCCGCAGACCACCGCCACTTTTCCGGCGATCATGACGTCCGTGGCCCGTTTGATGCCGTCGATCAACGACTCCCGACAACCGTAGAGGTTGTCGAATTTTGACTTCGTCACCGAATCGTTGACGTTGATGGCCGGAAAGAGCAGTTCTCCCGCCTCCACCATCTGGTAAAGACGATGCACCCCGGTCGTCGTCTCCTCGGAGACGCCCTTGCATTCCTCCACGATGCCATGCCAGAGGTTCGGCGAGTCCGCGTGGATCTGCTTCAAGAGATCCTTGATGATGCTCACCTCCTCATTGCCGGACGGCGTGTTCACCCAATCGCTTCCGTTCTCCAACTGGTAGCCTTTGTGAATCAGCAAGGTGGCGTCGCCGCCATCATCGACAATCAGTTGCGGTCCCTTGCCGTGCGGATGACGCAACGCCTGCTCGGTACACCACCAATATTCCTCCAGCGTCTCCCCCTTCCAGGCAAACACCGGGATCCCCGCCGCCGCGATGGCCGCCGCCGCGTGATCCTGAGTGGAGAAAATGTTGCAGCTGGCCCAACGCACCGATGCCCCAAGCTCGGCAAGGGTCTCGATGAGCACCGCCGTCTGGATCGTCATGTGGAGCGATCCCGTGATGCGCACCCCGTCGAGCGGACGCGTGGCCGCATACTTTTCCCGGATGGCCATCAGGCCGGGCATCTCGTGCTCGGCGATCTGGATCTCCTTGCGGCCGAACTCAGCGAGTCCGATGTCCTTGACTTTGAAGTCGTTGAATGTGGTCGACATAATGTTTGCGGTAGAGGTTCAGGCGGCTGCGGATTTGAGTGCTTCGGCCTTGTCGGTGCGCTCCCAGGTGAGGGCGTCCAAATTGTCTTCGCGGCCAAAGTGACCGTAGTTGGTGCTCTGGCGATAGATCGGCCGGAGCAGGTTGAGCTGCTTGATGATCTCCGCAGGCTTGAAGTTGAACACCTCGGACACCGCCTTCTCGATCTTGGCCTCGTCCACCGTGTTGGTCCCAAAGGTGTCAACCCGAAGGGAGATCGGCTCGGGATAACCGATGGCGTAGGCGACCTGGAGCTCGCAACGCCGGGCCAGACCCGCCGCGACGATGTTCTTTGCCACCCAACGACACATGTAAGCGGCGGAACGGTCCACCTTGGAGGGGTCCTTGCCGGAGAAGGCTCCACCGCCGTGGCGCCCCATCCCGCCGTAGGTGTCCACGATGATTTTCCGTCCG
>QQNE01000033.1 GCA_003402735.1 Verrucomicrobiota bacterium
GAATCCACCGCCGCCCGCGTCCACGTCCGCTGGACCGCGCAGCCCTGCGACCTCAACTACAAGGTCTGGGGCGAAACCGCGACGGAGGATTTTTACTTTTACCCGGACGGCTTCGGCTCGCGCACCGTCACGCTGCAAAGCGAGCCCAAGGCCGAATACGAGATCGAGGAACTGCTCATCCTCACCCCGCCCGCCGCCTATCCGCTCCGCGTGCTGCCGAAAAACCTCATCGACGTGCTCTTTCGCGATGGCACCAAGCGCGAGCTGAAGTTCCCCATCCTCGACCAGGAACGCGATTACGAAAAGCTGCTCTCGGGCGAACTACCGCCGCTCTACCGCATCCGCTTTGGCACCCGCGAGCCCCTCGCAGCGATCTACTTCAACCCCGGCTGGAAGCGACTGCCCTCCACCGCCTACCGCCCCTTCTACAGCCAGGGGCAAATGGTCACGCCGTTCTATTGGGGCAATCATCTGCCGCTCGCCCGACGCAAGCCCACCGGCATCAACATCGACGACCTCGCCTCGATGACCCCCGCACACAGCGCCATGATGTCCTGGGGCCACCGTCGTCCGCAGCCCCTGGAAAGTCGCACCGCCAACATGCCCGACGCCCTCGGCGTCACCCGCAAGATGCAGTTGGAAAAATGGGCCTGGCTCATCGGCCTCAGCGACGCCGATGACACAAGCCTGCTCGAATGGTCCCGCAGCTTCGCGACGCCGCCGCAGATCCAGGCTGAAGGCGCGCGCTTGCAAAGCCCATCCTACAACACCGAACGCCGCGCCACGCTGCTGACCCTGGAAAAGCCGACCGTCTCGCTCACCATCAAACCGACCGCGCCCTGTGTCCATCCAGTCTTCGAATTCCAGGGAGGCTCGAGAAACCTGAAACGAGCGACCTGGAACGGGCGCGAACTGGCCGCGACTGACTATGCCTGGGACGGCTCCGTATTCTTGCTCAATGCCACCCTCCGGGAAGCCTCCAGTTTGTCCCTGCAATTTGCTGACAGCCCCTGAAACCAGTCATCCTGGCCCATCGGACCGCAAGACCATGGCCTTGCAGGAGGTGTAGGAACACGCCATGGCGGCAATCCCCCCACTTCCCTCAACCGGTCCTTGGCCGCTGTCCGAATTGTTCGACTCCCTGGAAGACGTGCAGTTCTGGATCAAGGACATCCAGCACCATTACCTGCACGCCAACCGGGCGCTCCTCCTGAATTACGGGCTCAACGAAACGACCGACCTGAGCGGCAAGACCGACTATGATTTCTCCCCGGCCTTTCTGGCGGACCAGTTCTGGTTGGATGACGAACAGGTGGTGAAGGGGCACCGAGTGGTGAACCGGATCGAACTCGTGGGAGGGTCCACGGGTCCACCCCGATGGAGTGTGACCAACAAAATTCCGCTTCACGATGGGCAGGGCCGCGTCATCGGCACATCGGGAACCACCCGTTGGTTGGACGCGCCCGCTTTGCGTCAACCGGACCCAACCGGCTTTGACCAGGTTCTGCGACTCATCCGGGACCATTACCAAACGGCGCTCGGCAATCTTGAACTCGCCAAAGCCGCCGGTCTCTCCGTGCGCGCCTTCGAACGCAAGTTCAAGCAACGATTCCAGACCACGCCCCAAGCCTACATCCGCAAGCTCAGGGTCCGGATGGCCTGCCGTCTCCTGGTCTATTCCGACCTCTCTCTGGCACAGGTGGCGATCGATTCCGGCTTTGCGGACCAGAGCCATTTCAATCACGAGTTCCGGCGCCAACTAAACCGCACGCCCGGAGATTACCGGCTGCATTACCGCCGCTAAAAACGGGCGCACTCGGCCCGGGCCCTGCCGCTTCCAGACAAAAAGTCGACGCATCGCTCCAAGACCAGATCTGCGCTTTGGTGGCATGCTTCGCCGACGATCGACACCCCGGCCCCATGAAAAGAGCGACAGGAACCACCCGCATCCACAACGGCAAACTGATCGACGGGACCGGTGCGCCCCCGGCCCCAGACGCGACCGTCATCCTCACGGACGGGACGATCACCTACGCAGGTCCTTCCCTGCTCGCGCCCGCTGCACCCGACGCCCGGGTCATCGATGCCCAGGGCGGGACCATCATGCCAGGTCTGATCGAGGCGCACATCCACCTGACCTATTTCAATGTCACCGAGTTGCAGGACCTCGACATCAAATACCCGGTTGAATACGTCACGCTTCAGTCCGCCGTGAATGCGAAGACCGCGCTCGAATGCGGTTATACCTCGGCTCGGAGCGGAGGCTGTTTGCACAACATCGATGTGTGGATGAAAAAGGCGATCGAGGAGGACATGATTCCCGGGCCCCGGCTCAGCGCGAGCGGGCGCGAGATCTGCGGGGCCGGTGGCCTGATGGACTGGAACCCGGACTACCGGAAAATCGGGATGGAGGGGATCGTCTTCATCGTCAACGGGCCGGACGAAGCCCGGACCGCCGTGCGAAAACTGGTCAAGGACGGGATCGAGTGGGTCAAAACCTACCCGACCGGGGACGCCGCCTCCCCGGACATCAACGATCATCACACGCTGTGCATGACGTTTGATGAAATGCATGCGGTGGTGCAAACGGCGCACAACCACGGTCTCAAAGTGACCGGCCATTGCCGCGCCACCGAAGGCATCCGCAATGCGCTCAGAGCGGGTTATGACTGCATCGAGCACGGCACCTTCATGGACGACGAGTGCCTGGAGCTTCTCTTGAGACGGAAGGTTCCGATGTGCCCTGGCCTCGGTTTTGAACTCTGGAGCGTGCAGCGGGGCAAGGAGTTCGGGCTGTCGCAACGCGTTATCGATGGTCACCAAGAGACGCTCGAGGGCGGAGCGGAAAGCTGCCGCAAAGTGCTCAAGACCGGTGGAACTCTCGGCCTCGGCGGGGATTACGGCTTCGGCTGGACGCCCCACGGCACCTACGCGCAGGAGTTGACCTTCTTTGTGAATTACGTCGGCTTCAGCGTGCTCGACACCATTCGCTGCGCCACGCTGGGCGGCGCGAAGATCATGGGCCGCGACCATGAGCTGGGCACGTTGGAGCGCGGAAAACTTGCCGACATCCTCCTGGTCGACGGCGATGTGATGAATGACATCAGCCTCTTGGAGAATCGCCACAACCTCCTCGCGGTGATGCAGGGCGGTGTGATCAAGGCTGGGCGACTGGCGCACGTCTGAGCCTGTCGACCCACCGTCATCTCGATGAAACCAGCGGCCGAAGAACTGAACCGGAAGATTTGCGGCGAAGGTCCGCCCCTGCTTCTGCTGCACGGCGTGACGCGCCGCGGGGCGGATTGGGATCCCCTGGTCCCGGTCCTCTCTTCCCGTTGGAGAGTCATCGCCCCAGACCAGCGCGGTCACGGCGATTCTCCCCGCGGCTCCCGATACCTGGTGACCGACTATGCCGCCGACGCGGTGCGCATGGTGGAACAGGAGCTGGATGCGCCCGTGGTCATCTTCGGGCATTCTCTCGGGGCGATGGTGGCTGCCGCCGTGGCCGCGGCGCTTCCGGATCTCGTCCGCTGGATCGTCCTCGAAGACCCTCCATTTCATGCCATGGGAAACCGCATCTCCGGCACCGCCTGGGAAGCCCAGTTCATCGGGATGCGCGCCGTCGCCCGTCTAGGAGGCAGCCTCACGGAAATGACCGATGCCCTGGCCTCCGTCCGGCTTCCCACGTCAGGCGGTGGCTTTCGGACCTTGGGGGAGCTGCGGGACCGCTCCTCCCTCGCCTGGAGCGCGGCGTGCCTTGCGAAGATCGATGCCGAGCTGCTGACCCCGATCATCGAGGGACGCTGGCTCGAGGGCTACAACTTCCCCGCGATCCTCTCCCAGATCCGATGCCCCGCCCTCCTTCTCCAGGCCGACCCGGCAACCGGTGGTGCCCTGACGGACGGAGACGCGGAGGCCGCGTGCCTCGCCCTCTCCACCGGTCGTCATGTCCGTTTCCCTGGCTGCGGCCATCAACTCCACCGCGACCGGCCCGAAGCGGTCTTGCAGGCGTTCGCCGAGTTCACCGCCCCGTGGGAGGATGCCCTTGAGGCTGCCAGAATCTCGTGATGCGCCCCGCACAACCGCCACCCACTCGTTGACCCCCGCTTTCCCCCATCTGATGATGGCCCGCATTCCCTTCCTTCTCATCGCCCTGGCACTGTGGCTCTCAGTCGAGCCGAGTTCAGCGTTTTCATCGTGCCCGCAACCCAATATCGCCCTCACTCTTGCTAATGATCTCGGTTATGACGATGCGATCCGGCGCGATGACACCGACAACCTCTTCACGAGCAAAGCAGAGGACTTTCTCCGCAAGCATGCGACACAGCACACGGGGCAGCCTTTCTTTCTCAATCCCGCTCTTCATGCCGTGCACGGCCCGTTGACGCCGCTGGCAAATCTGAAGGACAAGAGCAAGACCGGCCTCGACGGCCCCGCCAAAACCACGATCGGGCAGCTCTACCATCTCACCAACGACCCTGGCGAAACCTCCGATCTGTGGGAGAAACACCCTGAGATTGTCGACCGTCTGCGATTGCGGCTTGGCGCCGTTATGCAACAGGGCCGCACCCGCGAACTGCCTTAAACACACCCAATGAGATTCGTCTTCCAAATCGCCCTGCTGCTCCTCACCGTTTCTTCCGAGGTCCTCACCGCTGCCGATTCGTCCCCGGTCAGAAAGAAGATCGTCCTCGTCGCCGGCAAGAAAAGCCACGGCCCGGTGGGCAATCGCATCCATGACTATCCCTGGAGCGTCAAACTGCTCAAGGTGCTGTTCGAGCAATCCAACATCCGCGATCAGGTGACCGCGGAGATCCATTTTGAGGGATGGCCCCAGGACGAAAGCACGTTCGACAGCGCGGACTCCATCGTGATCATTTCGGACGGGCGCGACGGGGACAAGTTTGAGGAGGCGCCGCATTTCAACGGCGCGGCGCGGACCGCCGTGATCGCACGCCAAATGAAACGCAGCTGCGGGTTCGTAACCTTTCATTTCTCCACGTTCGCTTCCGAAGCCAACCGACGGCAGATTCTGGACTGGAGCGGTGGCTATTTCCAATGGGAGACCGATGGGGCGCGCAAGTGGTATTCCGCCATCAAAGTGCTCGACGCCGAACTGGCGCTGCCGAACCCCGGACACGCCATTGTCCGTGGGGTCGCCCCGTTTCAGCTGAAGGAGGAGTTTTATTACAACCTGCGATTTGATCCGACCGACAGAGCCCTCGTGCCGATCCTCTCCGTGCCCGGGCTTCCGGGACGTGATCCCGACGGGCGTTGGGTGGCCTGGGCGCGGGAGCGTGCGGACGGCGGACGGGGCTTCGGCACCAGTTGCGGTCACTTTTACGACAACTGGAAGAGCGACGGCTTTCGCAAGCTGATGCTCAATGCGATTGCGTGGTCCGCCCATGTGGAACTGCCTCCGCAAGGAGTCGAATCGATCTACCGGGAACATGACGAGATCACCGCAGCACTGGGCAACGCAGGACCAGAAGCGAACGCGAAAACCTCAAAATGAACCTCCTGCGCACCGTGTTGCCACTCTCGGCGCTCTGCGGGTGTGGTTCGCCAGGGAGGGGCTGTCAGTCCCGACAAGATACCGCTCAATCAAGAAAACAACACGCTCACCTACACCGGGCTGAGCGGAGATCGATTCAAGCTCTTCACCGACCAAATCAAGCCGCCGCGGATCAATGATAATCCCATCGATTATGCCCCAGCAAGAGCCTATGACAGCCCCTTCGTGCAAGGTGACTTGGACAGCGGCTTGGTCATGATCCGGAAGGGCGACCGCAAGCTTGTTCTCAACTTCAACGAGTGAGCGCTCTAATGTCCTGCCCGATCCCCCCTTCCATCCCCGTTGCCCTCGTGCTGGGCGCGGCAGGCCTTTTCGCGGCCGAACAGGCACCGCCGCCGCATCCTGCCGAATCGTTCCAAACCATCCGCCTCTACAAACACCACGGAACGATTCGCCTCATGGTGAACGATGTGATTGAAGTCGCCCTCGCCGACAACGGCAAGACCTTTGGTCCGGTTTGGGCTCATTTCGGCTGGATTGGCTCGCGCCAAATTACACACACCGTTCGTTGTGAATCCGACGACCTCGCCCTATTTTCCCTAAAATCAGGATTGTGAAACCGCTCTTCCCACTTCTTTCCGCACTTTGCCTAGCACCGCTGTCTACATTTCATGGCGCCGAACTGAGACTCGCTTCCGTGTTCTCCGATCACATGGTCTTGCAGCGCGAGAAGCCCGTCGCCATCTGGGGCTGGGCCGATGCGGGTGAAGCGGTGACCGTGGCCTTCGCCGGACAATCGAAGGTCGCCAGAGCGGCTGCGGATGGAAAGTGGAAGCTCACGCTCGACGCCCTCCCCGCTTCCGCCGACTCGCGCCCCCTCCTCGTCTCCGACAAGGCCGGTCACAAACTCGAGGTGCAGGACGTTCTCGTCGGCGAGGTGTGGCTCGGTTCCGGTCAGTCGAACATGGCGATGACGGTGGCGGGTTGTCAGGATTCCGAGTCCGAGAAGGCCGCCGCCCAGCTTCCGCTCATCCGCCATTACCGCGAGAGCTCGGGGC
The DNA here is from genome assembly GCA_003402735.1 of Verrucomicrobiota bacterium. Taxonomy (GTDB): domain Bacteria; phylum Verrucomicrobiota; class Verrucomicrobiia; order Verrucomicrobiales; family DEV007; genus V1-115. The sequence goes on from QQNE01000033.1 coordinate 6,574, forward strand.
CCTCCGACACGCCGCAGCCCGAAGGCAAGGGAGCCTGGCAGATTTGCGCCCCCGACACCGTCGGCGGTTTTTCCGCGGCGCTGTATTTCTTCGGCCGGGAGATCCACCGGGAAATCGGCGTGCCGGTCGGTCTCATCAACACCTCCGTGGGAGGCACGCCCATCGAATCCTGGGTGTCCGCCGAGGTCCAATCCTCCGATCCCGAGACGAAGGCGAATTACGACACTCGACTCGAGGCGCACCGCAATTTTGATCCCGCGCAAGCGCCCGCCTTGCATGAAAAGCAACTCGCCATCTGGAAGAAGGCATCGGAGAAGGCCAAGGCCGAGGGCACGCCCTTCGTGGTCCCGCCGCCGAAGGATCCGCTGGCCATGTGGAAGCTCAAGGGTGGGCCCGCCGGGCTCTTCAACGGGAAGGTGGTCAATCTCGTGCCTTACACCCTGCGCGGCATGCTTTGGTATCAAGGCGAGGGCAATGCCAGCAATCCCGGCCTGTATCACAAGCAACTGACCCAACTGGTCACCAGCTGGCGGGCGCTCTGGCAGGACGAAATCCCTTTCGCCTGGGTGCAGCTCCCGAATTACACCGCGCCCGGGGAGGGCTGGCCTCGGATCCGGGAATCCATGCTAAAGACACTCGCGCTCCCAAAAACCGGCATGGCCATCACCATCGACCTGGGCGACGCCAAGGACATCCACCCGAAAAACAAACAAGACGTTGGCAAACGCCTCTCCCTTTGGGCACTAGGCACGGTGTATGGAAAACCGGTCCCGGCGATCAGCGGACCGCTGCCCACAGATTCCAAAATCAACGGTGACACCATCACCATCTCTTTCAAACACGCCAACGGCGGACTCAAATCCCTGAACAAGGGTCCACTCACCGGGTTCGAAATCGCGGCCGCCGATCAAGAGTGGAAGCCCGCTCAAGCACACATCGCCGGGGACTCCGTCATCGTCGATCATCCGGACATCGCGGCTCCCGTCGCCGTTCGTTACGCCTGGAGAGACTGGCCAGACTACAGTCTGGCCAACGGGGCCGGCCTCCCTGCCTCCCCTTTCCGGACGGATGACTGGCCCGTGCCAACCAAGAAATCTCCTATCGTTCCATGAAAACCCTGACCCTCCCTCTACTCCTTGCGGCCTGCCTCACCCACGAGGTCCGCGCTGCCGACCTCTTCGACCAGTCCAATCTCGCGGCTTGGTGCATTGTTCCCTTTGATTCCAAAAAGCGCTCCCCGGAAGAACGGGCCGAGATGGTGGCCAAGATGGGAATCAAGAAAATCGCCTACGACTGGCGCCAGGAGCATGTGCCGGAATTCGAGCGCGAGATTTTGGCATACCAGAAAAACGGCATCGAGTTCTTCGCCTTTTGGGGCCAGCACGAGGATGCGTTCCGCCTGTTTGCTCAATACAAGCTCCATCCACAATTCTGGCTGATGGTCAGGGACCAGGGTCAGACCCAGGAAGAGAAGGTCAAAAACGCGGCAAACGGACTCTTGCCAGTCCTGGAGCAAGCAAAAAAAATCGGCAGCAAGGTCGGGATCTACAACCACGGCGGTTGGGGGGGCGAACCGGAAAACATGGTGGCGGTCTGTGAGTTCCTGACCAAGAATCACGGCACCGACAACGTGGGCATCGTCTACAATCTGCACCACGGCCACAGCCACCTGGATCGCCTACCCAAGGCGATTGAGGCGATGAAGCCGTGGCTCCTCTGTCTCAACCTCAACGGCATGGACGTGGCCGGGGATGCCAAGGGGCGAAAGATCCTTCCGCTCGGTGTAGGGACCCAGGACGTCACCGTTCTGCGCCAGATCCGAGCCAGCGGTTACAGCGGTCCCATCGGCATCCTCAATCACACCAACGAGGATGCGGAGGGACGGTTGAGGGACAACCTCGACGGCCTGACCTGGTTGCTGCCGCAACTCGACGATGCCAAGCCGGGTGCCAAACCGAAGTATCGCACCTGGAGCGAAAAACCGACGGCTGCGGCCAAACCGAACCCACCGCTCAGGTCCGCGGAATCCACCCCGTCCTTCGACCCGGTGTTCGGCAAGGCCCTCAAGGGCGGCTGGACCGTAGAAGGCAACGAGGAATACTCCAAACTCCCGTTCACCGTGGAATGCCGCGCCAAGCTGGACGGAAAGAGCGGCTTCAACATCCTCGTCGCCTCCGAACCTAAGGCCTCGGCAACCCATTGGGAACTCTACACCCACACCGGATCCGGCACCCTGGCGTTGTATCTGCCGGGACGCGGAGGCGATTTTGATTCCAAGATCGACATCTGCGACGGCAAGTGGCACGACCTCCTCGCCAGCGTCAGCGAACAGAGCGTCGCCCTCTGGGTGGACGGCAAACAAGTCCTCGAAAAGCCGGTGTCCCCTCTCAAGGGCAAGCCGGTCCCAGGCGGTCTCTCGTTCGGCCAACTGGTCGAGGGCGGCTTGGGTTGCAACGGCGAGATCGACGATACCCGGATCACTCGCGGCGTGATGAAGCCACGCCCCGGGACCGCCCCGCGCCAGCGGATGGACAACACGCTCGGTTTGTGGAGCTTCGACGATCTCGACGCCATCCTGCCTCCGCCCGCACCGAAGCCGGCCTCGTTCACCCCCAACCTTGAGCCGCTCAATCCGTCGACTCACCAACACTGGCGGGAATTCGTAAACCGTGAGCGGGTCTTCGATTTCTACGGCAAACAGGCGCTGCAGTTCATGGGCCAAAAACCGTTGCCGGCCTTGATCCCCGCGTTCCCGGGTCTCGACGGCGGGCAACAGGGGCATTGGGGCAATCAGAATGACAAGGACACGTGGGCGGATGAGCGTTGGGCGGCGAGTGATCACGGCACCCTCTTCTGCGGCGCGTTCAAGGGCGGTGGCATTTCCGTGCCCAAAGGGATCTGTGTCCGATTCCCGGACAAGTCTGCGGTGTTCGATCCGGAGCGGATGGCTTGGCGCCTCGAGTGGACCGGCGGCTTCATCAAACTGAATCCTTTCCGGCACGGATTCCTGGCCGGGGCCCCCATGGAGGGCACGATCCTCTCCAAAGAGGAAAAGAAGCTTCCCGGCACCTTCCGCGGGCTGTTTCGGCGAGGCGAGGAAGTCCTCATCGTCACCAGCGAAACCGAGATGCCCAAGCCGGCTCCCGCCCAGTGGCCGCAATGGATCGAGACCAAGGGGGAGATCGGCACCCAGACCCCGTTCGCCACGGACCGGATCACCGTCCCTTTCGAAAACCCGTATGGCACGCTCTTTTTCCTCTCGGCGCACGACTTTTTCGAGGACGGCACCGCGGCCATCGCCACGATGACCGGTGAGGTTTGGCTCGTGCGAGGGATCGACGACAAGCTGGGGCGGGTCCGCTGGAAGCGATTCGCCACCGGGCTGCATCAGCCGCTCGGGATGAAGATTGTCCAGAACAAGCTCTACGTGCTCGGACGCGACCAGATCACCTGCTTGCACGACCTCAACAGCGATGACGAGGCCGACTTTTATGAATGCGTCACCAACGCCATGAAGACCTCACCCGGAGGCCATGATTACATCGTGGGGCTTGAGGCGGACCGGGAGGGCCGATGGTATTTCGCCTCCGCCAATCAGGGGATTTGTCGGGTAACCGGGCGCGACTCGTTGGAAGTGCTGGCCACCGGCTTTCGCAACCCCAACGGGCTGGGTCTTTCCGAGGACGGACGCTTCGTCACCACCAGCGTGCAGGAAGGAGACTGGACCCCGGCGACCTCGATCTGTCAGGTCGATCTCAACCAAAATGTCGGCGCCCACTTCGGAGCGGGGGGCCCGAGAAACGGCAAACCGCCGGAACCGGTGCTGATGTATTTGCCGCGGGGAGAGGACAACTCCGCCAGCTCACAGACCTTTGTCACCGGAGAAAAATGGGCTGCGCTGAAGGGTGACCACAATCTCGTCCACCTCTCCTCCGGAGGCGGGAGCGCTTGGTTGGTGATGCGGCAACAGGTGAAAGGCCACTGGCAGGCGGCGGCGCTGAAGATCAGCGGAAACTTCGATGCGGGGCCGCAATGCGCCCGGTTCCATCCGGTGGACGGTCATCTCTACGTCAATGGAATGGCCGGCTGGGGAACCTACACGCCGAAAGACGGTTGCTTCCAGCGGGTCCGCTTCACCGGCGGTGACCAAGCTGTCCCCGTGGCCATCGAAGCGCGAGACAACGGACTTCTTTTCCGCTTCAATCAACCGGTTTCCAACGTGACCGCCGCGTCCTGTTTTGCCCAGTGCTGGAATTACAAATACGGGCCGCAATACGGATCACCGGAGTATTCGCTGCAATACCCCGGCACACCAGGTCATGACCCATTGGAGGTGCGCAGCGTGCAACTGCTTGAAGGGAACAAGGCCCTCTTCCTGGAAATCCCCCAGATCACTCCTGCCAGTCAGATTCACGTGCGCCTCGGCACCGGCCATGACCTCTTCCTGACGGCACACGCGTTGGCCGAGCCGCTCACGAATTTTCCCGGCTACCTCAAAATCGCCAAGACCACTCCCGCCGCACAGGTTGGACTGCAAGCTCCCAAACCCGCACGACCCAATCCGTGGGCCGGCGGAGCGCCCGGACGCGAAATCGTGATCGAGGCGGCCCTGGGCCTGCAATTCGTCCAAAAACAAATCCGCGTCAAAGCCGGGGAACGACTGAGCGTCCGCTTCGAGAATCCCGACCTGATTCCGCACAACTGGCTGCTCGCCAAACCGGGCTCCCTGAAATCGCTCGGCGAAAAATGCAACCTCATGATCACCGACCCGCTCGGCCTGGAAAAACATTATGTGCCGGATTCCTCCGACGTCATCGCCTACACCGACATGACCAATCCCGAAGGGAAGACCACGATCCATCTCACCGCCCCCTCCCAGCCCGGAGACTATCCCTACCTCTGCTCCTTCCCCGGCCACTGGATGGTCATGAATGGGGTGATGAAGGTGGAATGAACCCGCCGCCTATCCTCGTCACCCCTTCCGCCAGTCGCTCGGAGTCCGGTTGTGGAGACGTTTGAAGTGTTGGCTGAAGCGTGAGACGTCCCGATACCCGACGCGTTTGGCAATCCGCGCAATCGGCAGGCGCGTCCTCCGCAGGAGCTCGGCGGCCTTCTCCATCCGCAGACGTTGCAGGTATCCCTGGAAGCTGAGTCCGTGATGCTGCCGGAAAAGACGGCTCAGATTGCCCGCGCTCGTGAAAGCGATGTCGCGGGCGACTTCCGTAAGTTTCAGGGGAGCCTGCAGATGACAGGCCAGGTAGGCGGTGGCCCGCATCAATGGATTCCCCTCCCCTCCGGGACCATCCCCCGCCCCCTCGCTCACCCGGAACCAGATGGCCTCCACGTGGCTCCGCGCCGCATCTTCCGCCGCCTCGGGGTCCCCCAAGCTGATTGAGGCCACCAAGTGCTCGTGCTGATCAATCAAGACCCGGGCTCCGGGATAATAGTCCTCGAACGTGTGTTCATGAAAGGTGAGCAACGCGTTCCAGCTCTCGCGCCAACACGCGTGCAACGTCGGGACCTGAGCTATCGTGACGATCGTCTCATGCAGTTCAAAGTCGGCCTCGCGAAACGAGGCGTAATCGCGCGCCAGGATCGCGCGGGTGAGCCGAGAGAGCAGGGAACGGAGCCGATCCAGTTCACCGGACGCATGCGCCACTTGCTGTGCGGCATGTCTTGCGGCGAACCCTTCCAACAGCGAGCGGAGCTCCGAGAGGCGACGAAGACCGAGGGTATTCATGAGGACGAGTATGCGAAATCAAACCAGGGACTATGCCCCAACAACCAATCATTCACCCTTTCCGCTTTGCCCATTGCCATGAAACCTTTGCTTGGGCTATGCGAAGTCAACCACATTGACCAAAACCATGATCATGCCAGAGAAAATTCCCTTCGGCGTCATCGCCCCGATGACCACGCCCTTCACTTCGGACGGCGAACTCCAAGCCGGAGCCATCCGCAGCCAGGTCGAGTTCCTGGTCCGGGAACGCGCCGACAGCTTGGCGGTCGGTGGATCGACCGGTGAGGGACAGACCCTCTCCGCGGACGAACTTCGCGCCTGCGTGAGCGAGGTGCGCGCAGCCATGCCGGCGGATATGCCGCTCATCGCCAGCACCATTTGCGACAGCACCCGCCAAGCGATCCGGGCCATCAAGGCCGTAGAGGGCCTCGGCGTGGACGCCATCCAGCTCACCCCGGTCCACTACCTTTTCCGTCCCGATGATGAAATGATGATCGAGCACTTCCGCGTCATTCACGAGGAGACCGGAATGCCGCTCATCATCTACAACGTGGTGCACTGGTGCTATCTCTCCCCGGACCTGACCGTGCGCCTCATGAACGAGGTCCCCGGCGTCATGGGCATCAAGCAGAGCGCCGGCGATTTGAAGCTCTTCGCCGATCTCATGATCAACGCGCCGAAGGACCGGAAAATCTACAGTGCGGTGGACGCGCTGATGTATCCATCCTTCTGCCTCGGCACACCGGGTGTCATCGCCGCCACGCCCTCGGGCATTCCGCGCGCCACGGCGCTGCTTCGCGACGCCGTGGCCAAGGGCGACCACAGCAACGCCCTGCGTCTCCACGAGGCGATCCTGCGCTTCTGGAACGCCACGGATCATTTCAATCTGCCCGCCTGCATCCGCTACGCCCAATCCCTCCAGGGGGTCGATGCCGGTTTCCCGCGCATGCCGATGCGCCCGGCCACCGAAGCGCAAAAGGCCAAGATCCAACCCGCTCTCGAAGCCGTCCTTAAACTTTCAGACGAGCTTTCCTGAGCCCACACAAACCGTCGTCATGCCTCCGCTCATCGGCATCTTCGTCGTCGCCCTGTTCGCCTCGCTCGCCACGGCGTCGCGGCGATTCAGATGCCTCGGTGGGCTTGGCTTCACCTTTGTCGTGCTCGCGACCGGAGCGGCGGCGATGACCTTTCCCCAAGCCTTCATCTCATGGGGAGGTTTTGAGTTGAAATCCGCCATCACTCCCCTCGTGCAGATCATCCTGCTCGGCATGGGACTCACCCTGACCTTCGAGGACTTTCGCCGCGTGGTCACCATGCCGCGCGGGGTGATCCTCTGTTGTGTGCTGCATTACACCATCATGCCGCTGGGCGGCTGGGGCTTCGCCCATCTCTTCGGCTTGGAGGGTGCGGTGGCCACCGGGCTCGTGCTCATCGGCTCGGTCCCCAGCGGCACTTCGTCCAATGTGATCGCGCTGCTCGCGCGGGGCAACGTGCCGCTCTCTGTCACCGTGACCGCCGTCTCCACCCTCATCTCCCCCCTCGTCACCCCGTTTGCCATGAAGCTCCTCGCTGGAGCGGATTTGGCTATCGATGCCGGGGCCATGATGATTTCGATTCTGAAGATGATCATCGCGCCGCTCGCCTTCGGACTCGGGCTGAAGCGGTTGTTTCCAGACCTCGCGCGTCGTCTGTCGGGCGTGCTGCCGACCATCGCGATGTTCGCGATCTGCACCATCATCGGGGTGACGATTGCGCTGTCGCGGGAGCAGCTCCTCACGATGGGCCTCGCCATTTTTGCCGCGTGCGCCTGTCACAATGCCGTCGGCTACCTTCTCGGCTATTGGGGAGGACGGCTCAGCGGATTGAACGAGATCGACGCCCGGACCTGCGCGCTCGAAGTCGGGATCCAGAACGGAGGGATGGCCACCGGCCTGGCCTTCAATGTGCTGCAAAGCCCCGCCGCCGCCCTCGCTGCCGCGGTGTTCGGCCCCTGGAGCGCCATCACCAGTTCCGCGTTGGCCTCGTGGTGGAGCCGACGATCCAAACTCGGTGAGTCTCCATCTCCGCCAGAGGGATGAAGAACCCGCGACTCCTCCTGCACCGGAGGGTGAACCGCGTTGATCCGCAATGTCAAGACAACCGGATGCTCGCGCTTCGTCCGTGGGCGTCGAGTCCCTCGATGCGGGCGAAGGCTTCGATCACCGGCAGCGAAAGGGCCAGGGCTTCGCGGTTCAATCGCACGATGCTGGTGCGCCGTTGGAACTGATCCACCGTGAGTCCTGCGAAGCCCTTGCAGGCGCCGCCGGTGGGTAGTTCGTGGCTGGGCCCGCAAAGGAAATCGCCGGCCGCCACGGGAGAGTAGGGCCCGACAAAAATCGCGCCCGCTGTCCGAATCAGAGGAAGCAATTCCGACTCCCTCCGGCTCACCAGGGAGAGGTGCTCCGGGGCGAAGGCATTGGTCAAATTCACCCCCTCCTCCATCGACTCGACCTTGACCAAGGTGCAATTCTTTTCGAGCACCGCTCGCAGCGGAGCCTGACGAGAGAGCGAAGAAGCCTGATGCTCGATCTCGGTCACCACCTCATCGAGGACCCGTTGGGAATCCGAAACGAGAATGGCCACGCTGTCGCCACCGTGCTCGGCCTGCGCCAGCAAATCCGCCGCGATCCAGGCCGGATTGGCCGAGTCATCCGCCAAGACCAGAACCTCGGAGGGACCGGGCAACAGATCGACCGCCACCGCACCGAAGACCTGTCGCTTGGCCTCCATGACATACGCGTTCCCGGGCCCGAAAATTTTCTGCACCGGACGCAAGGTTTCGGTGCCGAGGGCGAGAGCGGCGATCGCTTGGGCCCCGCCCAGCTTCCAAACCTCCGTCGCTCCCGCTGCTTGCAGGGCATGGAGCATGGCCGGGTTGATCGATCCATCCGGACCGGGAGGCGTGCAGACGACGATCGATCGGCAACCGGCAGCTCTGGCGATGCCGACCGTCATGTTCACCGTCGAGACCAAAGGCGCGGTGCCGCCCGGCACATACATTCCGACCCGGTCAAAGGGCTGGAAGACTTCCCCGACCTCCGCCCCCTGGGCATTCGTGGAAGTCCAATCACGCCGTTTGCTCCGTTCCGCAAAGGCGGTGACGTTTTCGAGACTGGCCCGGATGGCGGCGCGGACTTCAGCTTCCACCCGAACCTGCGCCGCTTCAAATTCCGCCGGTTGCACCACCAAATCGCGCGGGGAAGAAAAGCGGGCGCGATCGAACTTGGCGGTGAACTCAAGCAGGGCGGCGTCCCCCCGGCGGCGAACGGCATCGATGACCTCGCCCACCGTCTGCGCGACATCGGCGGAGGGTTGATAACGTCGGTCGAAACGCGAGAAATCGGTGACGGAAAGGATTTGCATGAAGCAGGCAGGATGAACGTTCAGATGCTTTGCAGGGCGGAAACCGTCCAGATCATTGGGTAAAGACGCTCGGAATACCAGAGCTTGGCGAAGTAAAAGCCGATGGGTCGGGTCGGAAACTCCGTTCCCTGCTTGGTCGCGTGAACCAGAAAATCCACCCCGCGCTGGATGTGGCTCTCCAGGGCGGACCGGGGACTGGCTCCAGCCAGAGCCTCCACCGCCAGTGCCGTCTCCTCGATGGAACTGGAGGAGCCAAACCCGGCTCCCCATCCACCGTCTGCGTTCTGGTTCTCCAAAAGCCAGCGGGTCGCCGCGGCGCGCATCGATCCAGCCTGGCCATGGGTCCAGGTGTCGATCTGGTTGAGGCTGATGAGAACCATCGCCGTTCCATACGTCCGGTTGGCCTCGTCGGGCACTTCCTGATTCCCAAACCAGAGCGGAACCCAGGCCCCTCCGGTCTCCTGGGTCGCCCGGAGGTAAGCCAGGGCAAACTCCATCGCCCGGTCCATCCGAGCCCGAACCGGTCCCCGGACATCATCCTTCCAAGCATCCCAGGCTCGCAACCCGTGAGCCGTGAGATCAGGGCTGGAGCGGTCGAAAGGGAGCGCTCCCCACCCCCGACAAAACGTGGGAAGGCCGCCGTCATCGTTCTGCAAATCCAACAACCATTCACTCCCCTTTTCCGCGGCCTGCACCGTATCCGCCGCTGGGGTCCCTTCACTCAACGCCCTCAGGCATAGAAGTGCACCGGGAGTGTCATCGGCATCGGGCACCCCCCCGGAAAAATGGGTCCAAGCCCAGGCTCCGGGGCCCGCCAGCGTGAACGGATGCACCTTCCTCGTTTGCTGTTCCTCGATCCAGACCCGGAGACGGCGCCGATCGCTCTTGGCAAAGTCCGCTCCGGGACCGCCCTTCTGCAAAGCCTTGGCCGCCAGCGTGCTGACCCAGACCGCCAGATTGCTGTCGATCGCCCAGCTGCCATCCGGACGCACCCCTCTTTCGAGAAAGTGCACCGCCCGGGTCACCACGGGGTGCTCCCTTTCCCCTGCGTTGGCCAGGGCCATGGCCACGAAAGAGGTCAGAGGTGCCGCTTCAAGGAAACCACCACCAGACGGTTGCACGCTCTCCAAGATGCGGGAGACCCGCGGCCAAACCCATTCCCGCACCCGACCGAAAACCGGATGCGGACCTTTGCGGTGCCGGACCAAGCCGATGGCGATGAGGGCAGGCAAGGCATAACTGACCACGGGAAGGCGCAGTGCTCCATACCAAGCCCGGGGAAAGGCAGCCAATTCCAGCGGCAACTGGCCGACCCAACGCCAGGCGGCGGATTCATCCTCGCCGAGAATTCCGCCCAGGGCGCACATCATCAGGATCGGCACGGCAAAGGTGCGATCCTTTCCGTAGCGGTCCTCCACGGCCTGGACGATGAAATGAGGGCCGAGGTCGCCCACCTCACGCTCCACCCAATCCCGAGCCCGTGCGTTCCCCGGGCTGTCGGGACACACCAGCCGAAGGGCCGCCCAGCCGAGCAAGGTCGTGGAGATGTTGCTCACGCTGTCCACGGTGTCGCCCCATCCCCCGTCTGGATTCTGACGATCTTGCAACCAAATCGAGCCGCGTTCGATGAGAACGGCGTGAGCGGTGGCGTCGGCAAAATGCAAGGCGCACACGGCCGTGGCGGTGGACAGAGCGCTTGAAGAGAGTTCCCCCTCCCAATAGCCGCCCTCGGTGCGCTCCCGAAGAAGCGCCGACCGGGCGTTGCGGAGGGTGACTTCCAATCCAGAGGTTTCGGTGGAGGGGCTGAACACGTCGTGAGAATAGAGCTCGAGCCTCACATGGCAAGGGACCCAAGCCAAAAAGGATTGTCTTCTCCTGGCCACCAGCGTGAAAGAAGAAGCATGAAACTGTTCGCCCCACTCGCCACGGCCCTTCTGGTCATGATGCCCTTCGCCCCCCTGCTCGCCGAACCGTTGCAGCCCGGAGCCGACGCCCCCGCGCTGAAGGTTCTCGACCAAACCGGCAAGGAGATCGACTTGGGCGCCGAATTCAAGACCGGCGTGACCTTGGTCTATTTCTATCCCAAGGCAGACACTCCCGGTTGCACCAAGCAGGCCTGCAATATCCGGGACCAAAAGGCCCTTCTCCAGGACGCCGGCATCAAGGTCTTCGGCGTCAGCGCCGACACCGTGCAGGATCAAAGGGCGTTCTCGGACAAGTTCACGCTTCCCTTTCCTCTCCTCGCTGACAAAGAGGGCAAGGTCATCGCCGCCTTCGGCGTTCCCACCAACGAGCGCGGCTTCGCCCAACGCCAATCTTTCCTGATCAAGAACGGCAAAGTCATCTGGCACCAGCCCAAGGCCAACCCCGTGACCCAAGCGGAAGACGCCATCGCTGCGCTCAAGGCAAACGGTTGATTCTCCATGCGCTCCCTCCGCCTTCTGGCCTTGGTTGCGTGCGCAGCCGGCTCCGCTCTGGGTTCCGCTGCGGCCCAGGACTCCAAGAATTTTCCCACGCTCGGGGCGGTCGTCCGGCTCGATCCCGGGCTGGACTCGCTGATCGCCGCAGACAGTGTGATCCAGGTTCTCTCCTCCCGCTTCGATTGGGCGGAGGGGCCGGTCTGGGTCAAGGACAATGCCAGCCCCGGGGGCGGTCATCTCCTCTTCTCGGATATCCCGCCGAACAGGGTGATGAAATGGGTCGAGGGCACCGGCGCGTCCGTGTTTCTCTCTCCGGCTGGCTATTCCGGCCCGTTCGAATACGGAAAAGAGCCTGGAAGCAACGGTTTGGCGCTCGACTCCCTGGGACGTCTGCTATCCTGTGAACACGGCGACAGACGGATCTCCGTCCTCACCGAAGGCGGCGGGAAACGGACCCTGGCTGACAACTACCAGGGCAAACGCTTCAACAGCCCGAATGATCTGGCGGTGCACTCCAGCGGAGCAATCTACTTCACCGATCCTCCCTACGGTTTGCCCCTCAACTGGGATGACCCAAAACGCGAGCTCGACTTCTGCGGCGTCTACCGCTTCCACAAGGGCGAGGTCACCTTGCTCACCACCGAAATGACGCGTCCCAACGGGATCGCCTTTTCCCCGGACGAAAAAACGCTCTACGTCGCCAATTCCGATCCGAAACTGGCCATTTGGAAGGCGTTTCCGGTCAAGGCGGATGGCACCCTGGGCGAAAGCCGACTCATCCACGACGCCACCGAACACGTGGGCAAACCGGGGTTTCCGGGGTTGCCCGACGGTTTGAAGGTCGACGCGAAGGGCAATCTCTTCGCCACCGGGCCAGGCGGAGTCTGGATTTTTTCAACTGAATCCAAGCCATTGGGCCGGTTTTCCACGGGCGAGCGAACCGCAAACTGTGCCTGGGGAAACGACGGCAGCGTCCTCTACCTCACCGCGGACATGTATCTCTGCCGGATCCAGACCCTCACGAAAGGGGCACGTTGGTGAGGCCATCCGCGCCCCCGCAACGCCACCATCCCTCTTCGCAGACCAACTCCGCCACGGGCCGGTCCCATGCGTCCCGTGGCAGGGTCGGCTCGATCTGTTCACGGAAACAGACCCCGAACGCGACCCCTTTGATCTCCGGAATCAAACGGTCGTAGAACCCTTTGCCTCGCCCCAATCGGCTGCCGTCCCAGCCGAAGCCGAGTCCGGGGGTCAGCACCCAGTCGACCTGCGCCGGAAGGATCCGCGCACAAACCGCAGGGTCCGGCTCCCGCAGACCGAATGGCCCCTCCTTTAACTGCCCCTGGTGCGCGACGGACCACAGCGTCAGCTGCCCAGCCTCGATCTTGGGAAATACCCACGTCGTCGGCTCCCCGAGGAGTTCCAACAGATCCGGCTCCCCGGGCATCGGCGCAAAGACCGAGACACAAGCCGGTCGATCCGCCCGCAATCGGTTGCGGATGAGAGACGCGATCCCCTGAGATCGCAACCGCTGCTCCGACGCGGAGAGAGCGGCGAGACGCCGACGCATCTCCGCCCGCCATCTCTGTTTGGCTGCGGCAACCTCCTCCACGCTGACCGAACGTTAGACCAGGCCCAGGGCCGTCAGCACCAGGATGACCGCCACCGCTGCGAAAACCAGCAACGGAAGGACAAAGGCAAAGGCGCTGGTCATCCAATACAAGGCGTTGCCCAGCCACCCGTCCTTGACCTTTCTGACGCGCTCGGGCATCTGACTTTGCAACCGCTCCAAGTCCGCCTTGGTGTCGTGGTCGATGTCCTCAAGAAAGTCCAGCGCGAGATCCAGTTCCGCCTTGGTTCGGGAGTTGGCCAACTGCTCGGGATCGATCCGGTTGAGCCGCTCCAGGTGCGCCCTCAAATCCTGTGAGGCTTGGTGGATCGCCACAGCGCACTGCCGGGACTCCTCCTCGTCCCCCACCAGGGCGCCCTCCAGATGGCGCAGACGTTTCAGGGCCTCGACCAGTTCCGTCTTGAAGCTGTTGACCTCATGCTGAAAGGCCAACGCCTCCTCGCGCCTCCGCTCCAAGGCCGCTTCCTCGGCCTGAATCCGCGCCAAACGCTCCTCGGCCACCCTCACGGCTTCCCGTGTATTTTCAAAATCGGACACCGTCAGGGCAAAATCCTCGGGTAGCCCAGCCGGCGATTCTGGAGAGATCCTCCCATCTCCTGGGAGAAAACGGTCAGGGACCGACACGGAGTCGACGGCCCGGAGAAACGGTGAGGGAGCGGTAGCGGTCTTCATCTCAGGAGCGAGCTAGGAATTCTGGCTTTCAACCTAGCTGGAATATCTCAAACATATGACGATCGATCAATTAGAAATAGCAAAAGTTTCAACCGCGAGACTCGGAATCGGCAAAAAATTTGCCAGCCGACCCACCTTTCCCCCTTGTGATCGGGAAGGCTTGCGCCGACAGCCGATCCGGTGTTTATCCAGGAGGAGCGCTGCGGCTTGGCGACTCTCCCCCTCTTCATCCCATGCAACTCACCTTTTGCGGCGCCGCCCAAACCACCACCGGCTCCCAGCACCTCCTCGAGATCAACGGACGCCGAATCCTCCTCGACTGCGGACTGTTCCAGGGGCGCCGGGCGGAGTCCCACGAGCGCAACCTGAACTTTTTGTTCGATCCGGCGTCGATCGACTGCGTGGTTCTTTCCCACGCCCACATCGACCATAGCGGGAACCTGCCGAACCTCTGCCGTCGGGGCTTCACGGGAAACATCTATTGCACCCATGCCACCCGAGATCTTTGCCAGGTGATGCTCGAGGATTGCGCCAAGATCCAGGCGCACGACATCCGCTGGCTGAACAAACATGCCGCGCGCAACGGAAAGCCTCCGCTGGAACCGCTTTATTCCGCCGTCGAGGCGGACCGGGCCCTGCAGCAGTTCGTCACCGTCGGCTATGACCGTCCGATGCCGATTGCCGACGGGGTGCGCCTGACGTTCATCGACGCCGGGCACATTCTCGGCTCCGCGCAGGTGATCCTCGACATTCAGGAATCGCCTTCGAGCCGGAGCTTTCGATTTGTCTTCACCGGCGACATCGGCCGGGGAGGTCACGACATCCTGCGGGATCCGGTCATCCCCCAAGACGTGGACTACCTGCTGATGGAGAGCACCTACGGCGACCGTGAGCACGAACTCAATGCCGGGGTCCGCGAGCGCATCGCTCAGGTCATCCGCCAGGCCATCCGGGACAAGGGAAAGGTCATCATCCCTTCGTTCGCCGTCGAACGGACCCAGCATCTCGTCTACGCCCTGCACCAACTCGTCGAGGGCGGAGACATCCCGGAGATCCCGGTCTTTGTCGACAGCCCGTTGGCCGTGAGTGCCACCGAGATCTACCGCTTGCACCCCGAATGCTTCAACGCCCAGATCTATGAGTTTCTCATGGAGAAGCGGAACCCATTCGGATTTGACAGTCTCGAACTGATCCGTTCGGTGCCCCAGTCCAAGGAGCTGAACCACCTTTCGGGTCCCGCCGTCATCATCTCGGCGTCTGGCATGTGCGAATCCGGTCGCATCTTGCATCACCTCCGCAACCACATCGCCGATCACCGCAACACCGTTCTCTTCGTCGGTTACTGCGCGCCGGACACGCTGGGACGCCGCATTCGCGACGGGGCCACGACCGTCCCGATTCTCGGCGACGTTTACCCGGTGAGAGCGCGGGTCGAGGTCATGGACTCCTTCAGCGGCCACGCCGACCGCAGCGAGCTGATCTCCTATTTCCGCAGAATCACCGGTCCCCTCAAAAAGGTCTGGCTGGTGCATGGTGAACCTGATCAATCCGCCTCCCTCGCCGCCGCCCTGCAGCAGGAGCACAAGGCCGGCGCCGTCACCGTGGCCGAGTGGCGGGCCACCACCCAAGTCTGATTCTCCCGCATTCTCCCGTGAAAACTCTTTTCCTCACGAACGAGTATCCTCCCCACATCTATGGCGGGGCCGGGGTTCACGTCGATTATCTCACCCGCGAACTCGCCAAACTCTGCGACGTCGACGTCCGCTGCTTTGGGAACCAGGATGTCCAGACGGATCGCCTCCGGGTGCGCGGTGCCTCTGTGGACACCTCGTCCTACACGGCCCCGAAAAACCTTCACTCCGTGTTCGCCGCCTTGCAGCGCTGCCTGAACTTCAACACGCTCGACATCGATGCCGACATCGTCCACCTCCACACCTGGTATTCCCACCTCGGAGGCATCCTCGCCAAATTGAATTATGGAATCCCCATGGTGCTGACCGTCCATTCCCTGGAGCCCTTGCGCCCTTGGAAACGGGAACAACTCGGAGGCGGCTACGACTTCACCGTCTGGCTCGAACGCACCGCCATCGAGATGGCCGATGCCGTCATCGCCGTCTCCGACGACACCCGGGAAGACATCCTCCGGCTCTTCGACGTTCCCGCAGAGCGTCTCCACGTCATTCCCAACGGCATCGACACCGACGAATACCATCTGGTTCATGCTCCGGAGAAGCTCGTAGCCCTCGGAATCGATCCCCTGCGTCCCTACGTACTCTTCGTCGGCCGAATCACCCGCCAGAAGGGCATCATTCACCTGGTCAACGCCATCAAGCACATCGACCCGGCGCATCAGATCGTCCTTCTCGCCGGAGCCCCCGACACCCCCGAAATCGCCGCGGAAATGAAATCCGCGGTCGCCGCTGCCCGTAGCGCCCATCCCGGCGGCGTGGTTTGGGTGGAACACATGGTCGATTCCCAAACAAAAATCGCCGCTTATTCCCACGCACAGGTGTTCTGCTGCCCCTCGATTTACGAGCCCTTCGGCATCATCAACCTCGAAGCCATGGCCTGCGAGACCCCGGTCGTGGCTTCCGCGGTGGGCGGGATGAAGGAGGTCGTCGTCCACGGTGAGACCGGCCTGCTCGTTCCGGTGCTGCAGCAGAACGAGAGTCCGTTTGAGCCGATCGATCCGCCCATGTTCGCTCACGACCTCGCCCAGGCCATCAACCACCTCATGGCCGACGCCGAGTTGCGCGCCAAAATGGCTGCCGCCGGCCGCAAACGAGCGGTGGATTGCTACAGCTGGACCACCGTGGCCAACCAAGTCCACGGACTCTATCAAGACCTGCTCGAGCGTTGATCGCGCTCTGGTTGCGCAAAGCCCTCCCGATCCCGTTTCAAAGCGACCTCGTCGGGATTGAGCGGTGGCAGGACCACCATGTGAAATTCCTCCCGAAACCTCCAAATCACCCGCCACGGAATCGTCGAATCGCATCCGCCCCGCAGTGCCAGTGGACTCGGGCGGATGTTGGCGACCGATAACCCCAGCACGCATTTCTCAAGGGTCGCGTTGCCAGGCGCGCGAAGGAGTCCAGGGTGAGCGGCATGCTGACCTACCGCGAATCCTGGAATTCGCGCAGAACGTAGCAGGAATGCCATTGGGCAAACCAAAGCAGCGAGGCCTTGAGAAATGCGGGCCAGATCCTCATGCTTATCGCTGCGGTGCCAACGTCAGGTTGTCGATGAAAAACGCGGCCTTTTCCGTTCCCTGACCACTGAAGAGGAGATAGTTCGCCACCTTCCACGAGGCCTTGCAGGGAATGCTGGGGAACTCCTTGGTCGTTCCATCCTCACGCGTCACCGTCACCGCATACTCCCCCGCGCCGGTGGTCGCCACGATGGCGATGCGCACCCACTCCCCAGGTTTGACCGACGCGAGCGCGACGCTGTTGGTGTTGTTGGCCACCAGATTCCCATTGATCCACCGCACAAAGGGACCGGCCGCAAACTCCCCGCCCTTGTCGCGCATCTCAAAGAACCAGCCGGCCCCGGGCTCGGCCATGAGGTCGAACTGGACGCGGAACCTGCCGGAGGTCCAATTCGGATGAATATCCAACACCGGATCATAACTGTGCACCAGCCCCGGCATGTCCTGAGCCTTCAGGCTGCGCCGACCGATCGGATGTCGCCCGAACGGGATGCGGGAAGACACCTCTTCCACAACGGCGAACCCCTGCCCGGTGACGGTCTCCTCGCGCGGCGGGGAATACCTGGCATTGCGAATCCCGATGCGGCCCGGCGGCGTCGATTCAAACGTCAGCTCCTCCACCCGATACTCCGGCACCGGCCAGGGCTTGGCCTCGCGCTCCCAGGTGGGGTAGTGATGCCCCTCGGCGGCCAGGGCGAGCCACGCGGAATCCTCCTTGCGCACCCCTGCCAGGGTCAGGTCCCAGGGCTTGAACCCCACCTTCGCGGCCGGGCTGCCCGCCTTCAGCCGAAAATCGCGCCTCACAAGATCCTCAAACTGGGGATCGGCGAAGAGGGAACCGGCATCGCGCCCCATCCCCCGCCACTGTTCCCAAGTGAAGCTCCCCTTCGTGAGGTGCGCGGGCAGATTTCCATCGGTGGGCCAGTAGAGATTGTTGCGGAAGATCGTCGTGTCTCTCGGTTCGCCAGGGTCCGGGGGAAGGTTCAGCTTCCAGTTCCACTCTCCGCCATCCAACAAAGGCGCCGCCGGGTCCCAGACGACGACGTTGCGCTCGAACTTGAAGGAGAGCCGGTCTTCATTCCGGCTGCGCTGGATCTGCGCGGAGCGGCCAAACGCGAAGATGTTGTTGCGCACGATGTTCGCATAACCGTAATGCTGGTGAAACCCAGCATTGGAGGTGTCGTGAACCAGATTCTGCTCCATGAGGGTGTCGGTGCTGCCCTCGTCGTTGTAAAGCCCCCATCCCCCGTAACGGTGGCTCGCGATGTGGTGGATGTGATTGCCCCGAATCACCGTGCCCGGTGAGGTGCCGAGTCCATAATATCCTCCCATGTCACTCAGATACGCCCAACCCAGGTGATGAATGTGATTGTTCTCTACGAGCGTCTCGCGCGACAGACTCTCCCCGTAACCCCAATTCCAACCGGCGCTGATCCCGGTGTAATAGAGATCCGCGATGTCACAATGCCTCACCGAGCAATTCCGCGTGTGGGTGAGAAACACCCCACAAGCGCTCGGGTGCAATCGCCCCGCGTGGTGGATGATGCAGTCGTCCACCACGATGTGATGATTGACACGAGCCTCGTCAGGTCTTTTGGATTCACCGATGCGCACGCCACCACCGCCCAAATCATGAAAGTGGCAATGCCTCACCACGGACCCCGAGCAACCGTTTCTAAAATAGACACCGTGCAGGCCCAGCCTGGCGAATTCACAATTCTCCAGCCGGATCCCGCTGCTGTCTTGAAACTCAACAGCTCCGTCCGCACCCACGGCCGCCTGAGCGTCGTGCATCCCCGCCTCAGGATAGAGATAATTCCCGTGTTGAAACGATAGGCCGCGGAGCGTCAGGTCCCTCACGCCATTGCCAATGACAAGTTTGTCCGTCCGGGGCGCGGTCACCTCCACGCTCTTCAAGTCCTCGCCCGGGAGCGGAAGATAACACACCTCGTTCGCGACCGCGTCCAGATACCATTCTCCCGGCGCATCCAGGGCGGCCCGGAAATTTTCCATCCAATACCGCTGGTCCGGTTCAAAAACGACAAACGGATAGGCAGCGCGCCCCTTGATGCGCACGGCCTGGGCACTGTCATCGAGCGCGGCGATGCGACACTGACCGACCGCCCAAGCGTGGGTCACGGTCAGGAGCACCTCGTCCCGTTCCGGTTCCGGCACCGCCTTGAGCATGGCGTAGGGTTCCGGAGCCACGGCGAAGGCGTGAAAATTCACGTCCTTGTCCAGCCCGGGAAACACGCCAGGATCGACGGCATCGGCGATATGATCGTAACCTTGGTTCGGGGTCCGTGCGCGGACGGCTCGTCTTCCGTTGACCCAGAGCTGCTCGAATTTCCACTCCGGTCCGGGGACCTTCGCCTTCCAAAGCCCGCCGCCCGCCTCGCGCCAGCCCCGGATCACACAACCACCACTGAAGACGGGCCGAGTCCCCGGCGCGGCCTCCCAAGTCACCTGCGAGTCCTCCTCCCCGAGCGACAACGGCTCCTTCAATGGGTAGACCCCGGACTCCACCACGATCCGCACCGGCTTGGCCACCTTCCGCGCCGCATCGCGCGCGGACTCAGGCGTGGCGATGGGCCCGTTAGGCGACAAATGGATTTCCGAGGCAAAGCCCGGGCAGACCAACAGGATGCAGAGGAGAACGGGTCGAAACATGGCGGGACCGCACCCACCTTCACCACGCTCCAGCAGGTGGCAAATCCAAATCCCTGAGGCATCGGATCGATACCACCAAAGTTCCAATTTCTGCGCTTTCGCAGCCGTGCCGTGCGTCTCATCCCCAGATGAACCTCGTCTCCACGTGGATCCGATGCGCCTGGTTGCTGGTCGCCCTCCTCCCTGCCAATCTTCCCGCCTCGGCCCCGACCGAAGCAGGTCGGTTCGAGATCGAGGTCTGGCTCGTCGAACTTCCGCGCGAGGTGCCCGGGGAATCGACGCTCTCATTGCCGCTTCCCGGACGCTTGCAACTCTCCGACATCGATTCCGCGACTTGGCTGGAATCGACCGGCGGTGAAAACGCCGCCAGCAGCCACCTGCTCCTCGAAGTCAAGAGCCGGGAGGAGTTCTCGGTCGAGCTGCCCACGGTGGGTTGCTCCTTTCACGGCACCGGCTCGCTTCAAGAGGGAACGATCGTTTTTGAGCTCGTCACGATCGACAACCCGAACCGTCCCGAGATGGATTGCGCCCTGGGAAAAAACCCGACGCCCTCCTCCAGCCCCGCGGGTCGCGCCTCGGCCCGGGAGAACCGCCTCGCGGTCCGGCAATCCGACACTATGGTCTTCGTTCCGGTGGATCGCGGAGACGGGCGCAGGCGTCTCATTCTGTGGCGGGCCGGAAACCGCTGACGGATCAGGCCTTGAGGATGGCACGCCGCTCGCGAACAGCCGCCGCCAAACCATCGAGCAAGTCGGTGGTGGCTTCCCAATCGATGCACGCGTCGGTGACACTGACGCCATACCGGAGGTCGGCCGGATCGAGAATGGGTTGATTGCCCGCCTTGAGATGGCTCTCCACCATGACCGCCACGATGTGACGGGATCCGGAGGCGATTTGCTCCCCCAGATTCTTCGCCACGGCGATTTGCCGCTGCGGATCCTTCTGGCTGTTCCCGTGACTGCAATCCACCATCACGTAGGGCGGCAAACCGGCTTTCTCGAGCATCGCCACCACCCCGGCGACGCTTTCCGCATCGTAGTTCGGCCCGGCGGAGGATCCCCGCAGGATCACGTGACAGGTGTCATTGCCCTTGGTCCGGACGATCGCGGTCATCCCGTTCTTGGTGACGGAGAGAAACGTGTGCGGACACCGGGCCGCCTCGATGGCATCGACCGCAATCCGGATGCTGCCGCCGGTGCCGTTTTTGAAGCCGACCGGCATGGAGAGCCCGGAGGCGAGTTCCCGGTGCACTTGGCTTTCCGTGGTGCGGGCACCAATGGCGCCCCAGGAGATCAGGTCGGCGACGTATTGCGGGCTGATGGTGTCGAGAAACTCGGTTCCAGCGGGCACCCGCAAGTTGGCGACATCGACTAGCACCTGGCGTGCGGTGCGCAGGCCGCGATTGATGTCGTAGGTGTTGTCGAGCCCTGGATCATTGATCAAGCCCTTCCAGCCGACTGTGGTCCGGGGCTTCTCGAAATAGACGCGCATCACGATTTCCAGATCTCCGGCGACCCTCGGGGCATAGGCCTTAAGCCGCTGGGCGTAATCGATGGCAGCCTCCGGATCGTGAATGGAACAGGGACCAACAACCACCAGGAGACGGTCGGAGCTCCCTTTCAGGACCGCTTCGACGCCGCGACGGGACTCGAGCACGAAATGGGCGGCTTCATCATCCAAATGAAGCTCGTTGATCAACGTCTCAGGGGTAATGAGTTGGTCGATGCGCTCGATGCGAAGGTCATCGGTTACGATTGACATGGATCGGAAATCGGAAAGGGTTGCGGACGCCATTCAAGCCTGAATGGGCGGGTCTCAACCGAAAGTTTTGACTTTCTCCCTGTTCAGTCGACTCCCCCTTCTCTCCCATGAGCAAAACGAAGAAGCGCCCGAGACAATCGCGGGCTGTTCACGATGAGGAACGGTTTGTCACCGACCTCGATTACACCGGCGGCTTTATCCACGATCTTCCCGGCCCCTCGGAACACCTGGGCCTGGGTCAGGAAAGTTTTGAGGAACGGGTCGCCAAGTTGGTCAAGGACTGGGGCTGCAACGGCAAGGAGGATTACATCGCGGAGTTGATCAACACCGCCCTCAAGCTGGCCAAGGACGGCTCGGAGGAGTTGGACCTCAAGATCGTCAACCGTGCGGTCAAGGAGATGCGCTACGCCAACCGCGTCTTTCTTCCCTACCGCAAGCGGCGCAAGATCACGGTCTTCGGCTCCGCTCGGACCCAACCTGGCGATGCCGAATACGAGGCCGCCGTGGAGTTCTGCCGACGCATGACGGA
Source organism: Verrucomicrobiota bacterium (assembly GCA_003402735.1). GTDB lineage: Bacteria > Verrucomicrobiota > Verrucomicrobiia > Verrucomicrobiales > DEV007 > V1-115. The sequence continues at coordinate 28,606 of QQNE01000033.1, forward strand.
CCACGGCTTCATGGTCATCACCGGCGCAGGCCCGGGGATCATGGAGGCGGGCAACCTCGGAGCCGGTCCGGGAAACAGTTTCGGGCTCCGCATCCAGCTCCCGTTCGAAGCCGGTGCCAACTCGTTCATCGATGGCGACCCCAAGCTCATCAACTTCAAGTATTTCTTCACCAGGAAACTGTCGTTCGTGAAGGAAGCCCACGCCGCCGCCCTCTTCCCGGGGGGCTTCGGAACCATGGACGAGGGCTTTGAGACCATGACCCTCATCCAAACCGGGAAAGCGATCATCTTTCCCATCGTCATGATCGATGCGCCGGGAGGGGTCTATTGGAAGGAGTTCCGCGACTTCATCTCCAATCACCTGCTCCGGCTCCGGCTCATCTCCGAAGAGGATCTCGATCTGTTCAAGGTCACCGATTCAGTGGACGACGCCGTCGACGAAATCGTCTCCTTTTACCGGGTCTTTCACTCCTATCGGTATGTTCGCGACAAACTCGTGATCCGACTGAATCATCCGATTTCCCAGGCCTCGGTGATTCGGCTCAACGATGAACATGGGGATTTCCTCCTCTCCGGCCGTTACGAACTCAGCAAGCCGTTGCCGGTCGAAGCCGACCAACCGGAAATCGCCGTCCTGCCCCGGCTCGTCTGCACCCCGCGCCGCAGCCATTACGGCAAAATGCGCAAGATGATCGACGCCCTGAACCAATCCGAAATCACCACTTGAGCCAGCGCCTCGACCAGCTGCTCGTCGAGCGCGGCTTGGCGGACTCCCGGGAACAGGCCAAGCGCCTGATTCTCGCCGGAGAGGTCACCGTCGAAGGTGTCCCCAGCCCGAAACCGGGTCAGAAGGTCCCGACCGACGCCGTCATCCTGCTCAAGGAGAAACCGCGCTACGTCAGCCGCGGCGGATTGAAACTCGAGGCCGCGCTCGATGCGTTTGCCCTCGACGTGACCGGACGGGTTGGGATCGACATCGGTTCCTCCACCGGCGGCTTCACCGACTGCCTCCTGCAGCGGGGTGCCCTGCGGATCCATGCGTTCGATGTCGGCACCAACCAGCTGGCCTGGAAATTGCGCCAAGATCCCCGCGTTCGGTCCCGGGAGAAATTCAACTGCCGGGACCTGAGCCTGGCCGAGACCGGGGAACCGGGCGGCATCGTGGTCATCGACGTGTCCTTCATCTCCCTGACCCTGATCCTGCCCGCCGCGTTTCGGGTGCTGGACCCCGCCGGGGATCTTGTCTGCCTCATCAAACCGCAGTTTGAACTTGAGCGCGCCGACATCGGCAAGGGCGGCATTGTCCGTGATTCTTCGCTCCACCACCGGGCGGTGTCGAAAATCCAGGACTTCATCACGTCCACTTTGGACAAGGCGTGGAAAGGAATCATCGACTCCCCCATTACCGGAACCGATGGGAACCGGGAGTTTCTTGCATGGCTGCGCCACGAATAGGCATCGTTGCCAACACCCAGAAACCTGAGGCCCCCCAGGTTCTGGCCGGTTTGCGGGCGGCCTTTGCGAGGATGCAGCTCCACTGCCTCCTCGAAACCGACACCGCCGCGCTGTTGGGGGATCCGGACGGAATCCCGATCCAGGATCTCGCCGGCCAGGTCGATCTTCTGGTCCTGCTCGGAGGAGATGGCACCATCCTTCACCTCGCCAAACAGCTCGGTTCGCAGGTCAAGCCGATCGCCGCGATCAACATCGGCACCCTCGGCTTCCTGACCCTCGGCACCGCCGACCAGTTGGACGAAATCGCCGCGCAACTGGCCAACCGCCACTTCCGAACCAGTCACCGATCCGTCATCCGGGTCCGCACCTTTCTCCGGGACCAACTCATCGACGAGGGGCACGCGCTCAACGAGGTCTCCTTCAACCGCGGCCCCGTGACGCGCCTGGTCAGGATCGAACTCCGCATCAACGGGGATTTCGTGACCCGTTACGGGAGCGACGGTCTGATCATCGCCACGCCCACCGGTTCCACGGCCTATTCCCTTTCCGCGGGAGGGCCCATCATCGAGCCGGGCTCGGGCGTTTTGCTGATCACACCGGTTTGTCCGCACTCTCTCTCCAGCCGCCCCCTCGTGGTCAGCGACCTCTCCCGGATCGAGATCGCTGCCCCGGCGCAACGGGATGAGGTCTTTGTCACGATGGACGGCCAAGCCTCGCGCGCCATCACCCCCGAGCACCGCTTCGAAATCCAGCGCGCAGATTTTGATGTCCCGTTGGTGACGTCCCTGGCTTCCAGTTTCTTCCAGGTCCTTCGCCAAAAGCTGGATTGGTCCGGCAGCAACGACTCCACCATCTGATCATGCAACCACTTCTCTCCACCGCCTGTTCGCTCTTCTGCGCGCTGGCGGCACACGCCGGGACGCGGCCCAATGTCCTGTTCCTCATGGCCGATGATTTTCGCCCGGAGATCGCCAGTTACGGCTCCGTGGCCCTCACCCCCAACCTCGACCGGCTCGCGCAGGCCGGTTTGCAATTCGATCGGGCCTACTGCCAGCAAGCTGTCTGCAATCCCTCGCGATCTTCCCTCCTCACCGGACGCCGCCCTGACACGCTCCGCATCTGGAACAACAGCACGCACTTCCGGGAACTGAATCCATCCGCGGTCACCCTGCCACAGTGGTTTCTCCAAAACGGCTACACCACCCGCTGCACCGGCAAGATCTTCCACAACTGGCACACCAAGGAACAGGGCGACCGCCGCTCCTGGAGCGCACCGGAATTTCTCCACTATGCCAACCACGGCGACGACGCACCCCAGGTCACCGGCCCGCTCCCTCCCAATCTCTCCACCGCCAACATCCGGAACTACGGCAACGGCCCGATCTGCGAGTGTCGCGATGTCCCGGACGAAGCCTACTACGACGGCAGGGTCGCCGCAGAAGCCGTGAAGGTTCTCGCGGAAATCAAGAATCAACCGTTTTTCCTGGCAGTCGGCTTTTGGAAACCTCACGCCCCATTCAACGCGCCGAAGAAATATTGGGACCTCTACACCAGGGACCGTCTCCCACCGCTCGACGGACGCCGCCCTGACGGGGCCCCGGAAATCGCCTTTCACACCAGCTCCGAGATCCTCGGGGGCGGCCCTGGCAAGGTCACCCCCACTGCCGCACAGGCCGCGGAGTGGCGACACGGGTATTATGCCAATGTCAGCTATCTCGATGCCCAGATCGGCAAAGTCCTCGCGGCCCTGGAGGCACACGGCCTGACCGGAAACACCATCATCGCCTTCACCAGCGACCACGGCTATCACCTGGGCGAACACTCCTTGTGGGGCAAAACATCCACCTTTGAATACGATGCCAGGGTCCCCCTTCTTTTCTCCGGCCGGGGCATCCAGGCGGGTGTCAGGACCCGTTCCCTCGCCGAGCTGACCGACTTGTTCCCCACCCTGACCGCTTTGTGCGGTCTCGACCAGCCGGCAGGTCTGCAGGGGCGCAGTCTCCTCCCCATCCTTCACGATCCATCCGCCTCCGTCCACGAAGCCGCGTTCACCCAGCACCCCCGTCCGGCCTACTACGACCGGGAGCCTTCGGGACTTCCCGCCGCCATGGGATACAGCGCCCGCACCGACAGGGTCCGCTACACCGAATGGAGGGAATGGAAGACCGGCAAGGTCATCGGCCGCGAGCTCTATGATCAATCTGCCGATCCCCGGGAACTGCGCAACCTGGCCGACGATGCGAGCGTCGCGCAAGAGCAAGAGCGGGCGGCCCGCCTCCTGCTCGAACAGTTTCCGCTTCACCTGGAACCGGAGCCTTCCAAGACGAGCTTGTAAGGATAACGCCGTTCCGCGTTCCATTCGCCCACATAAATATCTCCTGCCCGGTCCACATAGAGATCGTGACAGTGTTTGAAGATGGGGACGGTCTGGTGGAGCGGCTGCAACTTGCCCTCCAGATAGACGGGTTCGCTGCCTCCGGGCGCACTGATCACCCGCTTGGATTTGCGATCCAGGACAAGGACGAATCCAGAGTTGGCCAATCTCTTGCCCGTCCCCTTTTCCTTGCTCCAGCACACGGCGGTGTAGATCTTGTCCCCACGGAACACCAATTGACCTGCGAACGTCCCGGGCAGGTCCAGGGTCTCCAGATAACTTCCGTCCAGCCGGAAAGCCTTGATCTGATTCTCGGAACGCGAGGGAACCCAGACCAACGGCCCGCGCGGATCGTCGGCATCGATGGAGATGCCATGCGCATTGCTCAGGTTCGCGGCGCTCCGGCTCGGGCCTCCCCACTTGTTCAGCAACGCCCCTTCCAAGCTATATTCGTAAATGTAGTTGGACCCATACCCGTCGGCGATCAGCAACGTCCCGGCCGGCGTATGCGCCGCATCACAAGGCATGAATTTTCCGTCCTTCACCCCCAACTCCGCGGGCGTGGCAAACTTCCGAATCACCTTGCCGGACGTCGTCAGCAAGGTCACCCGCCCCTGACCCGCGGACGGATTCCAGCCCTCGGCGGCAAAATGCCATCCGCAATCGATGTGCAACAGATATTCCCGGCCACCGCTCTCGAAGATCTCCAGACCATGTCCCCCGCCCAGCCCGGCCCGGATGGCGCGCACATAGTCTCCGTTCTTTTCAAACACCAAAAAATCGTTCTGCGGATGATCCGTCACCAGATAGATCCGGCCGTCTCGATCCTCGGCCAGAGCGTGCGCATTGATCACCGGACCCACGGTCGGCTTCACCTTGGCCCAGGAGGTCTCCAGACGATACCGCGCCCCGCCATGTCCCAACAGAGGCACAGCAGACTCTCCTTGCCCAAAAGCTTGAAGAGCAGAAAGGACAAACATTGCGGCGGCCAGTCGATGCGAGGTGGATGACATGCCCCTGACACGTCCTCGTTCCGGAACAACTATCAAGACAGACCTTGTCCAGTGCCGCGAGCGGGGCGGGAAGTGCCACACAATCCGCGGCCTCATGCAGCTTCCGCTCCTCTTTCTCCTCCTTGCCGCCGTGACCACCGGCGATGCGGCTCCTCCCAATCTCGTCATTCTCTATGCGGACGACATGGGCTTCGGCGATCTCGGGGCCCAAAACCCGAAATCCAAAATCCCCACCCCGAACCTCGACCGGCTCGCCAGCGAGGGCACCCGTTTCACCGACGCCCACAGTTCCTCCGGCGTCTGCACCCCGAGCCGTTACGCGCTGCTCCAGGGCCGCTACCACTGGCGCAAATTTCACGACATCGTCAACAGCTTCGATCCACCTGTCCTCGACCCCGAAAAGACCACCCTCCCCGAGCTTCTCAAATCCAAAGGATACGCCACCGCCTGCATCGGCAAATGGCACCTCGGCTGGGATTGGAACGCCATCAAACGGCCCGGCGCCCTGCCCGCCGACGCGGAACGAAACGGCAAAACCGTCAAGGGAGCCGGAGGATTCGCCCCCGACGCATTCGACTGGTCCAAGCCGATTCCTGGGGGTCCGCTGTCGCACGGGTTCGACCACTATTTCGGCGACGATGTCCCCAATTTTCCGCCCTATGCCTGGTTCGAGGATGACCGGATCATCACGCCGCCGACGGTCCCGTTGGCCACCCCAAAACCGACTGCTGAGGGAAGCTGGGAAGCAAGGCCGGGACCATCGGTCAAGGACTGGGATTTCTGGGCGGTCATGCCCAAGCTCACGGAGAGAGCCGAGGACTGGATCCGGCGCCAGTCGAACGCAAAACCGTTTTTCCTTTTCTTCCCGTTCACCTCGCCCCACGCCCCGATCGTTCCCGCCGCGGAATTTGTTGGAACATCCGCAGCAGGAGGGTTTGGCGACTTTGTGGTCCAGACCGATGATGCGGTGGGCCGAATCCTCCGGGCCTTGCAGGACGGCGGTTTTGCCGAGAACACCCTCGTCGTCTTCAGTGCCGACAATGGCCCGGAACACTACGCCTACGACCGGGTCCGCAACTTCGGTCACCGCAGCATGGGGCCGCTGCGCGGTCTCAAACGGGACCTTTACGAGGGGGGGCACCGCGTCCCCTTCTTGGTCCGCTGGCCGGGAGTGGTTCCGGCCGGGCGCGTCTCCGACGAACTGATCAGCCAGATCGATCTCTACGCCACCATCGCCGCGGCCATCGGGGCGGAGATTCCCCCGGGATCAGCCGAGGACAGTTCCAACCAACTCCCGCTCCTCAAGGGCGAGGGCAAGAGCGCACGGGAGACCCTGGTCCACAACACCAACCCCAACGGGTATGGACTGCGACACGGGGACTGGGTGCTCATCACGGCGAAGACGGGCACCATCTCCAAGGTGCCAGCCTGGTTCAACGAGGCAAATGGCTATCGGGCCCACTCGTTGCCCGGCGAACTCTACAACCTGAAGACGGATCCCGTTCAACACCAGAACCTCTACGACGACCAACCCGAGCGGGTCCAGGAACTGACCGCCCTGCTCGAACAGATCCGCGCCCGGGGCCAAGTCCGCTGAGCGAACTGACCTTCCAGGAAATCACGCCGATGGCGCAGGGACCGGTTGCGGCGGACCAGCCAACTCCAGATGCTCCGGCCGTTCCACGCCGCCGCGGACCCGGAGATGGGCCAGGCAGTATTCGAGCATGGCCTCCCGCACGCGGAACCGGAGATGACCGCCTTCCATCCCGTAGTCCCGCTCAATCGTGCGACGTTGCAGCTCGTCAAGCGACTGGTTGGGAACCAGGATCACATCAACGAAATTCTCCCAGGCCTCGTCCCTGACCCCGGGGAGAAACGGTGCCCCGGGCCAATCGGCCCGCTCAATCCGGCTCAACACGAAATCCTTGAACCCGGAGTCTTCAAAACACCAGGCCCTGACGTACCACCGATAACCGTCGTGCCCCAAGGCATGCGGCGCGATCTCCCGCACGGAATCCCGACTGCTCCGAACCGACCAGTAGCGGATCCGAAGACGCTGCCGATGCAGCAGGGACAAAAAGACATGGCGCTCAACCACCGGCGACGCCTTCCGCATCGGTGCCGCCGAGAGATCCACCCGGCTCCCGGCAAGCCCGGTCCCGAGCACCGAAACCGGGGCCACCTCGCCGAGGAACTGGCGGACCCCTTCCTCGAGACGCGGCCCATGCAGCACACAGGGCATCCCGGAACTCGATTCGTAACGCTTTGTCTTCAGGTTGTAAGCCATACTCCCGGGATTCAGCTCAAGATAGAGCTGCAAATCCGCCGAAGCCTGTGCCGAGGAAATGCCGAACACTTCCCGGAGATCACCCCGGTTCACCGCGCCGCGCCACCACGCCACCCGCTCAACGAAGGCGAGGCGCTCGCGCACCGCCCACTGTTCGAGGTTGCTCACATTGCCCATCCAAAGAATTTTTGCGTCGTTCCAGTTGACGGATCGTGATTTACGACGAATTCAGAGTGCATCGTTTGCCACGATTGATCCAATCAACCCGACGCATAAACGCTCCAAATGTTCAAATCGTCAACCTCTCCAAACGTTTTTTGGTCGACCGTCGGTGACGGCGCTCCGCACATCTAAGGTTCTCCCCCCTGATGATTGCCCCTCTGCAACCTTCCCTTGGCACCGAGCTTCCCCACCCACTTCCGGCCGATTGGGCCACGGTGGAGATGCTTGGGCAATACGCCTATTGCCCGCGCCGCTTTCACCTCATCTACGGAGAGGGAAACGGCGATGATTCCTCAGAGCGCCATCGCCCGGGGGAGTCTGGGCCCGGGACGATTTGCAGCCTGTCCCTCGCCTCTGAGGAGTTGGGGTTGGCCGGGAGGATGGACCTTCTCGCGGATGCCAGCGAGGACGGGGCGGCCGTTCCGGTGATGACCAAGCCGGGTCTGGTCCCTGATCAGGCGAGCCGGACCTACCTGCCGGAGCGGATCCAACTCATGGCCCAGGGGCTCCTGCTGCGCCGTCACGGATATCGGTGCGATCACGGTGAGGTCCTCTACACGGCGAGCGGGTCCCGCATCCGCGTGGAGTTCGACGAGGGACTCGAGGGCCAGACCCTCAAGGTCATCCGCATGGTGCGGGCCGGACGTGGGGAGACTCGGTTGCCCGCCCCGCTCGATGACAGTCCCAAGTGCTGGGGCTGCTCGGTCAGCGGCATCTGTCTCCCGGACGAAACCCGTCGACTTCGGGTTGCGTTGGACGGGGAGGAGCCATCCGCCCATCCGGATCCCCGGCGCCTCTTCCCCGCCCGGGAGATCGCCACCCCGTTTTACGTTCAGGAGCAGGGGGCCCGGGTGGGCAAAACGGGCCATCGGCTGGTGGTCATGAAGGGAGGAACGGTCCTTGGGGAAACCCGTCTCCGGGAAACCAGCCAAGTGGTGCTGTTTGGGAATGTCCAGATCTCAACCCCTGCGCTTCACTGGCTCATGGACGAGGGAAAACCGGTCGTTCATTTCTCCACCGGAGGCTGGTTTTTGGGAATGAGTCACGGAAACGGCGTGGAGAACGCCCTCACCCGTTCCGCCCAATACGCGGCGGCGGCGGACCCCGTTTCCTCCGGTCGTTTTGCGCTCTCCCTGGTGCGGGCGAAGGTCGTCAACCAACGGGGCTTGCTGCAACGCCATGGCCGGGGAGAAACCAGCGCGAAGGCTGTGGATGGCTTGGGGCAAATGCTCCGGGAGATGGATCCGAGCGCGCCGTGGGCTGCGGAGCGTCTTCTCTCCTGGGAGGAGCAGGCCGCCGACCTCTATTTCGGCGCGTTTCGGTCCCTGCTGAAGCCTAGCGAGTTTCCGGAATTCGACGTTCGTCGGCGCAACCAGCGCCCTCCTCATGATCCCTTGAATGCGCTGCTCAGTTTTGCCAGTGCCCTCCTCGTCAAGGAATGCCTGGTGGCCCTGTGGAGCGAGGGACTCGATCCGTGGTGGGGACTCTTTCACCGCCCCCGCCAGGGCCACCCCGCCCTGGCGCTGGATTTCATGGAGCCCTTCCGACCGTTGCTGGTGGACAGCACCGTGATGACCGCCAGCAATACCGGTGCGCTGAAGTCTCGAAATTTTGAGCGCACGGTGAGAGGCTGCGCCCTGAAACCGACCGCCCGCAAGGCCCTGCTCAAAGTCTGGGAACAACGGCTGGACCAACTCTTGACCCACCCGGATTTCGATTACCGCTGTTCCTGGCGCACCGCCCTCCGGCTCCAGGCCCGGCTTCTGGCCAGGCTCTTGCGTGGCGACATCACCAACCTCCCATGGCCAGTCGAACGCTGAAACAGGAGCGCAAGCTCTACCTCTGCGCCCATGAGGTGATGGACGACGAACGGAGGTCACGCCTCTCCGGTTTGCTCCGCAATCACGGCGATCATTTGCTGGGCGGGGTCTTTCTCTGCCCCCTGACCGACGAAGAACAGTCGAAACTCGCCCAAGCCGCCGCATCGCTCCTGGATGAATCCCAGGATCAACTCCTGTTCGTCGATTTTGGTTCCGAGAGGGAAAACTGGACGAACAGCCTGACCTGCATCGGAAAAGCCTGGGTTCCCGGTGTCCGCGCCCGAATCGTGTGAGGGCCCCCTCACTTGCGTCCAAAGGACTCGCTTTGCACCAGGGCGACGACAAACTCGGACAGGGCGAAATCCTTGGCCTTGGCCTTGGCGAGAATTTCATCGGCCAAAACGGCGTCGGTGAATCCGTAAGGGCGCCCCAGAGAATACTCGATGAGGGCCTCGGCAAACCCGCGCGCAAACGGTTCCGGCTGCGCGGCGATGAGATCACGCAACTCAAAGAAACTGGCAAACGCCGGCCCATGGTGGAACGCACCGGAGGGATCGATCGGCCAATCTCTCTTCGTTTTCGGATCGTGGTCCACGTTCCGCCATTTGCCGGCGGCGTTGAAGTTCTCCAACCCGAAGCCGATCGGATCGATCTTCCGGTGGCACTGCAGACATTGCGGCTCTTCCTGATGCGCCAGGAGCCGTTCGCGGGGGCTGACCGGCTTGCCCGCCAGACGATCGAGCTGGGGCACGTTCGGCGGAGCAGGCGGAGGCGGGTTGTGCAAAAGTTTGCGGAGCACCCAGGCACCTCGCTCCACGGGACTGGTCCGTTCCCCATTGCTGCCCATCGCCAAAATGGCCGCCATCCCGAGCAACCCACCACGCGGAGACCCTTTTGGCAGCGCGACCCTGCGGAAGTCATCGCCGCGCACCCCATCGATCCCATAGTAATTCGCCAGCAGACCGTTGACGTGGATTTCGTCACTCTTGAGCAGTTTGGTGAGGCTCCCGTTGTGGCGCAGGAGGTGGGCGAAGGTTTCGTAGACCTCGCGACGGGCGGCGGACCGGGCACTTTCGTCGAAGTCGCTGAATTGCTTGGTGTCGAACTGAAAAAAATCGAGTCGCTCCATGCCGAGCCACTGATGGACGAAACCGCTGACAAACTCATCGGACTTCTCGCTGGAGAGGAGCCGGGCCACCTGGCGGACAAGCTCCTCGGACCGGGTGAGATCGGCAGTGAGGAGCGCCTGGTCGGGCGGGGCGCTCCAGAGGAAGTAGGAGAGGCGGGAGGCGAATTCCTCCGGGGAGAGCCGTCCCCTTCCCTCACCGCCACCGATCTCCTGGAGATAGAGAAACCCTGGCGAGGCCAAAATCACACTGAGTGGCTCTTTCAAGGCGGTTTCGTGAGTGTCGCCCGCCTTCCGGCGCACTTCGTAAAGAGCGGTGAGCTTGTCCAAAAAGGCCGCGGAAGGCTGCTTGCCTCGAAAGGCCCGTTTCGCAAAGCTCTCGAGCACGGTGCTGACTTTGGTCTCACCTGTCGCGATCACCGGTGGCACTCCCGAACCTGAACCGGATCGACGCAGCGGTCCTTCCCACTCCACCCAATCGATCCAAAGCGCGGGCGGCGGTCCCTGACCGGTTGCCTTCTGCGCGGTCATGAAACGATCGTGATCGAGCTTCACATCCCGCTTCTCGCGCAGGACAAAGGTTCGAGGACCATCAGCGGTTAGGCTCACCGGCACTTCGATGACCTCCGGCGCCTCCATGGTGCCGCTGATCTGGAAGGTCTGCATCAAGGTGAAGTCCTCATCCCCCGCCTTGCGACTGCCGAGATCGACAAAGTGCCGGTCCTCCGACGTGCCCGGCACCGCCCCGATGCGGAAGCGCAGCCTGTAATCGCCCGGCTCGGCCAGCTCGACTTCGTGCTTGGTCTTGAGCCAACCGGAGGGTTGATCGGGAGGCAGGGTGATCACTTCCTCCTTGTGAACGTTGTAGATCGTCAGATACGCGCCGGTCTTGGTCAGCGGGTCACTGAGGTAACGCTCATAGGTCGGGCCGTTTTGCTCGAAGGCGCGGATGCGAAACTTTGCCTCCAACTCATCCGGGATGCCCTTCTGCGGCTGACCACTTTCGAGAAACTTCTTCGCCTCCTCGTAACCGCCTTTGAAATAGCCGTTGTACGTGCCGCCGACCATCGCGTTCGCGTGCAACTCCACTTCGCGCCGCTCACGGATCCCCTTCCCATCCTGTCCCGCCCGCTCCGCGCCTCGGACTTCGATCCAGTCGATCCACAAGGCAAACTCCGGCCCGATCCCATTTCGTTGCTTCGCCTCGCCGAAAATCCGGTGAGCCGCGCCGCCCTCGCTTGAGGTCCCCTTTTCCTGGAAGAACCATCCTCGCCCCTTTGCAGGCGAGAATTTCAAGGGAATCTCCAAGACCTGAGGATTCTCCAATGTGCCCGTGACCTGATGGCTGCTGGTCACGGCGCGCACCCCGCTGTCGTGTTGGGAGCCGAACTCGACAAAGCGCCTTGCCGCTGGGGAACCTGCCGTGGCCCCGAGCCGCACCCGAACCACATAATCACCTGCCGGCCAATCTCCGGGGATTCGAAACGGCTGATACGGATTCACATAAACGTCTTCAACCGTTAGGAAGGCCCCGGTCTTGATCGCCGCGTGCGCGACATACGCCTTGTGGTGCGGCACATAATGCTCCCAGTCCCGTCTCCCCTCCTGGTCCGCATGGACGGCATCCGTGAACCCGAACTCCGCAGGGGACGGCGCCCCCGGGATCCGCTCCCAAGACGCATAAAACTTCGTCTCGCTCCCGTTGCTGGCGGCACGGATCGGCCCGGTGATCGCGGCATTTCCGGGCACCTGAGCCGCCCGGTCCACCGCCCCCGTCCAACGGACATAGCGTTCACGCGCCGCCATCCGATCCGCCAATCCCTTCCGAATCCGCTCGTTGCGTTCCTCCGCCTCGAAATGAACGAACCTGGGCGCGGCTCCATCCGGAGCCACATACCGCGCGAAATGTTCCTCGAGCGCTTGCCGCCCCAGCGCCTGATATTGTTCGAATTGGTTCGATGACATGAAGAGCGATGCACCCACCGTATCGAAGTTCCCCGCTCCTCCGTCGGCGGGCAGTTCGCCCACGTTGAGATCCACACCAAGCAAATCCCGAAGAGTGTTCTTGTATTCGCGCCGGTTGAGACGGCGCATCGTGATCCGTCCGCCGCTGTCGCTCAGGACCGATCGCGCGGTCACCAGCGTCCGGGAGAGCGCATCGAGAAACTCCGCCTTGGCCCCGGGATCAGGTTGCTTCTCATCTTCCGGCGGCATTTCGCCCGAGTTGAGGGAATTGAGAATCTTTTGCCAAAGATCGGCCCGTTCGACGGTGTCCACGGTGAACGGAATGTCGTCGAGGCGGACCCTGCCCTTCTGCGTTTTGGCATTGTGACAGCCCTGACAGTTCTCCGTGAGAAATGCGCGATGCGAGGTCTCCAGCACCGGGGCGGAACTTCCGTCCATCCGGGCGATGGGGAGAAGCACGACCCATCCGACCGCAGCGGCCCAAATCTGGGAGAATCTGTTCAAGCAAGAATCTCCTTGATCACCCGGGCGCCCTCCACCCCGGTGAGGCGGGCGTCGAGGCCTTGGAACTTAAAGCTGAAGCCGTTGTGATCGATCCCAAGTTGATGAAGCATGGTGGCGTGCAGGTCGTGCACGGTGGTCACCTTCTCCACGGCGGCGTAACCGAGATCATCCGTAGCTCCGTGAACCATGCCGCCCTGGATGCCCGCCCCGGCCAACCAGACAGACATCGCCTTGTTGTGGTGGTCGCGCCCGTTCCCCTGTGACATCGGGGTGCGCCCGAACTCGCCAGCCCAGACCAAGAGGGTGTCATCAAACAGACCACGCTGCTTGAGGTCCGTGATCAAGGCCATGCAAGCCCGATCGATTTCCTTGGCTTTCAGCGCCACACCCTCTTTCACCCCGCCGTGATGATCCCAGTCCTTGTGATAGAGCTGGATGAACCGCGTGCCCCGCTCCGCCAACCGACGGGCCAAAAGACAGTTGGCAGCGAAGGAGCCGTCGCCCGGCTGACAACCGTAGAGCTCCAGCGTCTTGGCGCCCTCGGCGGAAACATCCATCAGATCGGGCACGCTGGCCTGCATCTGGAACGCCATTTCATATTGGGCGATGCGTGTCGCGATTTCCGGGTCGGAGA
>QQNE01000034.1 GCA_003402735.1 Verrucomicrobiota bacterium
GATCTCGAACCCGATTTCGATTTCGATTTCGAAGGGGAAAGGGAAAGCGGACCCAGCGAGGCGGCTGTCGGTTGAGATGCGGGGGTGAACCGGAAATCGAATCGCAATCGAAATCGAAATCGAACTCGCAATCGAAAAGCGGTGATCGGAGCTTTCGATCTCGATTTCGAAGGGAAGGGGAAAGCGGACCCAGCGAGGCGGCTGTCGGTTGAGATGCGGGGGTGGACCGGAAATCGAATCGCAATCGAAAAGCGGTGATCGGAGCTTTCGATCTCGAACCCGATTTCGATTTCGATTTCGAAAGGGAAAAGCGGCCCCAGCGAGGCGGCTGTGGGTTAAGATGCGGGGGTGGACCGGAAATCGAATCGCAATCGAAATCGAACTCGCAATCGAAAAGCGGTGATCGGAGCTTTCGATCTCGAACCCGATTTCGATTTCGATTTCGAATGGAAGGGGAAAGCGGCCCCAGCGAGGCGGCTGTGGGTTGAGATGCGGGGGTGAACCGGAAATCGAATCGCAATCGAAATCGAAATCGAACTCGCAATCGAAGAGCGGTGATCGGAGCTTTCGATCTCGAACCCGATTTCGATTTCGATTTCGAAGGGGAAAGGGAAAAGCGGTCCCAGCGAGGCGGCTGTGGGTTGAGATGCGGGGGTGGACCGGAAATCGAACTCGCAATCGAAGAGCGGTGATCGGAGCTTTCGATCTCGAACCCGATTTCGATTTCGATTTCGATTTCGAAGGGGAAAGGGAAAAGCGGCCCCAGCGAGGCGGCTGTGGGTTGAGATGCGGGGGTGGACCGGAAATCGCAATCGAAATCGAAATCGCAATCGAAAAGCGGTGATCGGAGCTTTCGATCTCGAACCCGATTTCGATTTCGATTTCGAAGGGGAAAGGGAAAGCGGACCCAGCGAGGCGGCTGTCGGTTGAGATGCGGGGGTGGACTTTCTGGCCGAAACCCATGTGAACCGGCTTCCGCTTCGTGGCTTTGTGCGAGGCTTCCAATGTCCTTTCGAGGATTGCTCACATTGGTATCCGCAGATTGATCCGGCGGTGATGCGATGGGAAAGCCGGCCACCTGTTGGGGAAATGGGAGATTTGGGCGAGTTCCCTTATTTCCCGGGCAGGGTCCAGACGAAGTCGAGCGGGGCTTCGGGGGTGAGCATGGCTTCCGCGACGCGGAGGTTGAGGAGGCGACCGGGGCCATCGTCAGGGAAATGCTGAAAGAGTTCGCCCATGGCGAGGTCTGATTCGGCGAGGTTACCGGCTTCGAAGGCGTGGATGGCCTTTTCGTAGAGGGTGCGGAGGACTTCCCACTGGGGACCGGATTGGGAGGTGAGTTGGTAGAGTTCGACGGGGGCCGCGATGTTCTGGACCTTGACGTGGCAGATCTTGCGGAGGGAAGCGGGGTCCCAGTCCGGGGAGAGGCGGCGGCGGGTTTCGCCGGTGATGAGCAGGCGGGTGCGGAGGTATTTGGTGGCTCCCTGGACGCGGCTGCCGAGGTTCACGGTGTTTCCGAGGGGGCCGTATTTGAATTTGCGGTCCGTGCCGATGTTGCCGACGAGGGCGCGGCCGGAATTGATGCCGATTCCGAAGTCTGTCGTGAAGCCGACGGTGGCCTGCCATTCCGCGTTGAGTTCATCGACCAGGGCGAGCATGCCGAGCGCGGCGTTGCAGGCGCGGTCGGCGTGGTCCGGACATTCCCGGGGGGCGCCCCACATGGCGAACAGCTCGTCTCCGGCGTAGTCGACCAGCACGCCATCGTGCTCAATGACCAGGTTGGAGAGTTTGTTCATGATGGCGCGCAACCAGCGGACGGTGACTTCCGGCCCGGCTTTTTCGCTGACGGTGCTGAAGCCGCGGATGTCACAGAAGAGGACGCTGACATCGACGGCGCGCCCGTCCATGTTGCGCAAGTCGGGATGACGGGCGAACTCGCGGGCGAGGTCGGCGGGGAAGAACTGTTCGAATTCCTTTTGGCGGAGTCGTTTGCGTTCCAGGGAAGACTTCACCCGGGCGGCGAGGAGATCGACGTGGAACGGTTTGGGAATGAAATCGTCCGCGCCGAGGGCGATGCAGCGCACGGCGGCATCGACGAGGCGCTGGCCGGTGACGACGAGGACCGGGGTGTGTTGGAGGTGGCCGTTGCGGGCGAGTTGTTCGAGGACCTCGAACCCGGAGAACTTGGGCATTTCGAGATCGAGCAAGAGCAGGTCGTGATCGCCGGTGGCGACTGCTTTGAGGGCGGCTTCGCCATCCTCGACGGCGGTGACCTGGTAACCCATCTGGGTGAGAACATCGCTGAGGTTTTCGCGGTTCAGGGGATCGTCATCGGCCACCACGATGGAGGCGGAGACGGCGTCGTGGGCCAACCGAAGCGGAGCCGACGTCTCCTCGCCGCGGCCGAGGACGCCGAGAAAGCCCTGGGGTTCGCCGGTGCTGGAGCCGTAGGCGTCGATCAGCTCCAGACAGGCATCCAGGGTGTCGCGCATGCGCTGGGTGGCCGATGCCCAGGGTTCGTCCGGGAGACAGCGGAGCAGCATTTGGGCGGGACCGCTGAGGTGGTTGAGATGGTTGCGGGCATCATGTCGCACCGCGCGGGTGGTGTCGGTGTCGACCGCGCCCGAGGAGTTCCAGCCTTCGCTGGAAAGATCGGCGCTGACGAAGTGGCTGGTTTGGGCGACCGCCTCCTTCATCCTGGAGAGGTAGCGGAGGACTTTTTCCTCAGGTGGGGTGTCGGTGCCGGTGGTGAGGCCGTGTTCCAGAGCGTGGATTTGGTCCCGAAGACCGCAGAGGTGCTGGAGCAGGAGATCCTTGGGATGGGTTGGGCTCACGTCACTTGGAGGGCTTGCGAAGATGGGTTTCGATGGTGTCGAGGAGGGCGGCGAAATCGTAGGGCTTGGCCTGGAGATCGTCGCATCCGGCGCCGAGAATGCGTTCCTTTTGATGGAGCATGTTGTGGGCGGTGAGGGCGATCACCGGGATGTTCCGGATGGCTGGGTTTTCCTTGATGGCGCGAGTGGCCTCGAGTCCGGCCTCGCGGTTGAGGACGTCGGAGGCGCTGGAATCGGGCATTTGCACGTCCATGAGAATCAGGTCCGGTTGTTGGGCAAGGGCGAGTTTGATGACCTCCTCGCGGCTGGTGGCGATCGCCAGGGAATAGCCCTCATCGGTCAGGAGATCGGTCAGGATCTCGATGTTGTTGCGGTCGTCTTCAGCAATGAGGATCTTTGGCATGGGCGGATTCTGGCTGAGGGTCCGGGGGAGGTTGGGAGGCGGGTTTCAGTTCGAGAGGAATCTCCAACGTGAAGACGGAACCCTTGCCGGGGGCGCTCGATTCGAGGAAGACGCGCCCTCCCAGGAGGCGGCCGAGTCCTTCGGAAATCACGAGGCCGAGGCCGGTGCCGGACTGGTTCATTTTCTTGTTGGTATAAAAGCGGGTGAAGAGGCGGGCTTGTTCCTCCGTGGTCATGCCGCGGCCGGAATCGATGACGCGGAAGCGGACCCAGTCGGACGCATCTTGTTTGAAGCGCTTGGCTTCGAGGCGGACGAGGCCGTCCTTGGTAAACTTGCAGGCGTTGGAAATGAGATTGGTGAGGACTTGACGGAGGCGTTGGCGATCGGTGTGGAGATCGATGAGGCGGTGATCCCAGGAAAAGTCGAGTGTGTTGTTGTTTTTGCGGGCTTGGAACTGGAGGCTTTCGCGCAAATCGAGGAGGAACTCACCGACCTTGAACGGTTCGGGTTCGGCGGTGATGCCGCCCATGATGATCTTTTGGAAGTCGAGGATGTCATCGATGAGGGTTTCCAGGTGACCGGCGGCGGCCAGGGATTTGGCGACATAATCCCGTTCCTTGTCGGTCGGGAGCTGATCTCGTTGCAGTTTTCGTTGGAGGAGTTGGAGGAAACCGGAGACGGCGGTGAGCGGGGTGCGGAGTTCGTGGCTGACGTTGGCGAGGAAGGCGTCTTTCTCCTTGGCCAGCCCTTCGAGTTGGCGATTGGCCTCGCGGAGTTCGGCGGTTCGTTCTTCGACTCGTTTTTCGAGTTGTTCCTGGGCGCTGATGATCTCTTCGAAGAGTCTTTTGGAGGCGCGGCCGACGTCGCCGATCTCATCTTCGCGGTGGAGGGGGAGGGTGGAGATCAGTTCGGCCAACCGTTCGTGGAGGGCCCCGCCCTCATCGGCGAGAATGTGATGGGCCGTGGCGGTCATGCCGCGGATGGGTTGGACGATGCTCATGGCCGCGGCCATGGCCACAAGGAGGGCGGCGGCTCCGAGGAGAACGACCCAGGACAGGAGTTTGGAGCGGATTTCGTAACGGATGGCCCCGGTGAACTCCTCCTGAAAAGCGGCATACATCAAGAGGTAGCGTCGCTGACCTTGCCCGGTGCGGAGGTGGAGGTCGATGCACGAGATGTGGCAATGCTTGCAACGGAGGAGTTTTTTCCACTCGAACGCATCGTGATTGGCGGGGAGCCCGGCGTATTTGAGGATTTCCCGTTCCAGGGTTTGGATGAAGCTGGGATGGCCCGGTTTGCTGCCCTCGAAAGCGGCTTTGTCGGGAGCGAGCAAGCGAAAATCTGAGACGGAACTGGAGGGCCCGCTGAGTTGCCAATTCGAGGCGCGGAAGCGTTTGCTTAGAGCCTTGAAGTAGGCAGAATCGCCTTCCGGATCCGCTTGCTTCTTTTCGAGCAGAGCGCTGCGGAGTTCGGGGGAGGGACGGCCCTCTTGGAAAAAGAACGGTTTGCGGAGCGGTTCGGCTTCAAGAAGTCCCAGGGTTTCCATGCGGGCCTCGGTGGCCATGAAACTGGTTTTGCGCAGTTTCTCGACTTCCTCGCGCAGATCCCTCTCGAAGAGTTCATCCCGTCCGAAGCCTCTGGAGATGGCCATGTCCGGGTGCATGAGGAAGGGTTGGCCGGGGGCGTCGATGTCCACGAGGAAGAAGAGATGGCGCGGGGAGTAGAACTGCTCCAGGCGGTAGGCGATGGTGAGGTAGCGGGCTTCCCGGGTCCACGATGGAGGAGGCTGGACGCGCACGCAGACCCAGAAGACCGTCATCCACTCGGTCCGCCAGACGGGGGCGGTGAGGTCGCCATCCCGGGCGGCCTCCTCGCGCACCTCCGCCTGGGTCCGGACGAGGTTGGAAATCAGGGGGATGTTGCGGGTCTCGCTGTCGGCGAGCCGGAGCAGGTCGATCTGTTCCGAGTTGTCGAGACCGCGGATGCGGCTGAAGCCGGCGGGGCCGACGGGTTCACCGGAGGGCTTGAGGATCTCCACGGCGAGGTATTCCTCCCAGAGCGGGGAGGTTTGTGCGCTGCGGGTCGCGATGGTGGCGAGCTCGCCGCCATAGACGGCTTGTTGGATTTCGCGGTCGGCGGCCAGTTTGCCGGCCTCCTCTCGGAGCGTGGCGGATTGATCGATGATCGACCATCCGCGCAGGGCGGATTCGTCGGAGAGATCGACCAGTTCGTGATTTTCAACGGTGCGGGCGGCGATTTGTTGGAGGAAGAGCGCGGTGCCGACGGCCACGAAAACGGCCACGGCCATGACGAGGAGGCCAGCCTTTTCCTGGATGCCGAACTTGAGATGGAGGTTGAGCTTCATCGAGGCCGCACGAGCCTCACCGAGGCATCAAAATGGGGCAAAGTCCAAAACTTCCGGCGTTTCAAAGCCCGAATGCCCACTTCCCCAGGGTCCAGGTGAGGAGCGGGATGAGAACGACAAAGAGGAGATCGACGCGGATTCCGGTTCTGGCCATGCGGGGCAGGGAAATCAGTCCGGTGCCGAAGGCGATGGCGTTGGGCGGGGTTCCCACCGGGAGGGCGAAGTCGGCGCTGGCGGCGAGGGCGACCGGCAGGCAGAAGAGGAGGGCGGGTTGGTGCATCGCCTCCGCCATGGGCGCGATCACGGGGAGGAAGGCGGCGGTGGTGGCGGTGTTGCTGGTGAGGGCGGTGGCCAGAATGACCCCGGCGCTGATGGCGAAGAGGATGAGCAGGGGAGGCCAGGATTGCATGCCTTGCATGGAGGTGGCCAGGGCGGCGGCGAGTTTGGTTTTTTCCACGGCGGAGGCCAGGCTGAGTCCACCTCCGAAGAGGATCAACACGTCCCAGGGCATGTTGCGCAAGGCGCTCCAGTCGAGGACAAAGCTGCCGCGGCGCCAATCCGCCGGGATGAAGAACAGGAGCGTGGCGCAGCCCATGGCGATCGCTTCGTCGGTGAGCTCCGGGGCGTGGGTTTTCCAGAGTTCGCGGGTGAGCCAGAGGGAGATGGCCAGCAGGAAAGCACCGCTCACGGCCCATTCTGGAGCGGACATGGGACCGAGTTTGGATCGTTCCGTTCGGAGTGCTTCTCCCACGCCCGGCACGGCGCGGTTCCCGATTTGGAAGCTGACGCGGGTCAGGATCCAATAGACGAAGGGGAGCGAGACCAAGATCATGGGAACGCCCAGCAGCATCCATTGGGCGAAACTGACGGCGACGCCGCGAGCTTCGAGGAATCCCTTGAGGATGCTGTTGGGCGGCGTTCCGATGAGCGTGCCCATGCCGCCGATGTTGGCTCCGTAAGCGATGGCCAGAACCAGGGCGGCGCCGAAGGCTTGGGAGCCCGGGCCGCGCCGGACCATGCGGTGGATCGAGAGACCGACCGGCATCAGCATCATGGTGGTGGCGGCGTTGCTGGTCCACATGCTGACAAAGGCCGACGCGCAGAGAAAGCCTTTGATGAGCGAGCGGGGTTTGGTGCCGGCGCGGGCCACGATTTCCAGAGCGATCCGCCGGTGCAAGTTCCAGCGTTCCATGGCCAGGGCGAGCATGAACCCGCCCATGAACAGGAAGATGACGGGGTCAGCGTAAGGGGCGGCGGCTTCGCGCATGGCGTCCTTGCCCTTGGCGATGCCGAAAGCGGGGATAAAAACGAGGGGAAGCAATGCGGTGGCCGGGATGGGCAGGGCTTCGGTGATCCAGAAAATGGCCATGGCGAGGGCGAGGCAGGCCGTCCGCGAAGCCTCGTGGGAAAGTCCCGGAAAGGCGGGCAGAAAGAAGGCGGTGAGGAGGACGGTCAGGCCCCCGATCAACCCTCCGCGTTGTCGCCAACCGATCATTCCCGTGGCGGGAGGCGCTTCCTCCAAGCTGTGATCCGCGTTCATCTCGGGGCGGAGTTTGGTGTCGCCCACCCAACATTCTGCACTTTCTGTTTTCTTGCTTCAGGCATGGAAACGAGTCGCTACGCGGTTCTTACTCAGAATTCATTCTCGCAGCGGAATCGCCCATGCGTTCCGCCTTGGATGACCATCGGTTCCATTCACATCCGCTTCCTCTTCGCGCCTTGAATTTGCAGAAAATCGTGCGCCTCACCAAGCACATTTGCTGGGGCGGGGGAGAAGGCACGAAAACATGGTGTTTTCCGCCGAGTTTTTGTAGGGTTGGATGATGGTGGTCGCGACTTCCGACGTTTTCCGGGCCTTGGGCTTGTCTCTGGCCCTGGGTTTGTTGGTGGGGTTGGAGCGGGAATGGGCCAAGGACCGGGTGGCGGGGATCCGGACATTTGGCCTGGTGACGCTGGCCGGGGCTCTCACCGGGCTGATGTCGGAGCTCTTCGGGGGCTGGATGGTGGCGGCCAGCATCGCCAGCCTGACGGTGATCATCTGGATCGGCAATGTTCCGAAGCAGGGTTCCAACGGCGCGGACAGCGGGTTGACCACGGAGTTTGCGATTCTGATCATGTTTTTCGCGGGCCTGCTCGCGATGGTGGATCGCGCGGTGGTGGCGGTGGTGGTGAGCGGGGCGGTGATGGTGCTTCTGCAAGGGAAAAAGCCCTTGCATGAATTGGTCTCGCGCATTGGTGAGGAGGAGTTGCGGGCGATCGCGCGGCTCGTGTTGATCAGTCTGGTGATCCTCCCAGTGTTGCCGGATCAGGGGTATGGCTACTTTGAGGTGTTCAATCCGTTTCGGGTTTGGTTCATGGTGGTTCTGATCGTCGGCATCAGCCTGGCGGCGTATCTGGTGGCCAAGTATGTCGGCCCGCACCGGGGCGTGCTGCTGTCAGGGGTTTTGGGCGGGCTCATTTCGAGCACGGCGACCACCGCCAGTCTTTCCCGCCAAAGCATGGTGCCTGGCGCGGGCACGAGGTTGCCGGCCCTGGTGGTGATCCTTTCCTCGACGGTCGTCTTTGCCCGGCTCGTGGCCGAAATTTTTGCGGTGGCTCCTGGGGCGGCCTGGGAGATGGCCCCGCCGTTTGTGGCGATGTTGGGGTGGATGTCCCTTGTGTCCGGCGGGTGTTGGTGGTGGTCTCGGCAGGAGTTCTCCACTGCGGTGATTCGGGAACCGCCCTCGGAGTTGAAGAGTGCGGTGGCCTTTGCGGGCCTCTACGCGCTGGTGCTGTTCGGGGTCGCGGTGGCCAAGCAGCATTTTGGATCGGCCGGGCTTTACGCAGTGGCAGGGATCTCGGGGTTGACTGACATGGATGCCATCACTTTGTCCACGGCCAGCCTGGTCAGCCGGGGGCACCTGGAGGCGGCGACTGGCTGGCGGGTGATCATGACCGGTGGCGCCGCCAATCTCATCTTCAAGGCCGTTTTGGCCATGGTTCTGGGGAGCCGGGCGTTCGCGGGAAAAGTGGCGGTTCTGTTCGCGCTGGCGCTGGGCGGCATGGGGCTCACGGTGTGGCTTTGGCCAACCTGAGCTTGCCGAAGACTCTCCGGGACGGCAGAGTCACCGGGATGCGGTTGTTTCCATGGGCCCTTGGTCTGCTCGGGATGGGCGTTTCGTTGGCCCAGGGCACGAAAGAGGATTACGAACGGGCTGCCGGTCTCGGCAAGCGGAGCGAGGGAAAGGTCTTCCGGGCCAGGGTGGAGCCCCATTGGCTCGAGGGCGGAAACGCGTTTTGGTATCGTGTCGAAACGGCCCCGAAGGCGTTTGAAGTCGTCCAGGTGAACGCGGAAAGCGGGGAGCGCACGGTATTCACGGATCCCTCCCGCTTTCCGGACGGATTGTTGGATGGACGGATCCGGCGCGAGGAAGAGCCGAGGCGCAGCCGCGGTGGCGGGTCGGAAACCAGCATTCGTTTCCGCAACGAGGGGCCCGGCAAGATCCGGCTGTTCTGGCTCGACCTCGGCGGGCGACGCAAAGCCTACGGCGAGGTCGCGCCCGGGGCGGTGCATCGGCAGCACACGTTCGCTGGTCACGTGTGGCTCGTGGAGGACGCGAAGGGGCATCGGCTCGGGGTCTACGAGGCGATCGAGGGGGGCGGCGAAGTGGTGGTGGATGGTTCGGAACCGCCCGTGAAGAAGACGGGGGCGGAGCCGGAAGCGGAAGAGTCGGCTTGGAAACCGTTTGTGCGGGAAGGCAACGTCTGGTTGCGCAAGGGCGGCACGAGGGAGGAGATTCAGCTCTCCAAGGATGGGAGCGGTGCGAATCCTTATCGCGAACCGCTCCACCTTTCTCCGGATGGCAACAAATTGGTGGCGTTCCAAGTGCGCCAAGCTCCGGAGCGCAAGGTTTGGTTGGTTGAATCCGCTCCGGCAAAGGGGTTGCAGCCCCAGCTGCATTCCTTGAACTACGCCAAGCCCGGGGATGAGATCGATCAGCCGCGCGCCCGGCTTTTCGACCTGTCCACGCGGCGGTCGATCCCGGTTTCCGCGGAGCTTTTTCCGAACCCGTGGAGTCTCGGGGATTTGCACTGGTTTGCCGACAGCGAAAGCTTTGCGGTGCTCTTCAATCAGCGGGGGCATCAGCTCCAGCGCGTGGTGGCGGTGAACGCCGGGACGGGCGAGGCCCGGGTTGTGGTGGAGGAGACGAGCCCGACCTTCATCGATTACTCGCAGAAGACGGAGTTGCACTGGCTTGACTCAACCGGCGAGCTGGTCTGGGCCAGCGAACGCGACGGGTGGAATCACCTTTGGCTCTACGATGCCCGCGCGGGCCGGGTGAAAAATCAGGTGACTCAGGGGGAATGGGTGGTCCGTGAAGTGGTCCGGATCGATCCAGAACAGCGTCAAGTCTGGTTCAAGGCGATGGGCATCCGTCCCGGGGAAGATCCCTATCATGTCCACCTGGCCCGGGTGAATCTGGATGGCAGCGGGCTGACCCTTCTGACCGAAGGGGACGGCACGCACGAGTGGGAGTTTTCCCCGGACGGGCGATGGTTCATCGATCGTTGGTCGCGGGTCGATGCCCCGCCGGTCACGGAGTTGCGGCGCTCGGCCGACGGAAAACTCGTCTGCGTCCTGGAGCGGGCGGACATCGGTCCTTTGCTGGGTGCCGGTTGGCGGCTTCCGGAGCGTTTTTCTGCCTTGGGACGCGACGGCAAAACGCCGATTCACGGGGTCATTTACCGGCCCACGAACTTTGATCCCGCGCGCAGCTACCCGGTCCTGGAAAAGATTTACGCCGGGCCGCACGATTTCTTTGTCCCCAAGAAATGGGGGCTGTGGTTGCAGGCTCAGGGGATGGCGGAGTTGGGATTCATCGTGGTGCAGATCGATGGGATGGGGACGAATTGGCGGTCCCGGGCCTTTCACGATGTCTGTTGGAAGAACCTGAGGGACTCGGGTTTTCCGGACCGGATCGCCTGGCTCAAGGCGGCGGCGCAACGGCATCCGGGATTGGATTTGACGCGGGTCGGCATTTATGGCGGGAGTGCGGGAGGGCAGAGCGCGCTGGCGGCATTGCTCTTTCACGGCGATTTCTACCGGGCGGCCGCGGCCGACTGCGGATGCCATGACAATCGGGTCGACAAGATCTGGTGGAACGAAGCCTGGATGGGTTGGCCGATCGGTCCCGAATATGCGGCGAATTCCAACGTGGTGAATGCCGGGCGTCTCACCGGGAATCTCCTGCTCACCGTTGGCGAGTTGGATCACAATGTGGATCCCGCGTCCACCCTGCAGGTGGTGGATGCCCTGGTCCGGGCGGACAAGGACTTTGAATTGCTTGTTTTGCCGGGGCACGATCATGGGGCGGGAGAGACGCCGTATGCGTCCCGGAGACGGGCGGATTTCTTTGTCCGTCACCTGCTTGGCGTGGAGCCGCGCAGGATGTAGGGTGGCGGGGTGAAGGTCGGAATCATCGATTACGGGGCGGGCAACCTGCGGAGCGTGCACAAGGCGGTGGAATCAGTCGGAGTGAGTGCGCACCTGGTGACGGACCCGGGCCAGATGGAGGGGATCGATGCCCTGGTTTTGCCGGGACAAGGGTCATTTGGTGACTGCGTCCGGCATCTGGTGGAGCAGGGACTGCGCGAACCGGTTCGTGACTGGATCCTGGCGGATCGTCCCTATTTCGGAATTTGCCTCGGGTATCAGGTGCTCTTTTCCGGAAGCGAGGAATCCCCGGGCGTGGCCGGGCTCGGGGTGTTCCCGGGAGATGTCGTCCGGTTTCCGGTCTCGGATCTCAAGGTGCCGCACATGGGCTGGAATCAGATTGATCCCGTGGATGACGGAGACCCGCTCTGGGAGGCACTGGGCGCGGATCCTCATGTCTATTTCGTCCACTCCTATTACCCGCGCCCGGCCCTGGCTTCGGACGTGGCCTGTCGCACCCGTTATGGCGGTGAATTTGCCAGCGGGGTAAAGCGGGGGAAGGTCGTGGCCACGCAGTTCCACCCGGAGAAGAGCCAGGAAGTGGGGCTGCGTCTGCTGCGGAATTTTTTCACCTCCGTGGTTCCGGCCAAGACCTGCGCGTGAATCCGGTCGCCCGAGAAGTCGAATTGCTGCGATGCCGCCGGGCCGATGCCGCCTGGAACACGGAGGCGCAGGGCGATTTTGTCGCCGTCGAGGAACCCCTGGAGATTCGGGTCGAGGGGCGCGGTCTCGCCGTCGTCATGCGGACGCCGGGTCATGACCGGGAGCTGACGGCCGGGTTTCTCCGGACGGAAGGCATCATCCGTTCCGTGGACGACCTCTTCGACATCACGCCTTGCGGAGCCGAGGAGAGTCGCGGCAACGTCGTCGAGGTTTTTTTGCGGGACCCCGATTCGCTGCAGTTGGAGCGCCTTACGCGCCATGTTTTCAGCGGCTCCAGTTGTGGGATTTGCGGGAAAGCGACGATCGACAGCGTCTTCCTGGCCTGTCCTCCGGTGGTTGGCGGACCGGTGATTGCGGCGGACTTCTTGTTGGGGCTGCCACGCCGTCTCCGCGAAGCGCAGATTGGGTTTGAGCGCACCGGTGGCCTGCATGCCAGCGCCATCTTTTCGGTGGACGGCCAGTTGCAATGCCTCCGCGAAGACGCCGGGCGGCACAATGCGTTGGATAAAGTGATCGGCCGGGCTCTGCTGGAAGGAGGGTTGCCGCTGGCGAACAGCGTTTTGTTGGTCAGTGGGCGGATCTCCTTTGAACTGATGCAAAAGGCCTTGGTCGCCGGGATCCCGGTGGTGGCTGGCATCTCTGCCCCGAGCAGTTTGGCCATTGATCTGGCACGGGAGTCGGGCCAGACGTTGGCCGGGTTCGTGCGCGAGGGCGGATTCAATCTGTATGCCGGGGCAGAGCGGGTTTCATTTGATTGACAGTTGTTGATTTTTTGATTTTCCTGAATTATCAACCAGGCAGGAGCCGCTTTCGGCGGCTTGCCGCATGGGTCATCGCCTCTCCGTCCGCATTTTTGCCGGTCTCTGTGCCGCTTCCCTTCTCCCGCTGGTCCTGGCGGGCTTGTTGCTCATGCCCGCGTTGCGGCAGGGTGCGGTCAATCTCCGCATGAGCGGGGTCCGGACGTTGGCGGACAGTGTGGAACCGTTGTATGGCGGTTTGTTGGAACGGTGGATTCTCTCCGCGCGGAACATCGCTGCGGACCCGGTGGTGGCGAACGCCGGGAAGGAAGACGCCGAGCGGTTGGCCGCGCTGCGGGGGTGGGTGGGGAAGTGTCCGGACTTTGCCGGGATCACGTTGCACCGGGCCACGGGTCTGGCGATCTCGACCCGGGCCGGCAAGATTTTGCATCCGGGGGCCTCGGTTTGGGCTCGTCTGGGCGCGGGTGGCGTTCTCACCGCTCTCCAGCCCACGGAATACCGCGGTGGCGGGGAGGATGCTGGGAGCGGTTCGGCGGAGGTGTCCCTGATGCTGGCGCTGGAATTGCAGAGCGGGGGTGGCGGAGCGGCGGAAATTCTGGAGGTTCACTTGTCGCCCGGGATTGTTTCCGGTCCGGTGAGCCGCATCCAGGCGGAGGAAGTGGCGGTGGTGGATGAGCGTGGGCAAGTGCTGGCGCATCGCAATCCCGCCTGGATCGGGCGCAGCTTTGGGCATTCGTTGGCGGACGGATCGGTCTTTGAGGTTCCGGTCCGGACCATCGGTCTGGGGGGATTGAGTTCTCCCTGGCGGGTGGTGGTGCGCCTGCCGCAGCTTGAGGCGGCGAAATTGCAATCCAAAGCTGTCGGTCTTCTCGTGCTGGCCGGCTTGTTCGGATTGGCCGGGTCCGTGGGAGGCGCCTGGCTCATCAGCCGATGGCTTCAGGTGCCGCTCCAAGCAGCTTCCGAAGCCATGAACCGTCTCGAACAGCGTGATTTTTCGGTGCGGGTCAAGGAGAGCGGACCCTAGGTGCTGTCGGCATTGAATCGGCGTCTCAACGGTTTGGCCAAAAAGCTGGAGGCCTTTTTCGTCGAGTCGCAAGGGCAACGCGAGCGGTTGGAGAAGCGACTCGAAGAGGCGCAGGATCGGGCGGAGCAGGAGGCGATTTGTGCCCGGGCCGTTGGGGAGGGGAGCCGGGATGGATTTCTGCTCCTGGCGGGAGAGGAGCAGCGGCTCTGCTGGTGGAACGGGCGGTTCGCGCAGTTTGGCCGGTTTACGGAGAACGATCTGGAATTGCTGGACGCCCGTCAGATCATCCAGAGAGTGGCCTGGCAATTTGCGGACTCGGGCCGGTTCATGGAATGGTGGTTGTTGGTCTCCGGGCGGGAGCAGGAAATGACCTCGCAGACATGGGCGCTTCGTCAACCGGAAGACGGGATGGCGCGGGTATCGGTCTTCAGGGTGAGCAACGCGGACGGAACGCCGTTCGGGGTCATGTGGCGTTTCGAGGATCGGACGGAGGAGGCGCGGTTGCAGAGTTTGGCGCGGGACGTGGACCGGGCGGAACTGATCGGGAATCTCACCACCGGGATGGCGCATGAGTTCAACCGCATCCTGACCCAGGTTGTGGCGGAAATCTCGGCGCTCGATCAAAAGACCGGCCCCGAGGATCGGGCGCAGACGATCAGTTATGCGAGGGCCGCGGCGGGCCAAGCGGCGGCGATCTGCCGTGGCTTGCTGGGGTATTCCCGGCACCATCTGATGGATGCCCGGATCAACAGCGTGGGGGCCATTCTGTCGTGGCTCAAGGATCAACTGGCCGACGGATTGGGGCCCGAGCACCAGATCCAGATTGAATTGCCCCAGAAAAACATGCACGTCACGGCGGATCGGGAGCGGATTCGGTCGGTGTTGCTTGAGCTTTGCGCCAATTCGATCCGGGCCATGCCAAGCGGAGGGACGTTGCAGGTTTCGGCTGAATTGCTGCAGATCGGCGCTGGTCAACACGATCCGGCAGATCCCGAGGGCAACCGGTTCATCTGTTTCAGCGTGACCGACAACGGCAGCGGGATTCCCGAGAGCATCCGGTCCCGCATCTTCGAACCGTTCTTCACGACGGATCCCCGGTCCAATGGACTCGGTCTGGCGGTGGTCTCGGGAATTGCGTGGCAGCATGGAGGCTGGCTCACCTGCACGTCGGAGGAGGGTCGTGGCACCTGCATGAGGGTTTACATTCCGGCCTCCGAACTTCCGGTGACGGTGGTCGTGGAAGAATCGGCGCCGCCGCTCGAGGCCCGCCGGGTCGATCCGGTGGCGGTTGCCTCCGCTCCCGCTTCCGTGGCGGCGGCTGCATCCAACGAACCGCTTGTGCTGGTGGTGGAGGACGAGGACGGCATCCGCCGCTTGAATCAAGCCATCTTGCAGCGGGCCGGGATTGCTTCCCTGGGGGCGCGGAGCGGCGAGGAGGGCCTGGCGCTCTATCAGCAGCATCGGGATCAGATCCGGTTGATTGTGCTCGACCTCAACATGCCCGGCATGAGCGGAGCGGAAATGTTCCGAATCCTGCGCTCGGAGGGAGCCTTTGTGCCGGTGATCGTGGTCAGTGCTTACCTGCTGGATTTCGACGCCTTTGCCATGGATTTCGGGGCGCGCCCGGCCGGGTTCCTCCAGAAGCCTTATCAGGCAGACCAGTTCTTGCAGCAGGTTTCGGCCGTGTTGGCCATTTCCCCGGGGAGCGGTCAGGAAGTTTGGGCCAGGGCCCGGGCGTGATCCGCTTCTCCAGGGCGCGATTCCTCCCGGTTTCGCCGTTGCCAGCGGCACCGCGGCGGCCTTACCGTGGGATTGATGAGATGTCTGCTTTGCATCGTCTTGGCCATTGTGGGTTCTCCGGCGCTCCTCGCCGCTCCGCGCCGACCCAACATCGTCGTGATCATGGCGGACGACCTCGGTTGGGGGGACCTTTCCTGTCAGGGGGCTTCCACCTATCAGACGACCCAAATCGATCGACTCGCAGCGGAGGGAGTCCGGTTCACGAGCGGTTATTGCACCGCTTCGACTTGTACGCCGACCCGTTATTCCTTGCTCACGGGAGTTTACGCTTTCCGGACGGCAGGCACGGGTGTGGCGCCACCGGCCGCGCCGGCCATCATCCTTCCGGGGGTTCCGACACTCCCCGGCCTGCTGCAGGGCGCGGGATACCGAACGGCCGTGATCGGCAAGTGGCATCTTGGGCTTGGCGGGCCGGGTGGACCGCAGTGGAATGAAGAGATCGCCCCGGGACCGATCGATATCGGATTTGACCACTGTTTTCTGTTGCCCACCACGAATGACCGCGTGCCCCAGGTCTACCTGCAGGATCGTCGGGTCTTGAACTTGGATCCGGCCGATCCGATTCGGATCCATGCGAACAAGCCGAGCGGAGATCACCCCACTGGTCTGGACCGGCGTGGCTCGTTGAAGATGGATTGGACCCACGGTCATAACCAGACGATCCACAATGGGATCAGCCGGATCGGTTTCTATACCGGCGGGGAGCGGGCGCGTTTCCGTGACGAGGATCTCGCTGCCGAGTGGGTGAAGCGGAGTGTGGACTGGATGGAGGCGGACCGAGACCGTCCCTTCTTTCTCTTCTTTGCGGCGCATGAGCCGCATGTGCCCCGCATGCCGCACGAGCGTTTCCAGGGGAAATCTCCGCACGGGTTCCGGACCGACAGCATTCTCGAGCTCGATTGGTGCGTCGGTGAACTGATGGCGGCGCTGGATCGCCTCGGCATCGCGGAAGACACCCTGGTGGTCCTCTGTTCGGATAACGGACCGGTCATGGACGACGGCTATGCTGACGGGGCGCTCGAGAAACTGGGCGGACACCGCGCCGCGGGACCGTTCAAGGGCGGAAAGTATTCGGTTTACGAGGGTGGGACGCGGACTCCGTTTTTGACCCGGTGGAAGGGGACGATCCGGCCGGGTGTATCGACTGAGGTCGTGGCCACGATCGACCTGTTCGCGAGCTTGGCCTCGCTCATCGGTGTCGGCATTCCGGTGGGTGCGGCGTCGGACTCCATGGATGTGTTGGGAGCGTTGCTGGGTGAGCCCGGTGAAAAAGGGCGGACAGAACTCGTGCAGCAGGACAACGGCTCCTCCGGCAACTTTGGCTTCCGCACGGGACGCTGGAAGCTGGTGCGGCATGAT
The DNA here is from genome assembly GCA_003402735.1 of Verrucomicrobiota bacterium. Classification (GTDB taxonomy): domain Bacteria; phylum Verrucomicrobiota; class Verrucomicrobiia; order Verrucomicrobiales; family DEV007; genus V1-115. The sequence goes on from QQNE01000034.1 coordinate 16,680, forward strand.
TCGGGGGCGGCGCGCAACGTGATTGTGGAGAGGAAGCTCGCGACCACGAAAGTGCCCCGTTTCCAGCTGTTCGATCTGGAAAAGGATCCGGGGGAGACGACCGATCTTCTCGAGCGTCAGCCGGAAGTGGCGGAGAAAATGAAGCAGAGGCTTGCGGAACTCGTCGGCCCGCCGCCCGAGCGAAAAGGGTAGGTCGGCCGGACCTTCAGGAGGGGGAATTCTGGGCCAGGGCCCGGGCGTAGGCCCGTTCCACCAGCATCGCCGCCAAACTTTCCGTGGCTTCGTCCAGGGCTTGGTTGGCCCGTTTCAGGCGTTGGGCGTCGTGCGGATGGGCGCTCAGAGCGGCGCGCACTTCGGCGGCGGCGTTCGTGATGGTGTCTTTCTCTGCAGGATCGAGTTCGTCGCCGACGAGCGCGAAAGCGGCATCCACGGCGGGAAGCAGTTCGTCGCTCTTGAGTTTTGCCTCCGTCCAGATCCGTTCGTTCATGTCCTCGAACGCGTGGTCGACCGATTCAGAAATCATCCGCTCCACGGCTTCGTCCTCCACATTGACCGCTGCGCTGGCGATCTCCAGGACCCGATCGGTGTTGGTGCGGGTGTCGCGCGCGAGGATGCGGAGAATGCCGTTGGCATCGATCTCGAATTGCACCCCGACCCTGGCGCTGCCCTTGGGACCGGGCTCGAAATCGATGGTGAACTGGCCGAGATCCCAATTGTCCTTGGCCAGTTCCCTCTCGCCCTGGAGGACGCGGATGAGCATGGAAGGCTGATTGGCCACCGCGTTGGTAAAGAGTTCACCGGCCTTGGCGGGGATCGTGGTGTTGCGGGGGATGATGACATTCATGAGCCCGCCGAAGGTTTCGATGCCGAGCGACAGCGGGGTGACGTCGAGAAGGACCAAGTCCCGGAGAGCGCCCGAGAGCATTCCGGCCTGGATGGTGGCACCCAGGGCCACCGCCTCGTCCGGGTGCTGGCTGATGTCCGGTTCCTTCCCGAACAGCTCGGCCACAAAGCGTCGCACCAGGGGAATGCGCGTGCTGCCGCCCACCAGGATGACCGCGTTGAGTTCCGAGGCCGGGTCGGTGATCCCGGCATCGGACAGGGCGCGGAGGCAGTGGGTTCGCGTGCGGCGCACCAAGGGCAGGGCCAAGGTTTCGAATTCCGCCTGGGTCAAGGTGAGTTGATGGCTGGTGGCTCCTTGCAAAAAGGGGAGGAGGATCTCGACTTCCTCCCTTTCACTGAGTGCTTCCTTGGCGTCGCGCGCTGCTTCCAAGAGGCGCGCACGGACCAAGCCCGGATCGGTCAACTGGAGTCGCGCCTCCATCCAATCGACGATCGCCCGGTCGAGATCATCGCCGCCCAACCGGGTATCGCCCGAGGTGGCAATGACCTGGAAGACGCCTTTGTTGAGTTCGAGAACCGAGATGTCGAACGTGCCTCCGCCCAGGTCGTAAACCGCGACCCTGGAGGATTCCGCCAGCTTGTCCAAGCCGTAAGCCAGTGCGGCGGCGGTCGGTTCGGCCAGGATGCGTTCCACGGTGAATCCGGCCAGTTCTCCGGCCCGTTTGGTGGCCTGGCGCTGAGCATCGTTGAAGTAGGCCGGCACGGTGATGACGGCGCGGTCCACCGTTGTCTCCAAGGCGGTTTCGGCGGTCCGCTTCAGTTGCTTGAGAATTTCCGCCGAGATCGCTTCCGGAGTGAGCAGGGCATCGCCCAAGCCGATGCGCACAAATCCGTCCGGGCCGATCGCGAGCGGGTGATCTCCGCGGGTGGCGGGATCGACTTCGGCAAGGCGGCGGCCCATGAACCGTTTCACCGAGGCGATGGTGTGAGCGGGGTCCAAGGCCAGCAGGCGCCGGGCGGGAAGACCGGTCCGTGTGGGGGCACCTTCCGCGGAGGGCCAGTGGACAACAGACGGCAGGAGGCGTCTTCCGTCCGAATCCGCGAGGAGGATGGGGAATCCGGAGTCCACGACGCCGACGAGGGAATTCGTCGTGCCCAAATCAATGCCAACGATCATCAGGTTCCACCTTCGGGTGGAATGGGGAACCTTTCAACCACCGGGTTTGCATTGTCGGGATCGTTGCCATATCGTTACCGGGAAAGGGCGGTCCTCGATTTGATTCATGCTCCGGTGCTTCGGATTCCTGCTGTTGTTTCACCTCTTTGCCGGATCGCAGCAGGGGGGGCTTCCGGGGGCGGAGCAGATCGATCGCAGACTGGCGTTGGATCCGATCCAGAAGCCGACGACGCGGGCGCCGTTCGAGGTGGACAAGCACGGTGTCAAATATAGGATCCGGCCGGTGGCCGACTACGAGTTGCGTGGTTTGGTTGTCTCCTATCACGACAGCGAGAGCTGGCATGATTTTTATCACAAGCTGTGGAATGACCGTCTCAACTTCCGTGATTTCGGAGTGGTCTGGGGATTCAACGCGTTGGGCGGTGTGTATCGTGATGTTCGCTTTTCCAGCGGGGATTTCACGCTCGAATACCGGGTGGTTGATGAGGCGGTGTGGAGTCGGTTCCGGTTGGATCAGGTGTCGAACAATCACATTCTGGCGAGCAAGCCCGATGTGGAGGGGACGCTGCGAAGGATTGGCAAGGGGGATCAGATTCTGCTTCGGGGAGTGCTCTGTGAATATTCCCATGAGGGCGGGGAGCGGGGCACGAGCCTGACACGGACCGACAGTGGCAACGGGGCCTGTGAGACGATCTATGTCGATTCGGTTTCCATCCTGCGCGAGGCCAATTCGGCCTGGCGGTTTTTCCACGGGTTGAGCGGATTTCTCCTCAAGCTCATGATCCCGGTCTTGCTCTGGCAGGCTTGGAGTGCCTTGCGCGCATCGCCCGGGGAAGGGGCCCCGAGACCGGAGGTCGATGGCCTGGAACCGGAAGCGTCCTGACCGGCTTCAGATCGCGTCCATCAAGAGCTTGTTCGCGATTCCGATGGGGCGGTCCAGCGGGATGCGGGCGCAGGTGAGGAGAGTGCCGAGGAGATCGCCCTGGTTGCCAGAGGTGTTGGTGAGGAATCGGCCGGGCCGGACCGAGCCGCCGCCGCGTCCGGCCAGGATAAAGGGGAGGTTGGCCCGGCTGTGGGCGTTGCCATCCTCGAGGCCTGAGCCCCACATCATGATGCAGTTGTCCAGCAAGGTGCCGTCGCCCTCGCGGAGATTGTGCATTCGTTTGATCATGTAAGCGAATTGGGAGATGTTGAACGCGGTGATCTTGGAAACCTTGTCCACCTTCTCCGTTTCGTTGTTGTGGTGGGTTTGGGAGTGGTGTTGGTCGGTGAAACCGAGCTCTGGATAGGAGACGCCGTTGGGCGTGGAGCCTATGTAAGTGCTGACGCGGGTGGTGTCGGTCTGGAAAGCGAGGATCGTCAGGTCGCACATCACCCGCATGTAATCGCTGCGGCGATCACCTTCCGGGATCACCACTTGGATGGGGACGGAGTCGCTGCCGCTGCGTTTGGTGGAGGTGACGCCGGCCGCTCTCTTGGCCGCTTCCGCCTGGCGCGATTCAATGGCGGCGATGCGCCGTTCCAGGAAGCGGACGCTGTCGAGATATTCGTCGAGCTTGTGGCGGTCGGATTCCCCGAGTGAGGAGCGGAGATCCTTGGCCCCGCCGAGGACGAGGTCGAGCATGCTGCGTTCGAGGGGATCGCTGGTCCGGCGGAGTCCGGGCTGAGCGCCCTGACCCTGACTTTGGAAGATGCGGTTGAGGACCGTGCGAGGGTTGGTTTCCGCCGGGAGCGCCTGGGTGGGAGAGCTGTAACTGCAGTGGGAATAGTAGGCTTCGTGGAGGCCTTCCTGGTTTTCCTTGTGGGTTTGCGGCATGGTGGCTAGTTCCAGCGAAGGGAGGGCGGTGAAGGCGCCGATCGAATTGGCGGCGATCTGATCCGCGGAGATGGCGATGTTCACCTGGTTGCGCCGGTCTGCATTGGGCAGGGTGGCGGTCAGCCAGGTGGACAATTCCAGGGCATGGGGCGCGCCATTGAAGGGAGCGGGGTTGACGCCCGCGATTCCCTTCATGAGGAGGCATTGTTCGAGAACGCCCTTGAGTGATTCCAGGTTGCGTGGCGGTGAGGTCAGATAGGTTTCTGGGCTTGTGGGCCAGAAATGATTCATGATGACTCCGTGAGGCATATACATGAAACCGAGGCGCACGGGTGGTTTGGCCGCTTTGCTCTCCGCCATCACATCGAGCAGAGGCAAGGCCAGGGAAGCTCCGAGCCCTCGCAGACAGGTGCGGCGGTCCATCCGCCAGTTTTTGCGTATGATCATCACATTATTCCTTGGTGCGCCGGTGGGTGAAGGGATAGCTGCCGACGATGGCGCTGATGAGCGTCTGCATGCGGTAATTGTCCTCCTTGATGGTTTGGGTGAGCTGGTCAACCACGATTTCATCATAACCTTCCAAGGGGCGGCCGAGCGCGTAGGCCAGCATCTTTTCCGTCAGGTTGCGGCAGAGATCGGCCGAACGAGAGGCGATGATGCGCTTGAGTTCGCCGGGGGACTGGAAGCGCAGGTTTCCCGGCAGTTCCCCGGTCGGATCAATGGTTCCACCGGTTTCGTCCGCATCGCGCCAGCGTCCGATGGCATCGAAGTTTTCCAGACCGAATCCGATCGGGTCGAGGATCTTGTGGCAATTGGCGCAGACCGGATTCGTGCGGTGCAGTTCGGTGCGTTGTCGCAGGGTCAACCCGGCGACGGTTTTCTGGTCTTGTTTGTCCAGCGAGGGGACATTGGCCGGAGCGGGTGGGACGTGTTGTCCCAGGACTTGCTCCAGCACCCAGACCCCGCGATTCACCGGACTGGTCCGGTTGGGAAACGAGGTGGTTGCGAGGATTCCTGGCATGGCCAGAATGCCTCCGCGATTTTCGTTGGTGAAGCGCACTTTGCGCATGGCCGGACCGGTCACCGTCTTTTCCAAGCCGTAGAGAGGGGCCAGGGTTTCGTTGAGATAAGAGAAATCGCAGTCGACGAAGGTCGTGAGGCTGCGGTTGTTGGCCACGATGTCGGCGAAGAACAACCGGGCCTCGTCATACATGGCGGTCCGCAGGGTCTGGGTCATGCCGGGGAACTTCGCGGCATCGAAGGTTTTGGTGGCGAGTTTGTCCAGCCCCAGCCATTGCGCGCCAAAGCCGTCGAACAGGGCGCGCGAACGTGGATCGGCCAGCATGCGGCGGACTTGGGCGCGGAGAACCTCCGGTTGATGCAAGGTCCCGGCAGCGGCCAGATCGGTCAGGGTGGAATCCGGCATGGTGGCCCAGAGAAAATAGGAGAGTCGTGAGGCGAGTTGATCATCGTCCAGAGGAACAATCTCCGGGAGCGGAGCATTCCCCGTCGCAGGGATGGGCGTGATGAACAGGAATTGAGGGGAGACGAGGGCGGCCTTGAGCATCAGCAGCAAACTTTCCGGGTCGGATTTCCCGTTGTCCCTGGCCAAGCGGAAAACCTTGACGAGCAGCGCGGCTTCCGAATCGGACGGCGGACGGCGGAACGTGCGCCGCGCGAGCTGGACGGCGCTTTGGCGGATCGACTCTTCCGAAAGTTTTGCGGTGGCGGGAACGGGACCGAAGAGTTGGGATTCGATCTGGCTGGGTAGCTTTCCATCGGTCGTCAGGATCTCGTCGAGGACCTTGTTGGCGATGTCGAGGTATTGTTCCATCTGCACCGGGGAGATGGAGTTCAAGTAACCGGCACCGGGAACTTCATCGGGCAACTCGCTGGCGATCCCGGGATCGACGCCGAAGAGATCGCGGAGCGTGTTGCCGTATTCCGTTTTGCTGAGGCGGTGGATGACGAAAGCGCCGGGGTCTTTGGGGCTGAGGTATTTCAATCCGTTCACCCAGTCCGCGAACATTTTGCGCTCCTCGGGCGTCGGTTGTTTCTCATCCTCCGGCGGCATGGCCTCCGACTCGACATTGCTCAAAGAGGTTTTCCAGATGCTGCGGAACGCGGGGGAACCGGGGTCTCGCTTGGCATAGCGGAAGGTGACGCCGCCTTTCTGTTTGTCTTCGTGACAGGCGCTGCAGTAGGTCTTGAGGAAGGGGACCACCCGGGTCTCGTAGGTGCGCTTGGCGGCCGCGCGGGCGGCGGTTTCGGGGTCGGACGCCGGTTCCGCGGCAAGACCGGAGAGAACGGTTGCGCCCGGGAAGAGAACCAGGGCGATCCCGAAGGCGCGGAGACGGGGCAGGGAAGGAAACTCGGTCAAGCCCTTTGGACACGGACGCGGGGGACCGCAGTTTTCAATCAGTCTTCCCAGACCTTGAGCAATTCGACCTCAAAAATCAGGGTTTCGTTCGGGAGGATGTCGGGAAGTGCGCCACGGGAACCGTAGGCCAGTTCCGAGGGGATGAAGAATTGAAACTTGGCGCCTTCCTTCATGAGCTGGACTCCCTCGGTCCAGCCGCGAATGACGGCGTTCAGCGGGAATTCGGCCGGTTCGCGGCGGGCATAGGAACTGTCGAACTCCACGCCCTGGATGTTGGTGCCGCGGTAGTGCACCTCCACGGTGTCGCGGGCGCGCGGGCTTTTTCCGGTTCCCTCGACGAGGAACTTGTATTGCAGTCCGCTGGCCGTGGTCTGAACGCCTTCGCGGGTCGCGTTTTCCGCCAGGAACGCCCGGCCTTCTTCAAGGGTTGATTTCGACATGAGACCCCGCCTCTCGGCTTGGAGGCGGAGCGGTGCAACCGGTTTTGCTCGGGAAAAGGAGGGCCGAGGCGAATGCCGCGCCGCACCGTTGTGATCGATGAGAGAGATCGTTCCGCGGGAGGGATCAGGCACCCGGGATCTGGGCGCGGATCCGGGCGCGAAGGCGGCCCATGAGCGAGTAGAGCCCGAAGTAAGCGCGGTTCAGGTAGAGCGCGGAAGCGGGTCCGCGGGTGGGGCCGATTTCCAGAAGATCCGGATCCTGCCGGTTGCGTTCGCCCAGGGCGAAGATGCTCTCCATGTAGGCGGCCTCGCCGAAATCAAAGAGTTCGGTGTGGAAAGGGCGGGACAGGAGCAGGCTCCCCTCCCTGGCCTTTTCGAGAAGGGCGCGGCGCAGGCGCGGGGGATCGGTGGGTTGGAGCACGCCCAGGGCGGTCAAGGCGTCGGCGAACCGGGCTTCATTGTGGAGCACGTCCGGCTTGAGAAGCTCGAAGTAGGTGCGCTGAAAGTCGGCGGTGATGGTTTTGGTGCATCCAAAATCGAGGACGGTCACCGCGCCGTCCGGCAGCACCAGAAAATTTCCGGGGTGCGGGTCGGCGTGGAACTGGTGCAGGGTGTGCACCTGGAAGTGATAGAAGTCCCAGATGGCTTGGGCCACGCGGTCCCGGACTTCCGGACGCGGTTCCTGATCGGCGAAGCGGTCCAGCGGCAGGCCCTCGATCCATTCCATGGTCAGCACGCGCCTCGAGGACCATTGCGGGAAGTAGGCCGGAAAACGGATCCCGGGGAGATGCGCGGACCGGCGCGAGAGGTCGATGGATCGCTGGAGTTCCAACTCGTAGTCGGTCTCCTCTAACAATCGTTCCTGGACTTCCTGGAAATATTCCTCGATGTCCGCCGCCTTGAGGCCGAGCATTTGCAGGGCGATCGGTTTGACCAGGGCGAGATCGCTGCGGACGCTTGTGGCCACGCCGGGATATTGGACCTTCACGGCATAATCCCGGCCGTCTTTCCGGGCGCGATGGACTTGGCCGATCGAGGCGCCGTGGGCTGCGGTCGGGCAAAATTCGTCGAACAATTCCAACGGATCGCAGCCGAGTTCGCGGCGAAACGTTTTGGCGACGAGTGGATACGAGAGCGGGGGGGCGGAGTATTGGGCCAGCGCGAATTTGTCACGGTAGGCTTTGGGGAGCAGGTTTCGATCGATGCTCAGCATCTGCGCCATTTTGAGCGGCCCGCCCTTGAGGGTGGCGAAGCTGCGGTAGACGGCGTCGGCGTTGGCGGAGTGGAGATCGTCCTCGGGGGCTTCCCCGGTGAGGACTTTGCGGCCGAAATGCTTGAGATAGTTCGCGCCGACCTGGGCCCCGGCCCCTGCCAGGCTCGCCACCCGGGCCAGTTTGTGGCTGGGGATCGAGGTCATGCCGGAGTCGCTCATCGGCCCGCCTTCGTCGCGTTTTGCAGGGTGAACTGGATCAGATCGATGGCCGATTCGAGGACCGAGTGGCTCATCAGTTCAAAGGAGAGCACGGTCGCTTTCTCCAGGTAGGCATCGGTGCGCTCGAACCCCGGGCTGTCGTCCCGGACGTGGAAGTCGATCGCGCCGAGAAAGACTTCGGTGAGAACGGGGGCGTAGGCGCGGTTCAAGGGACCGCGCGACGGGATTTCTGCGGAGTCGGCCCCGTGTTGCAAGGCGCTTTCGGCGAACTTCTCGAATCTTCGTTTGAGGGCGTTGAGGGAGGTCGATTGGCCACCGAGCCGTTGCTTGGGGCAGGGAAAGCGGGCGAGCAGGAAGGAGCGGTGTTTCACAGCGCGCTCAAAGAACGCGAAGAAAAAGGTCAGGACCCGCTGACGGGCATTGAAACCCTGCCACTCGGGAGAGGCGGTGATGGCGGCCTGGGTCTCCTCCACCCAGGAAGCCCAAATCTCGCCTTCCAGGGCGGGGAACGAGGAAAAGGTCCGGTAGAAATCGGTCTCGGCCACACCGAGGGAGCGACAGAATTTGAAGACCGAGGCCGGTGGGTTTCCCTCCTCAAGCACATGATCAATGTAGGCCTGGATGAGTCGGTCGCGGAGTTCCATGGTCACAAGGGTTACGCTGGGAGCGCCGTCCCGGAACAGGAAATCTCTGCAAAGATTTTCAACGCTCCGCCTCCGGGCGTGGTCCCTATCTGGGCGATGGCTTGGAAAACAATCATCTTGTTGGTTCTGGCCGCGGGGGCGGCGCCCTTGGCAGGGCACGGGGCGGAGCGGGGCGAGGTCATCTACCGGAAACTTTGCGCGGAATGTCACGGGGCCGCCGGGGAGGGGGTGGATGGCAAGGCGGACGATCCCCTGCACGGGAAACTGTCGTTGCCGGCGCTGGCCGCCAAGATCGAGCGGACCATGCCGGAGGACAACGTCGGGGCCTGCGTGGGCGAGGAGGCCCAGGCCGTGGCGCGTTACATCTACGACGCCTTCTATTCTCCCGCCGCTCGCCTGAAGGGGCGTCCGGTTCGGCAGGAGATGGCTCGTCTGACGGTGCCGCAATTCCGCAATTCGGTGGCGGACCTCGTCGCCAGTTTTCGGGGCAACGCCGGTCAGATCCCCGGCCCGGAACGCGGGCTCACCGGACAATATTTCGGACGGCGCGGGTTCAGTGGCGACAAGGAATTGCAGGGCAAGGACAAGTTCAAACGGGTTGATCCCGCGATCCAATTCGATTTCGGGACCGGTCTTCCGTCGCTTCCGGAAGGCGTTTCGTTTCCCGCGCAGGATGAATTTTCGGTGCGGTGGGAAGGCGGGTTGATCGCTCCGACGACGGGGGAATACGAGTTCGTCCTCGAGACCCGCAACGGGGCCATGCTCTGGGTGAACAATCATGAATGGGAGGGAGGACACCTCATCGACGCCCTGGTGGCCGGGAGCAACGAGGTGCGCAAGGCCTCCGGGCGGGTCGCGTTGATCGGGGGACGCGTCTACCCGATTCGGTTGGAATTCTTCAAATACAAGGAAGTCCACGCCTTGATCCGCCTTTTTTGGAAGAGACCGGACGGCGTTCTGGAACCGGTCCCCGCGAGGATGTTGACGCCGCATTGGACGCACGAGACCCTGGCGTTGAAGACGCCGTTCCCCGCGGATGACCGCAGCGCGGGATACGAGAGGGGCAACGCGGTCTCGCGCGAGTGGCTCGAGGCCCTCACGGATGCCGCCATCGAGGCGGCCGATTCCGTGATCGGTCATGTGAATGAGTTGGCCCGGGTCAAAAAGGAGGATGCTCCGGAGGTGCGTCGGGAAAAGATCCGCACGTTCGCCAAGGAGTTTGTCGAGCGGGCATGGCGTCGCGAGTTTTCCGAGGCCGAGCGCGAGCAATTTCTGGACCGGCGTTTGCCCAAAGACGCGCCGTTGGAGGCATCGCTGAAGCGGTTCGTGATCTACACCCTGACGTCCCCGCAGTTTCTCTACCCGGAAGCAGTGGCGCCGGAGGGAGATTGGGCGGTGGCGTCGCGCTTGGCATTGGCCCTGTGGGACTCGATCCCGGACCAGCGGCTGCGGGAGGCGGCCCGGAAGCACCAGCTGTCGACCCGGGAACAGGTGGCCAAAGAGGCTTGGCGGATGCTTTCCGACGCCCGGGCCCGGGCCAAGCTGGGTGGATTCTTCGAGCATTGGTTGGAGCTGGATCGTGCCGCGCAGGTCTCGAAAGATCCGAAGCGTTTTCCGGAATTCAGCCCGGCGATCCTGGCGGATTTGCGCACCTCGCTCGACCTGTTCGTTGAAGAGGTGGTTTGGGGAGAGTCGTCCGATTACCGGCGGCTCTTGCTCGATGACGGGCTCTATCTGAACCACCGGCTCGCGGCCGTTTACGGGGTTCCCAATGCGGTCCCGGCAGGGGGCGACGAGTTCCGGCGGGTGGCGCTTCCGGCGCAGGGTCGGGCCGGGCTGGTCACGCATCCTTACCTGTTGACCTCGTTCGCCTACCACGACAACACCTCGCCGATCCATCGCGGCGTGTTCCTGACCAGGCACATTGTCGGGATGCGACTCAAGCCGCCCCCGGAGGCGATCAAGTTTGAGGACGGGCGGTTCGATCCCAACCTGACGATGCGCGAAAAGGTCACGGAGCTGACCCGCAGCCAGAGTTGCATGGGATGTCACGCCACGATCAACCCGCTCGGGTTCAGCCTGGAGCATTTCGATTCCATCGGCCGGTGGCGCGCCCAGGAGAAGGGAAAGCCGATCCAGGCGGCGGGCGAGTTCATCGATGCCAACGGAGCCGCCGTGAAACTGTCCGGAGCGCGTGACTTGGCGGTGTATGCAGCGGACAGTCCCTCGGCCCACGCCAGTTTCATCGCGCAACTTTTTGATCATTTGGCCAAACAGCCGGTGGAATCGTATGGACCGGGGACGGCGGATCGGTTGCTGGCCGCGTTCACCGGATCCGGGTTCAAAATTCGCAATTTGCTGGTAGAAATCGCCGTGATCCAATCCTTGGCTTCAACCGTTCCCTCCTCCCTCACTGCAACCCGATGAAGACGAGACGTCATTTTCTGCGCAACCTCGGCCTGTCCGCGGCAACCTTGCCCTTTTTGAGTGGATTGCCGGGATTTTGCGAGAGCCGGATCAATCGGCAGCGGGTGATCTTCGTGTTTTCGCCAAACGGAACGATTCCGCAGGAGTTCTGGCCGGAGGCGGAGGGGACGGAGTTCCAGCTCAAGCGCATCCTCCAGCCCTTGGCCTCTTTTCAGGACCAGTTGCTGGTGCTGCGTGGCGTGCACAACAAGATCGGGGGCGATGGCGATCGCCACATGCGCGGCATGAGTTGCCTGCTCACCGGAACAGAGTTGTTCCCGGGAAATATCCAGGGCGGTTCAGACACGCCCGCCGGTTGGGCCAAAGGCATCTCGATCGATCAGGAATTGAAGAATTTCTTGCAGGGCCGCAAAGAGACCCGGACCCGGTTCGGTTCGCTCGAGTTCGGGGTGGCCGTGCCCAACCGGGCGGATCCCTGGACCCGGATGTGTTATGCCGGCCCGAATCAACCGGTCGCGCCCATCGATGATCCGCGCCAAATCCTCCGCAAGCTCTACGGGCAGATGAAGGATCGGGCGACGGTTTCCAGCGTGCTCGACGATGTCCGTGAGGATCTGTCGAGCGTGGCCAAGCACCTCGGTGCGGAGGACCGCGCCTTGCTCGACCAACATCTCTCGCTGGTTCGGGACTTGGAAAAACAGCTCGACCAATCCGCCCGGGAGACGAGTCGGGTGGGATATCCGGTGCCGGAAATCGATCCGAGCATCGAGCTGGTGAACGAAAATACGCCCCAGATCAGCCGGATGCAGATCGATCTGCTGGTGAACGCGCTGGCGAACGACATGGCGAGGATCGCGACGTTGCAATACATGCGATCCGTGGGTCAGGCCCGAATGTCTTGGTTAGGAATCGATGAGGGGCATCACGGGCTCTCGCACGAGCCGGACGAGAACGCGGCGGCGGTGGAGAAACTGGTCAGGATCAATGAGTGGTTTTGTGGGGAGTTGGCTTATCTGGTGGAGCGCCTTGCGGCGACGCGCGAGCCCGGAGGGGAGGGGTCGATGCTCGATCACACGCTGGTGGTTTGGCTCAACGAGTTGGGCAAAGGGAACTCCCACACCTTGGAGGACATTCCCTTTGTGCTCATTGGCGGCAAGGCCCACGGGATCCTGACCGGGCGCAGCCTCAAGTTTGACAAGGTGGCGCACAACCGTCTCTGGCTCAGCTTGGCGCATTCGATGGGCCACCCGCTCGAGTCGTTCGGCACGGCGGTTCATTGTGAGGGCGGGCCGTTGGTGTTGGGGTGAATCGGTCAGGATGAAGGCGGACAATCCTTACGAAACGCAGAAGCTGGTCGACGAATACCTCTTGTTCCACTACGGCGCGGACGAGGAGATTCTGCCCTGGAAATTCGGTCCCCGTGAGGCGTTGGGGTTTCCCGTGCGCACCGTGTCCGAGACGTTTGATTGGAGTTCCGTGCCGGAGCATGCCCGGGCGCTGGACATTGGGTGCGCCGTGGGACGTTCGAGCTTTGAGTTGGCGCGCCGTTGCGCGGAGGTGGTGGGCATTGATTTTTCGCAAGCCTTCGTCGACGCGGCCGAGAAGATGCGGGTGAAAGGGCGTTTGGATTATCGGTGTCTGGAAGAGGCCGCCACGGGTTCCACGCTCACCGCCGCCCGCCCGGAAGGAGTCGAGCCGGACCGGGTGCGTTTCGTCCGGGGCGATGCGATGGACCTCGACGGCGACCTGGGGACGTTTGACTTGGTTCACGCCGCCAACTTGGTTTGTCGATTGTCTGATCCGGGGCGTTTTTTGAGTCGGTTGCCCGACCTGGTGCGCTCCGCGGGTCAACTTGTCCTGACCACGCCGTGCACCTGGTTGGAGGAATTCACGCCGGTGGCGAACTGGCCGACAGTTTCCACGTTGGATCTTCTGAGGCGTCATCTGGAAGGGACGTTCATCCTGCGGCGCCTCCTGGAGATGCCGTTCCTGATCCGCGAACACCGGCGCAAGTTCCAGTGGACCGTGGCGCAGGCGAGCGTATGGGAACGCCTCGGTCACGGATGAAACCGGCATCTCCGGATTTGGTTTTGCGCACGCTCGAGGCACGGCTTCCCAGGGAAGGCTTGTTCCGCGGGAAGACTTGGCGCGCCGGTCCAGAGCCGTTTGCCCTGAGCAGCGTTCAAGTGGCGGATTTGCGGCGCATCGGACCGGCCCTGGTGCGGTTTTTGGAAGTGGCCGAGGATTTCTATCACAGCCGGGAACCGGAACTCGGTTTTTTCCGGGCGCTCCTGGATCAGGGCAAGCCGGATTGGTTGCTCCGGTTGCACGATTCCGCGGCGGTGCGAAGGCAACTGCCGCTGGTGTTGCGACCGGACTTGCTCTGGACCGATGACGGTTTCCGGATCACCGAGATCGATGGCGTGCCGGGCGGGATCGGGATGATCGATTTCCTGAACCTTGTCTACGGGGAGTTGGGGTTCGATGTCATCCGCGGCAGGCAGCTGTTTGGCGAGGTCTTTGTGGAGCGCGCCCTGGCGGTGGTCTTTTCCCGGGAGGCGAGCGATTACCGCCCGGAGACGGAATGGATGCTGCGTCATGCGTCGGGAGAGCCGGGGACCCAGACCTTGCTGGAGCCGGACCTGAGGATGGAGGACGCCGAGGCCTTGGCAGGCCGGATCGTGTATCGCTTCTTTGAGCTTTGGGATGAGGAACTCGGCGCGGCGGGGCGTCGTCTCCTCGAAATGGCCGGAGCAGGGAACCTGACCCTGACCGGACCGCCCAAGGCATTCTTCGAGGAAAAACTGCTCCTGGCGTTGTATCGCGATCCGTTTCTCCACCCGCGGTGGCGGCGGGAGTTGGGGGCCGCGCACGCGGAAGTGCTCGATCGGCTGATTCCGTTCGGTTGGGTGCTGGATCCGGAACCACTGCCGCCGCACGCGGTCTATCCGCGATTGGAAAACTGGGATTGGAGCGAGCTCAAGGAGTTCTCCCAGGAACAGCGACGGCTCGTGGCGAAGGTGAGCGGTTTTTGCAGCAGTGCCTGGGGATCGCGCGGGGTGCACGTGGGGCACGATCTTTCCAAGGCGGAGTGGGCCAAGTGTCTCGACGACGCGTTGGCGTCATTTCCGCAGAATCCCTGGATTCTTCAGGAGTTCGCGGCCTCGGCGCGGGTGCCGAACCGCTATTTTTCCGAAGGAGGAACGGTGGTGGAGGAACCGGGCGTGGTGCGGCTCTCTCCCTACTATCTGGTGGACGGGGGGGAGACCGCCTTGCAAGGGGTCCTGGCGGTGGTTTGTCCGCCCGACAAAAAGAAGATCCACGGCATGACGGAGGCGACCCTTGTTCCCTGTTGGGAGCGCTGAACGATGGAAGCAACGGTTGATTTGGGATACGGGGTTCCGCCCCGGGATTTGCGCGGATGGGACCGGGAATTTCTCTGGCACCCGTTCACGTATCTCCGGGAATGGCTCTCCCCGGAGTTTGAGATTCCGTTGATCACCCGGGGCGAGGGGGCGCATCTGTTCGATGCGGAAGGGCGGAGATTGATCGATGGCAATGCCTCGATTTGGTGCAATGTTCACGGGCACGGCCATCCCAGGATCCTCGCGGCGGTGCGGCAACAGTTGGAGCGTTTCGCGCACAGTTCCTTCCTCGGCTTCTCGCATCCACCCGGCATTCTCCTGGCGCGAAGACTCATTGAGGAACATCTCGGGAAGTGGGGCTTCAGGCGGGTCTTCTTTTCCGAGAGCGGTTCCAATGGCATCGAGGCCGCGTTGCGGATGACCTTGCAATGGCAAATCCTCACCGGTCACCCGGAACGGAATCGATTCGTGGCCTTTCGTCGTTCCTATCATGGGGACTCGCTCGGGGCGAGCAGTGTCACCGGCCTGGCCGCTTTCAAATCCGATCTCGGACAGAGCGGGTATCCGGTGGTGTGGCTCGACGAACCGGGCCAACTGGAGGAGATGGAAAGCGCGGACGCCGTTGCCGGCCTGATCCTGGAACCAGTCATTGCGGGAGCGGCCGCGATGCTTCCTTGGCCGGACCGAACCCTCGCGCGGTGTCGCGAGTGGTGCGATCGCCACGCCGTGCTCTTCCTGCACGACGAGGTTTTCACCGGGTTCGGGCGCACCGGGAAGATGTTCGGTTTTGAGCACGAGGCCTGTCCGGCGGACATTCTGATCCTGGGCAAAGCCCTTTCCGGTGGCGTCGGACCGCTTTCGGCGACCGTGGTGACCGACCGCGTTTTCGAGCCGTTCGCCCGGGCGGAGTCGATCGAGCAGAATTTTCTCTACGGGCATTCGTATGCCGGTCATGCGGTGGGTTGCGCCGGAGGGTTGGCCTCTCTGGACGTGTTTGCGGAAGAAAAGGTGCTCGATCGGCTTGAGGGACCGGTTGCTGCGTTGGGGGAAGCCCTTGGTCGTCTGCGGGAGCGGCCCGGGGTCAGGGACGTGCGGCAGCGCGGGTTCGCCGCCGCCGTGGAAGTGGTCCAAGAACCGGGAGCCGTGGCCCGAACCTCTTACGGACTCACCCAGGGGCGGAGGGTCACCCGTGAGTGCTGGCGGCTCGGTCTGGCGGCGCGGTCCATCGGGAACTCGGTGATCCTGGTCTTGCCGCTCTGCGCGGATCCGGGGATCGTTCGGGAGGCGGTCGATATCATCGGGGAGGCCATCCGGCGGACTGTCGGGGCCTGAGAGAAAAGTCCTCGATGAAGCCGCTGAACGGAGTCATCCCGGTGCGAGGAAGAAGGTGGCGTCCACGTTCATTCCCCGCTTGCTCCGGTCGGAGGAATCTGGAATGGGTGCAGGATGGAAGCCCGTGTCCTGTTGCGTCCGGCGTTGCTTTACCTCGCCGTGGCTGGGGGCAGCCTGTTGCTTTACGGGTTGATTCTCAGCGCCAACCCGGAACGGTATTCGCTGTTCAAGGTCGTCGCCGGCATTCCGGCCGCCGACGGGCAGCTCCGTTCCCCGGATGATGCCGCCGTCTCGCCGGCGTTGCCGCATCTTTCGCGCCGGGACATCCCGGATCTGGCCCGCCTCAACGACCAGTTTGCAGCGGTTTTCAACCGGGTCATGCCGGCCGTGGTGAGCATTGATGTCTCCAGCGAGGATCCTTCGGTCCGCCTCAAGCGCTACCGGAAGGGCACCATCAAACTGCCCAACGGAAAGGAACGGGAAATCATGGTGCCGGTCGAATGGGAATGGGATTCGGTGGATGAGATTCCGGGGGTGGGCTCCGGGGTGATCATCGACGAAGAGGGCTACATCGTGACCAACCACCACGTGGTGTTGGATGCCGACAACATCGCGGTGACCTTGCACGGCGGGGAGCATTACACGGCAGAACTGATCGGCGCGGATTCAACCGTGGACATGGCGGTTTTGCGGATCAAGGATGCCGAGGGCCGGAAATTTCCGGTGCTCCGGTTCGGGAATTCGGAGCGGTTGCGGCCGGCGGAGATCGTGTTCGCGTTTGGCAATCCGTTCGGACTGAGTGAATCGATCACCCAAGGGATTGTCAACGGGACCCGGAGGCGATTTGTCGATGACTTGGCGAACGAATACATTCAGACGGACGCGGTCATCAATCCGGGAAACTCGGGGGGGGCGCTGACCAACATCTTTGGGGAGTTTGTCGGGATGAACGCGATCGTTTATGCGGGGCAGAGGGACAAGCCGCAGGCATGGCAGGGGATCAGTCTGGCCTTGCCCTCGAACCGGGTGCTTCGCTGTTACGAAGAACTGATGGAACTGGGCCAAAGGGTCCGGCCTTATTTGGGGGTCTTGTTCAATGACCTGAGCGATCAAGCCAGAGAGATCTCCAAGTTCACCGGCAAGGGAGGCGCCTTGATCTACAATCTGGAGCCCGACTCGCCCGCCGGGAAAATCCTTCATCCCGGAGATATCGTGCTGCGGATCGGGGCGCACGGGATCGAGTCCGCCTCCGCCGCCACCAAGGTGATCCAACAAGAACACCCCGGAGTTCCGTTGCAATTCGTCATTTGGCGCGAGGGGAAGGAACAGAGCGTGGTGGTCAAGCTCGGGCAATTCCGGGACGTCAATCAGATCGCGCTGCTCCCGGGACTGTTTGCCAAAAAACCCTTGCCGTCCCCGGACCAACTCAAGACGGAATTGGGCCTGGTCTTGCGCGAACTGACCCCAGGCGACCGCAAGGAGACGGGCATGCCGGCGGATTTGGGCGGAATTTTCCTGTGGGGCGTGAACCCGGGGTCGCCGTTGTCCGGGCACCTGGAACGGCACGACATGATTCATGAAATCAACGGGCAACCGGTCTGGACCGAGAAACAGTTTTACGAACTGATGAGCGGGTTGACGAATGCCAAGGCCCCGAGGCTGGTGCTGACGCGCAACCGACGCCGTTATTACCTTCAATTCCGGGCCGCTCTGGCTCCGGCAGAAACCTCGTCCGCCGAGGTTCAGACGGTTTCTTCGAATGTTTGACAGAACGATTGAATCGAAGAAAGTGGGGGGATTTTATGAAAAAGAGGTCGATGCTGCGGTTGGCGGGAAGTCGCCTGGGTTTGAGCTTGGGTGTCTTGGCTCTAGCCATCACATCGTGCAGCCCTGCCAAGAAGCCGGTCGCGGAAGCCCCGCCCGCTCCCGAGGTGGAGAAAGCTCCAGAACCGAAGCCTGCGCCGGAACCGGTCACTCCTCCGGCACCGGCACCAGTTCCCGCGCCCACTCCCGCTCCGGTGGCTCCGGCCTATCCCACGGCGGAGTCCCTGCTCAACGCCTTGATGGCCAAGCTGCGCGCTGCGGATCTGTCAGGGTTCTTCTCCGTGGCGGGCCCGGGCCTGACGGCGGCGGAACAGCAAAAAGTCACGGCGCTGTTCGGCGAGCGGAAATTCAAGCTGAGCGCCACCAAACCTCCGGCGGAAGCGGCCCCCGGAAGTTACACCGTGTTTCTCGATTCTCCGGCGGATTTGGTCGTCGCCGGTCCGCAAAGCCTGAAGTTGACCCTGAGCAATGATCCCGTGAAAGGTTGGGCCGTGGCTTCTCTCACCGCTCCAAGCATCGAAGCCATCCTGGCTGCCAAAACCGCGGCCGAGAAAAAGCCTGAACCGGCGCCGACCCCGGCCCCGTCCCCGGCCGCTGTGGTCAAGGGACCGGTCGATTTCGCCCGCGACTTCCTGAACGCCGTGGTGGCCCGGGATTTCCGGACCGCCAAGCTGGCCGTGGACTCCGCGAAACTGACCGATGAGAAACTCGCGGCGTTGTTCATCGTGGTCGAGGAGGGGGCTTTCAAACCGCACGATCGCAATCCGCTGATCGGAACGGCGGCGGGCACGGACAGCGCCTGGGTCATCGCCCGGCTCAAGTCGGAGAAGCAGGAATCGGATTTTGGGATCGAAATGAAGCTGGCGGGTCAGGGGCCATCGGCCGCGTGGAAGGTGGTTGGGTTGAACTTCTCCAAGCTCATCCAGACGGCGGCCGCCCAGGCCGGGGCGGGCGACATCGCTTACGCCCCGATCAAGACCGATCTGCAGGACGGCGATCAACTGGTGCTCTATTTTGATTATGACAATGCCAGCGTGAATCCTCGGGCCGCCAAGCAGTTGCGGATCATCGCCGACATTCTGCGGGAAGACCCGAAGCGGCTGATCCACATCAACGGGCATGCGGATGCCCTCGGCACCGCTGACTACAATGAGGTGCTCTCCGACACCCGGGCCGCCGCCGTGCGTCAGATCCTGCTCGCCCACGGCATCCCCGGCGGTCAGATCGTCACCAAGGCATTCGGCTTCACCGCTCCCAAGGCCCCAAACGTCAACCCGGACGGAACGGACAACCCCACCGGCCGCGCCCAGAATCGGCGCGCCGAGGTTTACCTTGCGTTCTGACCGCCCTTGGACCTTTCGGAGCTTCAGCATTCCCCCCTCGAATCCCGGCACCTCGCCGCAGGGGGAAAACTCGTTCCTTTCGCCGGATGGGCGTTGCCTGTGCAATACAGCGGCATCCTTGCCGAACACCACGCCGTGCGGTCCGCTTGCGGCGTGTTTGACATCTCTCACATGGGCCAACTCTGGATCCAGGCCTCGGAGCGCATCGATGCCGCGGACTGGCTCAACCGCATTCTGAGCAATGACATCTCCCGGCTCGAATCGGGGATGGGTCAATACACCCTACTGCTCAACGGGAAGGGTGGAATCATCGACGACCTGATCGCTTACCGGTTGGGTGAGAACCGTTTCCTTTTGATTGTCAATGCGGCCCGGCGGGAACAGGACTTGGACTGGCTCACCCGGCTCGCCCCGGCCGGTCTGGTCTTGATTGACCGCGGTGTTGCCTACGGGGCGCTGGCGATTCAGGGGCCGGAGGCGCGTCGTGTGTTTGGCTCGATGATGCCGGCGGGAGCCTTGTTGCCGCCCCGTTTTGGCATCGCTGAATTTGGAGACCTCATCATCTGCCGCACCGGATACACCGGTGAGGACGGGTTTGAACTGTGCGCCCCGGCGGAGACTTTGCCCGGTTGGTGGGACAAGGCGCTGGAAGCCGGAGCCTTGCCTTGTGGCCTCGGGGCCCGGGATCTTCTGCGTTTGGAGAAGTGTTATCCTCTCAACGGGAGCGATCTTTCGGAGGAGACCACTCCACTCGAGGCCGGACTGGCTTTCGCGGTGGACTTGGAAAAGGAGGAGTTCCCGGGGAGCGAGGCCCTTGAGCAACAGCGTCGGCAGGGAGTGAAACGCCGGCTCGTGGCGCTCAAACTGACCGGGAAAACGCCTCCGCCCCGGCCCGGTTACCCACTGTTCACGGCAGAGGACGGAGGGCCGGCGGCCGGAAATCTCACCAGTGGCGGCTTTTCTCCCGGGCTCGAGGCTGGCATTGCGCTGGCTTATGTTCCTACAGGGCACCACCGGGCGGGAAGTCGACTTTGGATCGAGATCCGCGGCACACGCTATCCGGCGGAGGTAGTCCCCAAACCATTTCTTTGACCCATGCCCAGCGGATTCCGATTTTTTCTTCCGGCAGCGTTTTGCCTCTGCGTGGTCCAGGTTCTGGCTCAGGGCACAAAACCCTTGGGCGAAGTCCTCACGGATGCCAAATCCCTGAAGTTGAACAAGCCGCAGCCCGCGGCGGATCCCGAGCTGGCCCGTTACGCGATGTATCAGAAGGATGCGCCGCTGCCGGGGCGGGTCGAGCCGGTGGAGACTTCGCTGCCCCTCTCGTTGCGCCAAGGCGAGCGCATCGCTTTCATCGGCAACACGCTCTTCGACCGGGACCTGGAGTTCGGCTACTTCGAATCCATGCTCCATCAGTCCTCGCCGGACTTGCAACTGGTGGTGCGCAATCTTTCCTGGTCAGCCGATGAACTGACCCTGCAGCCCAGGCCCGAGAATTTCGCGGGGACCGAACAACACCTGCTGCATGAGAAGGCGGATGTGATGGTTGCCGCTTTCGGCTTCAACGAGTCGTTCGCCGGGCCGGAGGGTCTCAGCGATTTCCGGCGGGCGTTGACCGGGAAAGTAGTGGAGTGGAAGTCCAGCGCGTTCAACGGCAAATCCGGCCCGCGCATCGTCTTGGTCTCTCCCGTGGCCAATGAAAATGTCACGGGAGTGACGGCGGCGGATCGCAACAACGTCAACCTGCGCCTCTACACGGAGGCCATGCGCGACGTGGCGGAGGAGAACGGCGTTGGGTTTGTCGATGTGTTCCACGGGACGGAGCAGGGGATGCGGGATGGGGGCACGGACCTGACGATCAACGGATGTCACCTCAACGGGGCCGGGTATCAACTCTTCGCCAGCCTCCTGTTCCAGGGCATTTTCGGCACGGTGCCGCCCGGGGTCGATGAGGAGGTGCGCAAATTGGTGGTCGACAAGAACCGGCAGTTCTTCCGGCGTTTCCGGCCGTTGAACACCTTTTATTATACGGGCGGCCGAAACACCACTTACGGCTATCTCGATTTCCTGCCCGCGATGCGAAGTTTTGAGGTGATGACCGCCAACCGGGATGCGGCGATTCATGCGTTGGTGCGCGGAGGTCAGCCCGGTCTGGTAAATGATGCCAATGTTCCACAAATGCCGCCCGCCCAGGAGACGATCGGGGCCAATGAATGGCTTCGCGCGGAGCAGGAATTGGCCGCGTTCCGGGTGGATCCAAGGTTTGAGGTGAGCTTGTTCGCCGGTGAGGAGCAATTCCCTGACATCGCCAACCCGATCCAGATTCGGTGGGATGGTGAGGGGCGGCTCTGGGTTGCTTGCAGCACCACCTACCCGCATCTGTATCCCGGCCAGGAACCGCGCGACAAACTGGTCATCCTTGAAGATGTCGATGGAGATGGGAAGGCGGACCGATCTTCCGTCTGGGCGGACGACCTGCACATTCCCTTGTCTTTTGAGTTCGGGGATGGCGGGGTCTATGTTTCCGAGCAACCGCATCTCACCTTTCTCAAGGATACCGATGGCGATGGCCGGGCGGATTTCCGGGAGCGTCTTCTGACCGGTTTTGGCACGGAAGACTCCCATCATTCCCTGCATGACATCGTGTGGACTCCGGACGGAGATTTGATCTTCCGGGAATCGATCTTTCATCATTCCCAGGTGGAAACGCCTTACGGTCCGGTGCGGCAGCAGAACAGCGGCTGGTTCCGTTTTGAGCCGCGCCGACACCGCCTGACTTCGTTTGGTACGTATCCCAGCACCAATCCCTGGGGAGTGACGTTCGATGACTGGGGCCAGCACGTGGCCAGCCATCCCATCTATGCGGCGGCCTTCCACGCCCTCGATCCGGCTTACCCCGAACAGCACCCGGCCCCGACGGGTCTCACCGCCTACTCCGGGACTTGCGGCCAGGAGTTCATCGATTTTCCCAACTGGCCGGCCGAGTTCCGGGGCAACTTCGTCAAGCTGCGTTACAAACCCACCAACCGGGTGGAACTTCTGGCTTGGCGTCAGACGGAGTTCGGGTTCGATGAAGAGTATCTCGGAGATCTCCTCTTCTCCACCAACCTCAGCTTCATTCCGGTCGATCTCCAGTTCGGTCCCCGCGGGGATCTTTTCCTCTGCGATTGGTACAACCCCGTCAAGGGACACGCGCAATACAGTCTGCGCGATCCGCGCCGCCGCAGGGATTCCGGACGCATCTGGCGACTCGTTCCCAAGGGGTTCAAACCTCAGCCGGCCCCGGTCATCGCGCAGGCCGCCACCACCGATCTGGTCGGCCTGCTGGCCCGGCCCGAATATCGATGCCGTTATTGGGCGAAACGGGAACTGCGCGAGCGCGCCCCGGCGGAGGTGCAGGCGGCGTTGCAGGCCTGGCTCCAGGGGGTGAACCCCGCGGATCCGAGGTATCCGCATCATCAGTTGGAAGCGCTCTGGCTCTTGCGCGGACTGGATCTGCCTTCGGGGCCTCTCCTCACCGCCCTCCTGGATTGCGATCAGCCACTGGCGCGGGCGGCTGCAACCGAGCAACTTCGTTTTGCTCATGGCGAGGTGGCGGACCCGGTGGCGGCCTTGCGCGCCCGGGCCAACGACCCGAGCCCGGTGGTGCGGATGCAGGCCGCCATCGCCGCCTCTTACATCGGCACTCAGGCGGCTCTGGAGGCCGCTCTGGAGACCCTGAAACATCCTCACAAAGGACACCTCGCCTACGCAATCCGTTGTTCGCTAGGCTCCCGCACCCTGAAACCTCATTGGCAGGGCAACGAGGCGTTCCAGGCCGCTCACCCGGAATTGGCGGTCTTCCTCAAAGAATTCGAGGCCGGTCAAAAGCCGAAAGCCGCGAAGGTGGCCGCCGGAGATGCCGCGTTTGATCAGCGCAAGAATCTCGCCCGGGTCCGCATCGCCTGCGTGCGCGAGCAACTCCGTTTTGATCTCACCGAGTTCCAAGTCAAACCTGGTCAACCGGTGAAACTTGTCTTCTCCAACCCGGACGCCACTCCCCACAATCTGGTCATCGCCAAGCCGGGCCATGCCGAGGAAATCGGCGTGGCTTCCAATGAAATGGCCAAGGATCCGACCGCGATGCAGGAGGGCCAATTCATCCCCAAGGACAAGATCTCTCTCATGCTCCACCGCACCAAGATGTTGGCGCCAGGGAGCGAGCAGATTCTCCGATTTGAGGCTCCTCGGGAGCCGGGAAGATATCCTTACCTGTGCACCTTTCCCGGGCACTGGTTTGTCATGAAAGGGGAGATGGTGGTCAATCCGTAAGTTTGGAGCGCATGGAGATGAGCGAGAAGTTGAACCCGGAATCAGGGAGAAATGGAGGGGCCGCGAGGGCCGAGCATGGAAACTGGCGGGAAGTCGTGCGGCGGTATCAGAATCCCTGCCTGACGCGGGCTTCCTGGCAAATCGTCAGTTCGATCGGACCTTACGGATTGCTCTGGTATCTTTTGTATCTCACTCGCGGACAAGCTTGGTGGATCACCGGATCGCTCGCTGTTCTGGCAGGGTTGTTCCTGGTCCGGATCTTTATCATTTTCCACGATTGCGGGCATGGATCCTTTTTCCGCTCCAAGTGGGCCAATGACCTTCTCGGCATGGTCACGGGCCTCCTGACGTTTACTCCCTATCATCACTGGCGTTGGGAACACGCCGTGCATCACGCGGGAGCCGGTCATCTGGAACGCAGGGGACGCGGAGATATCTGGACCCTGACCGTGGATGAATACAACAACGCGCCCGGGTGGAAGCGCCTCGCTTATCGCTTCGTCAGGCATCCCCTCGTGCTCATTGGCATTCTCCCGTTCGCGTTGTTCGTGGTGGGCCACCGGATCCCCGCCTCCGATGCCAGCCGACGCGATCGAGCCTCCGTGCACCTGACCAACTTGGCGATTCTCGCCATGGCGGCCGGACTCAGTCTCGCGTTCGGCTTGGTTCCCTATCTTCTCATCCAGCTCGTCATCATCATGGTTGGGGGCGGGCTCGGTGTCTGGCTCTTTTATGTCCAGCACCAGTTTGAGGATGTCTATTGGGAGGAGGGTGAGAAGTGGGATTTCGCCGCGGCCGCCCTGGAAGGAAGTTCCTATTACAAGCTGCCCAAGATCCTGCAGTGGTTCTCCGGAAACATCGGGTTCCATCACATCCATCACCTGAGCTCCCGCATCCCCAATTATCACCTCGAACGGGCTCACCACGCGGAACCGCTCTTTCAAAGCGTCAAGCCCATCACCCTGACGGGCAGTTTCCAGACCCTCGGTTACCGGCTCTGGGACGCCGAACGCCGCAAGCTCGTCGGCTTCCGGCAAGCACGCGAAAAACGCCGGGGAAAACGTCAGGATCTGCAGGACCAGGGCCTGGCTTCCTGACACGCCCTTTCACGCACCGCAGCCAAACAAAGTCGGTCGGAGCCGGAGCGCAGCGCGCCCTGCGTTTCTCCGTGGCCTGCGGTGGGCAGGATCGGTTGAGAAGAAAACATCGAGAGGATTGAATCCAGTTTTCGGAAATTGGCGAAAGCCCTCGATGACAGCCCACATGGGCCTGAAAAAACAACATCA
>QQNE01000035.1 GCA_003402735.1 Verrucomicrobiota bacterium
GCTTCCGCAATACATGCCGGCACCTCCGGCGGTTAGGAAGACGATTTTTGGGGTGGGAGTGTCCATGGCTTTGGCCGTTTGGCGACCTGGCAGGCCGCGCACAAACTTACGGAGAAGAGGCTCAGACCGATCCAGCGCGTCCAACGCTCCACAAAGATGAAGCCGCCGTTGAACAGCATGAACAGAAAAAATCCGTGCACCGCCCAGTGAGTCCAACGGGGCCGGTTTCGGTAACCGATCTCCCCGAGGCGCCACCAGATCCCGAGATCGGCCAGCCAGACCAATCCGTAGGCGTAATTGATCCAGATGCCCCAGCTGGCGCGCACCCCCGAGATGCTTTCGGATTGGACGGCGATGTCGGCCACGGCATTTGCATGGCTCCAATCATAAGCCACCTCGAACGCCAGGATCATGTGGGCGACGTAGCTGAGGCAACCCAGGCTCCAGAGTCGGCGCGGCAGCGGAGACGGGCATTTTTCCAGGGCCAGTGTGGTCAGGCTGGCCGCGTAGCAGCCCAACGCCACCCAGGAAGAGGCGATCAGCAGTCCGGCCTTTGCGGTCTCGAGGAGATTTGGTTCCTCTGGTGGCATCCTGGCATCACCAAGCGCCGGATCCATTCCCTTTCAAGTTTCGGGGCTTCAGCGGAAGGAACCGCGCTCGCCCGGCTTTCCCCAAGAAATCGCTCGTCCGGACCTCGATCCCGGTGCAATTTGGTTCATGATTGGCCGCCTCGTGGCCCTTTTTATCTTGGTTCCCCTGGTGGAAACCTACCTCTTTCTTCAGGTCGGAGCCTGGATGGGTCCGTTCCCGGCGCTGTTGATCATCGTGGCGACCGGTTTTTTGGGGGCCTGGCTGACCCGGACTCAGGGCCTCTCGGTGATCCGGCGATTCCGTTCCTCCCTGGCGCAGGGGCGTCTGCCGCAGCAGGAAGCGATCGAGGGGCTGTTGATTTTGATTGCCGGCATTTTGCTGATGACTCCCGGCTTCCTCACGGACATCGCGGGGTATTTGCTTCTGATTCCGCCCTTGCGGCTTCGGGTCGGCGAGGTGTTGCGAGGGGTGCTGATCCGGCGCCTGCGGGGAGCTGTGCCTGCCGCGGCGGCGACCGCGGGAAAACCGGGCGGGGCCAAGCCCGGCGTCTCCCGGGTCGGACCGGTGATTGATGTCGAGATCCTGGAAAAGTGAAATTTCCTGCGGCGATGCCTGCTTGCGCCCTGACTCGGCTCCGTCATAATGGGTGGATGCAATGGATGCGGATGACGGGCGTGTGGCTGCTGGCCGCGGGGCTGCTGGGGATCACCCAGGGGCAGGACGAGTCTTACAAGAAGGGGCCGGATTCGGTGCGCAAACCCGGCGTGCCGCAAGGGACAGTGACCAAGGCGAAATGGACGGAGAGCAAGGTGTTTCCGGGGACGGTGCGCGACTACTGGATCTACGTGCCGAAACAGTATGACGGGAAGGAACCGGCCGCGCTGTTTGTGGCGCAGGATGGAGGTGGTTTTGTGACGGAGGAAGGGGCCTTCAACGCACCGGCCGTGTTCGACAACCTGATCCAGGAGGGGGCGATGCCGGTGACGATTGGGGTGTTTGTCAATCCCGGGAGCATTCCGCCGGTGGAGGAGACGAGCAAGCCGCGCAGCAACCGGAGTTATGAGTATGACAGTCTGGGGGATCTTTACGCGAGATTTCTCCTGGAAGAACTCCTGCCGGAAATCGGCAAGAGTTTCAAGATTTCTGGGGATCCCCGTCGCCGGGTGATTTGTGGCAACAGTTCGGGCGGAATTTGCGCGTTCACGGTGGCTTGGGAGCGGCCTGGCGAATTTGGCAATGTGATCAGTCACATCGGCAGCTTCACCAACATCCGTGGAGGGCACGTCTATCCGGCCCTCATCCGCAAGACCGAGAAAAAGCCGATCCGGGTCTTCCTCCAGGATGGGGCGAACGACGTCGACAACCTGCACGGGAACTGGCCGTTGGCCAATCAGCAGATGGCCGCGTCGCTCAAGTTTACCGGGTATGATTTCCAGTTTGTTTACGGTGAGGGAAAACACAGCGCTAGGCATGGCGGCGCGATTTTCCCTGACACCATGCGTTGGGTGTTTCGGGATTGGAAGGAGGCGAAATGAGAGTCTGGTTGTTTCCACTGTTGTGCGCCGGATGCCTGGTGGCGCAGGACATGCCGCTCTCCCAGGTGCTCGTGGAAGGTGAAGCCTGGCAACTGATGGCCGAAGGCTACGGATTTACCGACGCCTGTGCCGCGGATGCCGAGGGCAATTTTTACTTCACCGATGTCAAAAATGGCACCGGCATCTTCAAACTCAGCCCGGAGGGCCAGTTGTCGGTGTGGCGCGATGGACTGCCGGGAATCAGCGGATTGCAGTTCGGTCCCGACGGCAAACTGTATGCCTGTCAGGGAAAACAGGAGCGGCTCATCCGGATCGTGCCTGGCTCGGGAGAGGTGGAGGTGTTGGTCACCGGCGTCCGGCCGAATGATCTCGTGGTGAATGCGTTCGGCACCGTTTTTTTCACGGAGACCAAGACGCAACAAGTCCATGCCGTCTCTCCGGCGGGAGTTCACCGGGTCGTCCATCAGGGCGACATCGTCCGGCCCAACGGCATCTCTCTTTCCCCGGATCAAGGAACCTTGATTGTTTCCGATCACGGAGGGAAGCATGTCTGGGCGTTCCGTGTGGAGAGTGACGGTAGCCTTGCTTACGCACAACCTTACATGACCGTCGTCACCCCCTACGGCACGGACGAGAGCAAGGGGGACGGCTCGACCACCGACGCGTTCGGTCGCTATTATGTCACCAGCGAGGTCGGTTTGCAGATGTTCGACCCCACCGGACGGCTGGGCGGCGTGATCGCCTCGCCCGCCCCGAAACCGGTGAGCGTGGAATTCGCAGGGCCCGGCTTGGCCTGGATCTATCTCGCGGCGGATGGAAAGATCTTTCGCCGCAAAACGGCATCGCACGGCGTGCTCTTCCAAAGTCCCCCGGTCCCTTCGCTGACGCCGCCGGCTCAGACGCGATGAGTAGGGTTCCCATCTGGTTGTTTTGGTTCAGTGTCTGTTGCGCGTCGGGATGGGCGGCGGAGCGTCAGCCGAACGTGATCCTCGTCCTGTTGGATGATCTTGGCTACGGGGATCTTCCCTGTTACAATCCCAAGACGGGAAACGACACGCCTCACATCGATCGTCTCGCGGCGGAAGGGATGCGCTTCACAAACTTTTACGTCAGCTCGTCCGTCTGTTCTCCGTCCCGGGCCGCGCTGCTCACCGGCTGTTATCACCGTCGGATCGGCATTGATCATGTGCTTTGGCCGGTCTCCGTGGCGGGACTCAACCCGGCGGAGGTCACCCTGGCCGAAGTCCTGCGCAACAAAGGCTACGCCACCGCCTACATCGGCAAGTGGCACGTCGGGGATCAGGTGGAGTTCCTTCCCACGCGCCAGGGGTTCGACACCTACTTCGGACTGCCCTACTCCCATGACATGCAGAGCCTGCTGAAGGTGGGCAAGACCGAGGAATCGGTTCTGCCCGTCAAGGTTCGCGCCCTGCCTCTTTACCGCGATGAGAAGCCGATCGCCCTGGTGACCAATGTGCGTGATTTGACCGGCCGTTACCTCAAGGAAGCCCTGGCGTTCATCGGTCACCAAGCTGCCTCCAAACGTCCCTTTTTCCTCTTTTTGGCCCACAACGCCGTCCATTTCCCGATGCAGCCCTCCAGGGAATACCGGAAGGAAAGCAAAAACGGGCCGCTCGGGGATTGGCTTGAGGAGGTTGATGACGGTCTCGGCGCCATCATGACCCGTCTGGAGAACCTCGGGATCGACAAACAAACCCTGATTTTGGTCCTCTCCGACAACGGCCCGGCGGGTCGGACCCGCGGGAACACCGGGAATTTGCGCGGCGGCAAGCATTCGACCTGGGATGGGGGACTCAAGGTTCCCTTCCTGGCCCGATGGCCCGGGAAAATTCCCGCCGGAACGGTTTGCGGAGAATTGACTTCGGCGATCGATCTTCTTCCGACATTGGCCGCGTTCGCCGGTGCCAAACCCGAGTTCAGCGGGATCGATGGGCTAGACCTTTCCGGTCTTCTTTTGGGGAAAACGGAAGTCTCGCCGCGGGAGAACTTTTTCTATTACCACGCGAACCGGTTGGCTGCGGTCCGCGACGAGCGTTGGAAGCTCCATTTGCGCGGCCCGGACGGCGAACCGCGCATGCTCTTCGATCTCGACTCCGACCCGGGCGAGACCCGGGACTTGGCGGATCAGCAGCCCGAGGCGGTTGCCAAACTCTCCGCCCTGGCGGAGGAGGCGGCGCGGAGGCTGGGAAACGGAACCCAGCGCGGCCAGGAGGAGCGCGCCGCAGGACGCGTCAGTCGGCTCGATCCGATCGCCCGCGCGTTGCCGGTCTGGGGAAATGATGACAAGGAACCAGCGGTCCCGGAGGCGGCCAAGGTGGAGCCCATTCCCACCGGGGCGCCGCCGAGCAAGCAGGCTCAGATTCCATGAAAATTGCCAAGGGAGCCTGATTCGACTAGCCTCTCCCATCTCCCATGCCGACCTCTGACCAACCTGCCGTCGCCGGAACTCCGCCCAAGGAAAACCAGTGGCTCAATCTGCTCTGCAACGTGGTCCTGCCGACGTTGATCTTCATGAAGTTGAGTCCGGAAACCCGGTTGGGTCCGATGTGGGCGCTGGCCTTGGGCTGCGCGCTGCCGATCGGTTACGGGATCTATGACTTTGTGGTCCGCAAGGTCTTCAACCTTCTCTCCGTTCTCGGTCTGGTCGCGGTTCTCGTGAAAGGAGTTTTTGGATTGCTCAAGACTTCGGCTTTCTGGATCGCCTGTTCGGAAGCCGCCTTGCCCTTGCTGTTTGGCATTGCGATTCTCTTCACCGTCCGCGGAAAGGAGCCGCTGGTGCAGCGCTTTCTTCTCAGCCCGCAGTTGTTCGACATCGAACGGATCCGGCGGCAACTGGCCCTTCGCGGAAATGCAGAGCAACTTCGCCCCCTGATGGTGACCACGTCTGTGGCTTACGCCGGCACCATGTTTCTCAGCGCGGCTCTCAATTTCGTCTTGGCCAGTCGCCTGCTCGTGGCCGAACCGGGCACCGACGAGTTTGTCGCTCAACTGGGCAAATTTACCGGAATGCAATATCCGGTGATCGCCTTGCCGTTGACGGTTTTGACCGTGCTGCTTTTTTTGTGGGTCATGAATCGGCTCAGCGTCCTCACCGGTGTTCCGGCCGAAAGCCTTCTCGCGGGCGGGCAGTCGCCCGGCAAAGATGGGATTTCCATCTGATCCCAGTTGCCGACAGGACGTTAGCGTAGCTCGTCCTGCGCCCGTCACCCCGTCGTTCGATCCGGTGTCTCCAGCAGCTTGCGGATCCGCCGAGCCGGAGAGCGGAAACAACCTTGCACCGCCTCCCTTAGGCGCAAGCCGCGTTGCGTGTCGTAATCCTCAGCCAGCTCCGGCTGGTCGAGCAGGAGGGAGGGATCGAAGCGGACCTGGCCGCCGGAGATCAGGGCTCGTTTCAGGGCTCTGGTGGTCACCGACTTGTCGAATCGCTCCTGAGCCAGAAGAAACCCGGCTTGGCCGAACCGGCGGCAAAGGGAGTCATCCGTCAACAATGTCTCGATGCACCTGGCGAATTCGAGCGGTCGCCGCTCCTCGGTGATCAATCCGGTCTTGCCCTCGAGAATCATCTCCGGGATGCCGGCCAACCTCGTGGAAACGCAAGGCACTCCGACCGCCATGGCCTCCATAATGACCGTGGGAAGATTGTCCATGCCCCCGTCGGATTCGGTGACGCAAGCCAGCGCAAACACATGCGCTCGGTGCGCCAGGTGCTCGATGATAAAATCCTGATTCTGTTCGCCTTCCAGAAACACCTTGTCCTCCAGACGCAGTTCTCTGATCAGGCTTCGGAGGCTCTCCTCGAGAGGTCCACCGCCGACGATGTGGCAGGTGAATGGCACCTCCCGATCCCGCAAGACCGCGCAAGCCCGGATCAGGTCATCATACCCCTTTTTTTCGATCAGCCGACCCACCGAATAGATCCTGCGGGAACCGATTCCTCCCGGTTGGCCGTGGTTGGCCCCGATCCACTTTTCCAGGTCCAATCCATTGTAGACTCGGCGGATCTTGGCGGCTGCGACGGGGAATTCCCGGCACAAACGTTGCACCGTGTAGTCGCTGACCGTGATTACCCGGGAGGCGTCCTGCATCAGCAGTTCCAGGGAAACTTTCGTGTCGGTATCGCCGCAAAAGACGTCGTTTGCGTGGGCGGTGAAACTGTAGGTCATCCCGGAGAATTGGCGCAACCACCACATCGTGCGGGCCGCCAATCCGGCAAAATGACCATGGGCATGGCGAAGATAGGGAGCCTGCTTGCGGATCTCCTGGTGAATCCAGATCGCCTCATAGACCCGCATCTTGTCGCGTGCCTTGCCCCAGTAGCGCAGCGCAGACCGGGCGGCCTTGGGCAATTCGCGGCTGTCCCTGAGCCCAGCGGCGTAGGCTTTCAGACTCTCTTCATCCGGCAGGAAGACGACCCGCGCCTTCAGGGATTCGGGATAGGACTGGGCCGGTTCATCCCTCGGATCCCGGACACTGAAAATCAGCGGGCGGATTCCCTGACGCTCCAGTTCCAGGATCTCCCGGACACAGAATGTCTGGGTAAAGGTCGGGAAGCGTTGGAAGACATACGCCAGGTGGAAGGGTGCGCCTGAAGCCGACATGGATGGGGGAGGGTTGCGATGGTGGCCCGTTCATCTCTTCACGAAAGAGATCGATCCTGAAAGTCTTTTCTCTGGTGCGCTCCATTCTCCGACCATCCGGGTTGGTGGGGGCGATCGGGAAACCGCCCTGCTCGGGGATTGGGCTTCTCTTGAACAGGACTGGACGAGAGCCAAATGCGGTTTACATTCGCCTTCCCATGGTTCGCGTTTCTCTGTCCCATTTGGCAACGATCCTCCTTCTCGGGTTGGCCCTCCGGCCGCATGTGTCGGCTGAGGAGACGCCGCAGGATTACCGATTCCACTTCGAGGTTTTGGCGGAGAATCTTCCCCAGCCGATGACGATGCAGGAGGCGCCGGACGGTCGCATCTTTTTCATTGAGATCGGGGGGAAGATCAAGGTTTGGAGCCCCGTCACCAAACTCGTTTCGGAGATCGGCCGCATCCAGGTGACCACCGCCCAGGAAAACGGTCTACTCGGTTTTGCGCTGGATCCCGATTTTGCCCGGAATCAGTGGGTCTATCTGCTTCATTCTCCGCCGGACTTTGACGGGCAGTTCATCAGCCGGTTCACGTTGAAGAGCGGTCTTTTGGATCTCGCCACCCGAAAGGATCTGATCAGTTGGCCGGAACAGCGGGAACAATGCTGCCACCACGCCGGGACTCTGCGCTTCGGCCCGGACGGTTGTCTGTATGCCTCCACCGGGGACAACACCAATCCGTTTAACGACTCCGAGGGCTATGCGCCGGTCGATGAACGTCCGGGGCGCGGTCCCTGGGACGCCCAAAAGTCTTCGGCGAACACCAATGATTTGCGGGGCAAGATTCTCCGGATCAAGCCGACGGCTGAGGGCGGTTACACCATTCCCGAGGGGAATCTCTTTCCGCCCGGAACACCACAGACCCGGCCGGAAATCTATGCCATGGGTTTCCGCAACCCCTGGCGTTTCAACATCGATCCCGTGTCTGGCTTCGTCTATGTCGGCGATGTCGGTCCGGATGCCGGGGGCGACAAGACGGAGCGTGGCCCGCGCGGTTTTGACACGGTGAACCAGCTTCGCAAGCCTGGGAACTACGGCTGGCCTTATTCCCGCGGGAATCGTGTCTACGTCGATTATGATTTCACCGCGAAGGTTCCCGGGCCGCTTTACGATGCATCCAAGCCTCTCAATCAGAGTCCGAACAATTCCGGGTTGAAGGAGTTGCCCCCGGTTCAGCCTCCCTTCGTCTATTACCCGGCCGGGGAGTCGCCTGAGTTTCCGCTGCTGGGCAAGGGCGGGAGAACCGCTTGCGGAGGACCGGTGTTTCACCATTCGACGGCGTTCGAGGAGACCGGTGGGCTCCCCAAGTATTTCGACGGTTGCCTGCTCTTTTACGATTGGCAACGCCCGTTCATCCATTGGGCGAGACTCGATGGGCAGGGCAAGTTGGTGGAAATTTTGCCGTTCATCGGCGCGGCCCGGGTGGCCCAAGGGGATGACGACGGCAGCGGGCGGTTCCAGATCAAGCGCCCGGTGGACCTCATGTTTGGCAAGGATGGGTGCCTGTATTTTCTCGATTACGGTGAAACCTGGGGGGCCAATCCAGATTCGCGCCTCGTGCGCATGAGCTATCGTCGTGGCAATCTCGCCCCGATCGCGAAGGCTTCGGTGACGCCGGTTGCGGGTCGCGAACCCCTGCATCTCAAGCTGTCCGCCTCCGGCTCCAAGGATCACGAGGGCGACGCCATCAGCTACGAGTGGCGGATTGCGGGCAAGATCGCCTCGACCGAGCCGGAGGCGAAGTTGACTTTGTCGGAGCCCGGTGATTTTCGGATCGAGTTGTCGGTGCGCGATGCCCGGGGCGGTCTCGGACAGGTCACGGTGCCGGTCACTGTGGGGAATTCCCCGCCACAGGTCGCGTTTCTGTCGCCTCGGGACGGAGACTTCTTCACGCCGGGCGAGCCGATCGACTACAAATTGCAGGTTGTCGATCCCGAGGAGGGGAGCTCGGTGGGGCGGGAGGCTGAGTTCTCGATCCGCACCCTGGTCAGCTCCGCCTGGGCTTCGGCGGACGGCAAGCTGAGTGATGTGGACCCCGGCCTGTCGCGGATGAAGCAGTCGGACTGTTTCAATTGCCACGCCATCGATCAGAAGGTGGTCGGACCGCCGTTGATCGAGGTTGCGAAGAAATACCACAAGCAACCGGGAGCGCTCGAGGTCTCCGTGGAACGGGTGATCAAGGGCTCCGCAAACGTCTGGGGGCCGATTCCGATGCTTCCGCATGCGCAGCACACCGCCGACGAGGTCCATATGATGGTGAAGTGGATCTACGGCCTCGCCGATGGGCAAGCCACGCCCACGGTTTCCCGGGGCTTGGAGGGCAAGATCACCGCACCGGCCGATGGCAAGTTGGCCACCGGCATGGTGGAGGCCACGTTCACCGATCTCGGAAAATCGCCGGCGGGCCCCCTTTCGGGCCGCGCCCAAGTCACTCTGCGGACCCGCCGCATCGAGGCCGAGAAGGCCGATGAACTGGGTGGTCCCAAGAAACAGGGCAAGGTGATCGGTTCCACCTCCCATGGCCACTTTGTCCGGTTTCGCTCGATCGACCTGACACGGACCGGATCGGTCCAGATCATGGCCTCCTCGGGAGGGCACGGAGGGACCGTGGAGGTGCGGGCAGGTGCCGTGGATGGGCCCGTTCTGGGGTCCTTGCAGGTTCCGAACACGGGTGGCTGGGACAAGTTCCAGCCGTTCAAGACCCCTTTGGCCAAGGCTCCCCAGGACCGGACCGACCTCTTCCTGGTCCTGGTCAACCCGGGCAAGGGCGGACTGATGAACATTGACTGGGTCGAGTTCAAGAAATAGCTCGAGCTTGCGGCTGTCTTCACCGGGCGGCCAGGAGTTGGGCGGCGGCCCTGCCGGAAGCCATTGATTCCGACGGTGTCATCCAGGTGAATCGGCCCGAACCCCCGGCCGTTTGCAGGTTCGGGAACCGTTCCAAGCAGGTCAGGATCCGCTGCAGAGCCGGGACGGTTTCCCGTCGCAGGATGGGAACGCCACTGGGCCAGTGGAGAAATTGGGCGTCCAGGATCTCGTCCGGAGAACAGATTTCCTCCTCTTCCAAACCGCCCAGGATGCTCTGCCAGGCCTCCCTCGAATTCTGGGTCGCCCGCCCTGCCACCTCGACCAGGAGGAGGGTTTGTGATGGGGCGACTGTTCCCGGCGTCTCCGACCGCAACCGTTCTGGTTCAGTGAGGCGCAAAAAGGGACGCTGACGGAAATGCACGGTTGGGTGGTTCAGGCAGGACGAGCGTTGCACCAGGCAGATATGGGCCTGGACCGGAAGATGATCGAGTTGATAGGACGCAGCATGAACCTGGGCTGGCACGTGGCTCCCGAGGGCACGGACCAACGCCCGGAGTGGGATGGTCGAGAGAACCCGGCGGGCTGTGAGACGGATCCGACTCGGAGGTTCTCCCCTTCGGTCCAGCCGATCCCGGATCACGATTTGGCAGCCGGGTAGTGGTTCGATCCCAACCTGTTCGACCTCTGCTCCGTAGAAGAGGCGTCCTCCCAGGGATTGGATCGCCCGCGCCAGGCGATCGGCGAGGTGGCCCGGCGTGGTGTGGATTGTCCATGGGCAGGGCTCCGCGGTCCTGTCGGATCGCTCCGAGAAGAGGGAACGAACCGGGAAATCGGCGGCTGCCGGGGCCAAGTCGGTGAGAGGGGCCCCCCAATAGGCTTGCAGTTCGGGAGCGATGATGAATTCGCACAGGGGCTCGCCGTAGCGTTGCCGCAGGACCTCGGCGGCATTGGCGGGGGAGTGGCTCGAGGTGCGACCGGGGTGGAAGCGAGAAACCAGTTGGGAAAGCACCAGATTGGAGCGAAGAGCGGGCGGAAGACCCCCGAGCAGATCGCGGAGGCGGAGGGGCAGGGGAAGATCATTTCCGTTCCAACGCAGGTAAGGAACCGGGGGCGGCGCATCCGCCGAGATGAGGTTGGGAGGCAAGAGGCTCTGCAGGGTCTGGGCGATCTGCTGGTCTCCGGTGACCAACGGAGATTCGGCCAGACTGTAAGGATGGTCGTGGAATTGTTGGGTCCGGAGAGAACCGCCCGGCGCGAATTCCCTTTCCACGACAATGACCTTGACCCCATCGCTGGCCAGATGGAAGGCTGCGTAGAGTCCGGCCAAGCCTCCGCCCAACACCACCACTTCGGTGACGGGGCCCTCCTGAATGGAGAAGCCAGGGGAAGATCTGGAGACGCGATCCAAGATGGTGAGCAAAGGCTTGCCCTGTCCAGGCATCGGTGCAAGCGGTGGCTTGCCGGTGAAACGAGTAAAATCCCCTCTGGCTCCGCGACATGTCCTCGCGTAAAACTCTCTGGGTGTTCGCAAAACCGCAGGGTTGGTCGGCTCCATCGCACGGGATCGCGGCGGCGTGCTGGGTCTTCGGAGCGTTGTCCCTCCTTGCGGGATGGGCCGACGCGGAGGAACCAGGTGGTCGGGAGTTGCGCTTCGGACCCGGGGCAAGAATTGCCATTGTCGGGGATGGCTTGGCCGTTGGAATGGCTCGACACGGTTATCTTGAAACCGCGCTCCACCTCTGCTTTCCCCACAAAAATCTCACGGTGCGCACGTTTGCCAGGGAGGGGTTCCGCATCGGGGACGAAGTCGCGGAACACGGTCCCGAGAAGCTCGATGTCCAGTTGGCCAACTTCGGTCCGGATCTTGTTCTGGTCTGCGTCGGGGCCAACGAGAGTTTCGGCGGCCCGGGCGGGGCGACGGCCTTTGGTCAGGTGTTGCGCGAGAGGTGCCGCCGATGGGGACTTCCGCGGCCCGGTCGCCGGGATGGAGCGAGAATCGAACTGCTTGCGCCGTTGGCCTTGCCGCAGCGCTTCTCCGGCGCGCCAGACAAGGCCGTCTCGAGGGCTCGGTTGAGGGCGTATGCGGAGCAGATGCGTTCGTGTGAAGGAGCCCGCCCGGACTGTCGTTTCATGGATCTGGCGGAGGCATTCGATGCGTTCAGCCTCGAGTTGGCCGACGAGGTCACGCGCGATGGACTCCGGCTCAATCGTCGGGGGCATTGGCTCCTGGCCAGGCTTCTGGCGGGGGAGTGGCATCTGAACGTTTCCATCCCGGTGGAGGCCGCGGACCGAGAACTCCTTGATCCGCCGGCCTCGGAGAGATTGCGGCAGTTGGTCCGGCGCAAGGAGGTGGACTGGAATGCGTCAGGGCGCCGGACCGGCGAATTGGCGCGGGGCTGGGACCAAGCCCTCTGGTCATTTTCCAAGCCGGCGCCGGCCTCGCTCTGGGCGGTGGAGCCCGACTCGATGGAGCCTTGTCCGGAGGCGTCGCAGTCCCTGGGCATGCCTCTGCCGTCCGAGTTTGGCTTGGAGAACCGTCTTGGACCGGTCGAGGCTGAACAGGCCGTGCGTTGCGAGGTCGGCATCGAGGCCCGGCTTTGGGCTGCGGAATCTGCGTTCACGCTGTGGAACCCAGTCAGCCTCAGGTTCGACAACGAGGGGCGCGCGTGGGTCGGTTGCGCGCCGCCCGGAAGGGACCCATGCCTGGTGCGGCTCGAGGATCTGGACCGGGATCATCGCGCCGACCGTCAGGTCGTTGCCGTTTGCGGTCCGCTCCAGCCGGATGGGTTCGTGCCGGGACAGGGCGGTGTCTTCGTGGCCACCGCTCAGGGCGTGACCTGGTATGAGGATCGTGACGGGAACGGTAGGGCAGATCACTCGGAGTTTGTCATCGGCGGGCCGGGCTCTCGCCTCGGGCTGAGTTGGGGACCCTGTGGCGGGATTTGGTTTCGGATGGGGGACCCGGCAGGCGCGGATCCGTCGGCTGGACTTACCGAGACGCTCTGGGGACCGGTCGAGGAACGCCGAGGCGGGCTGTTCCGTTGGAATCCGGCGATCGGGCGCATTGAGGAATGTGTCGGCCCTCACATCAGGGCATGGGGCGAGATCCGCTTTGATCCGTGGGGAGAACCGATGATTTCCGTGGGATCCGCAGAGATGCCGGTCGGGTTGGACCGGGTGGGGCACTGGACCCAGGCGTGGCCTCCCCTGCGCCGCACAGGCGGGGCCGCCGGAGTGTCCGGGCCATGGAGCGTCTTGCAAGGACCCGCGTGGAGGAGGGAATGGCAGGGCGGTTGTGTCAGGGCGGAACGGGATGCAAGCGAGGGATGGCAGCTCCGAGTCTCTGTGCCGGAGTGGTCCGGTTCCACGTGCCTCTGGTTGCGTCAGGCTCTTCCGATGTTGCAGACGGCGGATCCGAATTTTGCGCCCGTGGCGATGGAGATCGGTCCCGACGGCGCCCTCTACGTTTTGGAGGCCTGCGGTCGTGGAATGCGCCTCCAAGCGGGAAGTTACGGACGCATTTGGCGGATCGTCGAGGCGAGATGGCCACCGTCCTGGGGCCCTCCTGCCCATGAACCTGAGGCCATGGCCCTGACCCAACGCCTGCTGCAAGGGGAGGCGGAGGGGACAGGGGGAATTCGCCTTGCTCTCCGTCAGTTTCCTGCCGGCGAGGTGTTCGCCTGCCTGACCTCGCTGCTTCAAGGCATGGAACCGGAGGACGCCAATCGTTCCAGACTCCTCCTGGAGACGCTGCGGTTGCATCAGGCATTTGGTGTGCCGAACCTCGAACTGTTGGAACGCTTGAGCGGGGCGCCGAACCCGGCCTTGCGTCACGCCGCCGCAAATGCCCTCGGGGAGTGGAATCCGCCCGGACCGGATGGCGCCCGGATTTTGCAGAGGCTCATTGAGGATGAAAATCCGCGCGTTCGCAGCGCCGCCGTCTGGTGCGCTCGACGCATCGGTGGAGATCAGGCCGCTTCAATCATCTCGTTGGCCCGGCACCAGAGGATGGACGAAGACTTTCGGAAGGTGTTGCAGGCCAGCGAGTCCCAGCTGGGCACCGCGGGGCAGTCTCCTCCGAGTTTGTTGGCCCAGGCGGCGGGGGCATCCACTGCGGAATTGGTCGCCGGTGATCTCACTGTGGCAGGGGCCTTGGCTTTGATCGCGAGGGACGGAGTGGAAACCCCCGCCTTGACCCGAGCCGCCGCTTTGCTGGCCGAGCGTGCCGGACTCTCTCCGGAGAGGTGGATCGTGGAGCGTTTGGCGGATCATGGCAACCCCGATGCGTTGCTCGCCAATCTCGAGGCCTTGATCGCCCTGAGCGAGGGGTGGGAGATCTACCAATCCAGTCCGGCACTGGAGTCCGCGCTGGCATCCGCGGATCGTCCCCGGGTCCGGCGCGCAGTCTACGCGGCGCTCGCTGTGGGCGCGGCGGAAAGTGGGACGTTTGCAGAGTTGGTCGCGAGGGTCCGTGGCCAAGGGGACACCGAAATGACGGTCCTTTTGGAGGGCTGTGCGCCTGTCAGGGAACATCCCAAATTGCGCGCGCTGCTTCCCGGTCTGCTCCGCGCCGAACTCGGCCGCTCGGAGACGCCCGCCGCCGTGGACTGCGTCCGGGTCCGCTTGAGTGCCCCCGGAGCCGAGACGCTCCATTTCGCCGAGCTGGAGGTCGGTTTCCAAGGAAGCGAGATTGCGCGGGGTCGACCTGTCCGGCAATCCATCGCGCCGGACGCTCGAAGCTGGTGGGGAATGCTGGGAAAAAATGGGGTCAACGGAGTGACCGAGTGGCAGGAGGAGTTGCCTGTCCGGGGGCCACTGCCAGGTGCGGAAGCGGTCCGGGGGGTGAAGATTGCCAGGGATGCGAACGGCCGGGATCCGTTTTGGGAGGTCGATCTCCCCGAGGGGCAACGGGTGGAAAGTCTCACGTATCATCCGGGAGAAACCTTGGGCGAGCCTCAGCCGCTCCGCTTTGAACTGATCGATCGCCATGGCGATGCGGTCTGGTCAACGATCCGCCACACCCGGAACGAGGCCCCGGTTGACCTCCGGGTGGCGGTGAGCGGAGAGCGCCTCCGGGCGGCCTTGGGCCTCGCCACTTCCCTGGGTGAACGGTTTCGCCGCACCCTGGAACAGGAGGCCAGGAATTCCATCCGGCTCGAGGACCGCTTTGACGCGCTCCGTGCCTTGCATCGGCTCGGCGGTGAAGTTCCCCCGCTGCGGATGAGGATGGTGGATCTGCAATTCGATGCCGAAGGGATTCATCCGGAAACCCTCTCCGTCGCGGCCGGGACGGCAGTCGAATTCAGCCTGACCAACGGAATGGATCGGGAATTGCGTCTCGGGCTTTTTGAGGACGCACCCGGGATCGGTGTGCCGATTCTGACCTTGCCAACTCTTCCGGCGCGGGAAGGAGCCCGAACCAGCTTCACCGTTCCGGAAAAGCCTGGAATCTATCTTCTGCGGGCCATCACGAATCCTGCGGCAGCGGTGGATGCGATCCGTCTGCGCTTGCAAATTCTGCCTCCGCAGAAGTAGGGAGCGGGGTTTTCTGTCCCTGCTCATCGACTCGAACGAGCGTGACAAGCGTCCGGAACACCGGTTCGTGGTCCGGAAGCGGTTGACCGGTCCTACGGACTTCCACCGCGTAGGTCAACGAGGTGTGGCCGATTCGCACTCGGTTTGTATCGAAATGCAGAATTGTTCCCTCTCGAATGCTGCGGCGAAATTCCACCCGGTCCATGGCCACGGTGACGAATCGCAGGCCTGGGAAGTCGAGGCTCGCCGCTATCCAGGCAATCTCATCGACCCAGCACAAAAGGTGTCCTCCAAAGAGAAACCCGAAGTGATTGAGGTGCTCGGGAAGAACGAGTTTGTGATTCTCCATGTTCCGGCCAGGGTAGGCCCATGATTGTCGGCGTTCCAAAGGAAATCAAAGAACAGGAAAACCGCGTGGCCATGGTGCCGTCCGGTGTGGCCCAACTCGTCCGTTCGGGCATCGAGGTCGTGGTGGAAAGCGGAGCCGGGAAAGGGGCGGATTATCAAGACCGTGAGTATGCCGAGGCCGGCGCCAAAGTGGTGGCCACCCATGAGGAAGTTTTCTCCGAAGCGGGACTCATCGTCAAAGTCAAGGAGCCGCTCCCCTCGGAATTGCCGCTCCTCCGCCGCGAGCACCTTCTTTTCACCTATCTCCACCTCGCCGCGAGCCGCCCCCTGACGGAGTCCCTGCTGCAATCAGGCTGCACGGCGATCGCCTACGAAACGGTGTCCCTGGGCGGACGCCTCCCGCTGCTCGAGCCCATGAGCGAAGTCGCCGGGCGCATGTCCGTTCTGGTGGGCGCCTTTTTTCTGGCGAAACACTCCGGTGGTCGGGGAACGCTCCTGGGCGGTGTGCCCGGCGTCCTGCCCGGACGAGTGGTCATTCTGGGAGGTGGCACCTGCGGGATCAACGCCGCCAAGGTCGCCACCGGGATCGGCGCGGAAACGATCATCCTCGAAATTGATCACGATCGCATGCGGTTCCTCGACGACACCCTGGAAGCGGCGCAGACCCTCTATTCCAGTGAAGCGGCGCTACTCGACCTTCTGCCCCGCACGGATCTTCTCATCGGAGCCGTGCTTGTCCCCGGCTCCAAGGCTCCGAAACTTGTGACCCGAGAAATGCTGCGTGCCATGCGGGACGGCACGGTCGTGGTCGACATCGCCGTGGACCAGGGTGGTTGTGTGGAGACGACCCGCCCTACAACCCACCAAAATCCGGTGTTCACCGAGGAGGGAGTGATTCATTACTGCGTGGCCAACATGCCCGGAGCTTACGCCAGGACCTCCACCCAGGCCCTCACCAACGTGACGTTTCGGTATGTGCAATGGATCGCCCGCGGCGGACTCGGTCCCGCCTGTCAGGCTCATCCCGAATTGCAGCGCGGCATCAACTGCCAAGACGGCGAACTGACCTGCGAGGGCGTCGCTCTGGCTCACGGGTTGCCCTGGAGAGAGCCACGGCTTTGACGCTCTCGTTCGCAGGTCGTCGACCCGATCAGCCGGCTGCAGCGTGCGCGGGGTGATCCGGCACCACCACCCGGAGCGAAGCCGGGAGAATTTCGACCGACTGGGGACTGCAACCGGCCAAGTCTCCGTCCGCCTGCATTTCCAGGATTGGATCCGTCTCGATCGTCACTTTGCGCGCCTGCCACCGACCCACCAGGTGAGAGGCATCTAGCCCGGTCACGTCGTTGAGCGTCTCGTTGACGCCGACCATGACCGCCGCCAGGGAGAGGATTCCCTCGATGTCGGCTTTCCGCAGAAAGACCACATCGAGTTTCCCATCATCGATCCCAATCCCCGGCGACAAACTCAGCCCCCCGATTCCCACCATCCCGGCGTTCGCGATCGTGCAACCAACTCCGCTGCCTGAGATCACCAATTCATCATCGATCGTGATCCGGAAATGAACGGATGGCACCTCCTGCAACGATTTTACCGCCGCGATGATGTAGGCCCACTTGCCAAACTGTTTCTTCATTTCCGGGTTCACATCGCGGAGCACCGAGGCTTCAACTCCGCATCCCGCCCGGAGCAGGAAATGGGTCCCGGACATCATTCCCACATCGATGAGCCGGGTCTGAATCATCGGTCCGGTCACCAGCGCGGCGGCGGCGATCGGGTCCCGGGAAATGCCCAGTTCATTGGCCACGAGGTTTCCCGTTCCGCCGGGAATGATCAGGAGCGGGATGTCCGTTCCGGTGAGCCCGGCCGCGACATCCTTGACGGTTCCATCGCCGCCGTAGACCGCGATCACGTCGGCTCCGGCCGCGACCAGTCCGCGCGCCAAAAGAGCCCCGTCGCCCTCGGCATGTGTCAGGTGCAGGTCCCAGGGAATGTCGTGCTCTCGAAACAGCTTGTTGAGCGGATACAAATCCAGCCCCCCGTTGCCAGAGGCGGGATTGGCAATGATCCGAAGATTGCGGGGCCGTGGGTATGGGGTCAGTTGAAAACTTTTCGTCACATGTTTCCGTTTTTCGTGTCAGGAGAAAGGACTACTCTACATCGGCTTTGGCGGAAAGAGATAGATCCAGATCGATGGCAACCCTCCTCATTGTGGAAGATGAACCGGATGTTCGCGAGTTGGTCCGCATGAATTTCCCGGAGGATGAGTGGGAGATCTTCGAGGCAGCCGACGGGCTTGAGGGCGTCCGGCTCGCCAGGGAGAAGCTGCCGAATGTCATCCTGCTCGATCTCATGCTTCCGGAAATGGACGGGTTCGGTGTCTTTGCCGAGTTGAAGAAGGATCCGGCCACGGAGTGTATCCCGCTCATCATGCTGACCGCCAAGTCCCTGGAGGAGGACCGTATTCTGGGCCTCGGTCTCGGAGCGGACGACTATGTCACCAAGCCCTTCAGTCCCAAGGAACTGGTTCTGCGCATCAAGAACCTCGCCCGACGCACGGAGCGAGGTCAGGGCGGAGTTTTTGTCGCCGGTCCGTTCCGGCTCGAGCGCACCACGCTCAAATTCAGTCTGCTGGATGAAGTGATCGACCTCACCGCGACCGAGTTCAAACTTCTCCTCATCCTCATCGAAAATGCCGGCAGAGAACAACTTCGGGGGGATCTTCTCCGCCGGATTTGGGGATACGATGAACGCATCCAGACCCGCACCCTCGATACCCATGTGAAGCGGTTGCGCGAGAAATTGGGGGTTTACGGCGATTGCATTGAAACGTTGCGCGGGGTCGGCTATA
Organism: Verrucomicrobiota bacterium; assembly: GCA_003402735.1. Classification (GTDB taxonomy): domain Bacteria; phylum Verrucomicrobiota; class Verrucomicrobiia; order Verrucomicrobiales; family DEV007; genus V1-115. The sequence continues at coordinate 18,326 of QQNE01000035.1, forward strand.
TGTTCCGGCCTTTGCCAACCGAATGACTGGATCGGATGCCGCTCTTTGGGGAATGGGGATCGCCCTGGCGCTACAGGTCGTCCAGCACCTCCGTCTGCGCGGCTCCATTCATCGGTTGACCGAGTCCTTGCGGAACCCGGATCAGGCTCTCCGCATCAACATCGCGAACCGTCTCCTCACCCCAAAGTTCATCCGCGAGTTGGCCCGCCAGATCCAGGCGGAGCTGCACGACCGCTCCGAGCGCATCGCACGGCAATCCATCCAGGAACGCCTCACCGCTTCCATGCTCGATCAGTTCGACGACGGCTTCGTTGTCGTGGATCATGACCTTCGCATTCTTTCGGCCAACCGCGCCGCCAACGAAACCTTCGCTCGCGTGACCGGCATCAGCGGTCGGACCGTGATCGAGGCCTTCTTGGATCACCGGATCTCGGACGTGGTGAAACGCGCCGTGACCGATCAGACAAAAATCGTCGGCACCTTGCGTCTGGAAGAACTCCGCACCGTCAATGGCGAGCGCATGGAACGCTACCTGACCGTCGAGTCTGCTCCCCTCCCAATTTCCATCCACGGAGTCCAGGGCGCTTGGCTGCTTCTGCGGGACGAGTCCGAGCGATACCATGTCGAGCAGATCCGCAAGGACTTCGTGGCCAACGCTTCCCACGAGATCCGCACCCCGCTCTCCATCATCATCGGGTATCTCGAGAATCTCAGCGAGGGCAATGTCACGAACCCCGAGGTCGCCCAACGGTTTTACCGCGTCATGAGCAAGCACGCGGATCGCTTGGCCAGGATCGTGGACGATATGCTGACGATCTCAAAGTTGGAAGGCCCCTCCGGTTCCTTGCGAAACGAGGTATTCGATCTCGCCGAGTCCGCTTCCGATATGGTCGAACATCTGCAACCCCTGATCCAGGAGAAGCAGGCCTCCGTGGTGATTCTCTTCCCGGAGGAGGATCGCAGTCTCGTCGGGGACCGGTTCTACTGGGACCAGATTTTCTTCAACCTGATCGAGAACGCGCTCAAGCAGAATGACAAGCCGGGGCTCGAGGTGCAAGTCCGCCTGACCAGCACCGCCCAGGAACTCATCGTTGAGGTCGCTGACGACGGCGTTGGCATCCCCGGCACTCATCTCCCACACGTCTTCAAACGCTTCTACCGGGTGGAGCGAAGTCATTCCCAAAACCAGGTCAAGGGGACGGGGCTGGGATTGTCCATTGTGAAACGCGCAGTCGAGGCCCATCAGGGCGTTGTGACCGTCTCCAGCAAACCGGGTCAGGAAACGATCTTTCGGATCACGGTGCCCAAAAGCGGCGTTCTCAGCCCCTCCGCCTAAAAAAAGTAAGGCTTTTCGGCAAGAAAATCGGTTTCCCACTTGCCGAAAGCTCCGGTCCGCGCTATGACCGCAGAAACTCAAAAAACGCTACAAACTGGTCATCACAACCTTCCTTGATTTCCAGACGTAGCGTTTTATAGAGGGTAGGCTAAGCATGTTGGATGGTTCAGACACCTCTGACTAAGCCACTCCGGGGACTGGCTTGGCCGTTCCCAGGGAGGACTACCCGTGACCTGACAAATAGAAATACATCCGTGAAAAAAGCGAAGACTCGCATCCATACCCCAAGACTGCGCAATCAGCAGTCTGTCAAAAACATCAAACGCATCGACTCAACCAAGACCCACGGTTGGCAGGTCCACGTGCGCCGCGGCGGTGTCCTCCGCACCAAGCTGTTCAGCGATCGCGTTTACAAGGGCAAACGCAAGGCCCTGGCCGAAGCAAAGCGCTACCGCGACACCCTCCTGGCGGAGATGGCGCCTCTGGCCAAGCCTTTGTGGCAGCTCGAGCGCGATGCCAAAACCAACACCGGCAAACTCGGCGCTTCTCTCACTGAATACATCAACCGCGCCGGCACCAAGCGGACCGTGATCACTGTCACCGCTCGCGAGGCCGTGGGTCGCCCTGTCAATCGCAAGTTCTCCGTTGACAAACTGGGCTACGACGAGGCTCTCCGCCGCGCCGTTGCCTGGCGTGATGAAGTTCTCGCTTCCCGCGCCGAGCGCGAGGCCAAGGCCGAGCAACGCCGCTTGGCCGCTCTTCAGGACGCAGCCAAGAGCTGATTCGCCTTTCCAACCTCTGCGTGCCGGGAGGCCTGCTTTCCAGCACGTGCAGGTTGGAAAAGCCTTCTTTTTTCTGAGTGAGTCCAATCCGGTTCGGGCTGCGGGAAGGACTGTGGCCAGACTCTCGGGTCTTCGGTCGCATCCGTAACTGATTTTTCATGAACGATTCCAAAAGCCCAACCAGCCCCCAGGGGATCTCCCGACGCAAATTCCACCAAACGGCCGGCCTCGCCGTCGCTTCCAACTTCGCCTTTCAGTTCGTTCCCAGCCACGTCTGGGGCGTGAACGAACGGCCTGCCCTCGCCGGCATCGGCACAGGAGGCAAGGGGGAGAGCGATATCAACAATTCCGCCGCCGCCGGTTTCCAGGTGGTCGGCCTCGTCGATGTCATCGACGCCAAGCGCATTCCGGAATTGACCGGAATGCCCCGCATGCAGGGGTTGGCCAAACAGCGCGATACCTATCCCGATGCCAAATTCTACGCGGACTGGCGCGAGATGCTTCACGACTTGGGCGACAAGGTAGATGCCGTCACCATTTCGACTCCAGATCACCACCACGCCCACGCCGCAGCGGCCGCCATGAAGGCCGGCAAACATGTCTACTGCCAGAAGCCTCTCACCCACGGCATTTGGGAGGCTCGCATGCTCGCGGATTTGGCGAAGAAAACCGGCGTCAAGACCCAGATGGGCAACCAAGCTCATGCCAATGATCACATGCGCCGTTGCATCGAACTGGTCCGCGCCGGTGTGATCGGGCGGGTCAAGGAGGTCTACGCCTGGACCAACCGCCCCATCTGGCCTCAGGGATTCCAGACCACCCCGCCGCCGGAGCCGGTCCCGGAATGGCTCGACTGGGAACAGTGGATCGGTCCCGCTCCCTTCGTCGAATACAGCCCAAAGATCGCTCCGTTCAATTGGCGCGGCTGGTGGAACTTTGGCACCGGCGCTCTCGGGGATATGGCCTGCCATATCATGGACATGCCTTACTGGGGACTCGCGCTCAGCTCTCCCATCGCCATCACGGGCAAACAACAAGGCGGTAGCCAGTGGTCCGCCCCCATCAATTCCACCCTCACCTACGAGTTTGCCCCCAATCAGTATTCCGTCCCCGAGGGGATCAAGTATTTCTGGTATGACGGCCAGATCGGAGCCGAGTTCAAGGAGGACACCTGGAGCCTCAAGCCAGGCGAGTTCAATCGTCCCCAAGAGATTCTCAGCGGCATGGATCACACCGAGTCCAAAGGTTACGACTGCGTCATCGTCGGGGAAAAAGCCCAGCTCTTTTTCAACCGCAGCAAGGACACCTGGGTGATCCGGCCCGGTAAGGCAGTGGATGGGTTCACCGCTTGGCCCGCTCCCAGCCTGCCCCGCGCCCGCAACCAGGACCCTCACCATGAGTGGTTCGACGCCGTCACCGGAAAAATCGGTCAGGCCGAATCCAATTTCACCCAGGCCGGTCCCTTCACCGAGACCGTCCTCCTCGGATGCATTGCCCAAAAGGTTCCAGATACCCGCCTCGAGTGGGACCCGGTCAATCTGGAGATCAAGGGACGCCCGGAACTCAAGCCCATGATCAAGCGCGACTATCGCCCAGGCTGGGAGCTCAGCGCTTGATTCGGGCCCGAGCTTGCAAAAAAATCGATTCTGCTGGAACATCTCCCTGGATTCTCGCGCCCCTGCCGGGAATCCAGTGGAGTGACACCACGCCATCGTGGCGGAATCGGTAGACGCTACGGACTTAAAATCCGTTGCTCCGCGAGGGGCGTGCGGGTTCGATCCCCGCCGGTGGCAGCTCATTATCAGGGAGTTACGCAGATGGCGGGGTTCGAGTTGACGTCCTCCCCCCGGACGTGTCTGACAAATTTCTGACAAACGAGGCCCGAAAGGCTAATACGGAAGGTAAAAGGGGCCGTGGCGGGCCTTTCTGCACGATCCGCCAAGGATCGGCCTCCGTGCCCATCTACAGCGGCGTGGTGAACGGCAAGCTCCGTTACACCATCGCCTACTACCTGAACGGCAAACGCCAGCGGCGGATGTTCACCAGCCTGGACGATGCCAAGACCGAGGCGCGCTTGGTCGCCACCAAGATCCAAAACGGTCTTCAGCAAACCAACGATCTGCGGCCGGTCGAGCGTGAGAGCTATCTGGCGGCCGTGCGCATCCTGGAGGGTTCGTCGGTCCCCTTGGTCGCGGCTGTGGAGGAATACGCGGAGTGCCGCAAGCGCTTGGAGGGCGTGCCTCTCTTGGCGGCGATCGAGGAGTTTGTGAGGCGGATGAAGGATGTCACGATCGGCGTGGAGCTCTCCGAAGCCGTGGCAAAGTTCTTGGAAGCCAAGGAGCAGGATGGCATGAGCTCACCCTACAGGACTCAGCTCCAAAGCACGCTCGGCTTGTTCGCCAAGGCGTTTCCGGGGCCGATCCTCGACATCCGCAGCGAGCATGTGGATCGCTGGCTGCGCGAAGCCAAAATTTCCCCCGTGACCCGCAACAACCGGCTCAGGGTGCTCCGGGTGTTCTTCAATTACGCCAAGCAAGCCGGGTTCTTGTCCAAGTCGGAACCTTCCGCCGCCGATGGAGTGAAGAAGGTCAAGGCGGGTGACACGGAGACCGAGATCTACCAACCCGATGAGTTCCGGCGATTGCTGAACGCGGCTCCGGCCCGGCTCATCCCGCTTTTGGCCATTGGCGGGTTCGCTGGTTTGCGGGCGGCCGAAGTGTCCAGGTTGGATTGGTGTGCCGTGGACTTGGATCGGCGCATCATCGAACTCCGCGCGGGCCAGACCAAGACGGCTTCGCGACGGTTGGTCCCGATCAGTGACAACTTGGCCGCTTGGCTATCGTTGGTGGAGCGGAAGGGACCGGTGCTTCCGGACGCATCTCTGTTCCGCCAGGCGACGGCCTTGGCGCGGCGACTGGATCTGACGTGGCCGAACAACGTCCTGAGGCATTCCTTCATCAGTTACCGGCTCGCCGTCATCCAGGACGCGAACCGGGTGGCGTTGGAAGCGGGTAATTCCTCGGCCATCATTTTCAAGCATTACCGCGAGTTGGTGACCTCCGACGCCGCCCAGGAATGGTTTGGGATTCAGCCGCCTGAGGGTTGGGTTTCGCCCACCGTGCGTTGGAACCGGCACCAGAACACCATCGATCTCGGCTGAGCAGGCTTTGACAGAGGGCTCTATGCATGACCGTAGAAACTGAAGAAGCATTGTTCGTGAAAAAGCCGGAACTTGCGCGGGCCCTGGGGGTGAGTGTTCGCACCGTGGATGGGTGGATCGCCAAGCGTTTCATTCCCTACGTGGCCGTGAGCCCCCGGCTCCACCTCTTCAACGTGAAGGAAGTGGAGACCGCGCTCCGAGAGAAGTTCGAGGTGCAACAGCGGCAAGGATGAAGATCCTTGATGCGCAACAAACTACACCCGTTCCAAAAACCGATCCCACTCCCTCACCCCCGGATGCGCTTCCACGAGATTGCGAGTGGGGTGGGGGAGTGGAGCGGATGCCCACCCTGGCGAACTGGAGTCATTGCGGTTGCCGGACTTTGGCACTTCGGGCAGGTGGCAGAGGTCCACGCAGAACTCCCGCACGGCTTCCGGACCGGCGCGGCGAATCCATTTCACTTTGCCCAGCCAGGGTGGCAGCATCCATTGCGGGTGGTAGATGGGATCTTCGACCAGCGCGATCACGGCTTCCTCCAAGGTCCGGGCTCCGGCGAGGGCGGAGTTGTCGAGGCCTTCGCGGTGCCAGACCGGGCACGGTTGGCCGCGCTTCATGGCGTCCAGCGTCCAGGCGGCGAGGCTCACCAGCACTTCTCTCGGATCACGCACGAGGGCCACGGTGAGCCAGTCGTATTCGTGGAAGGCATCCAACGCCTTCTCGGTCCAGCTGAAGGTGTGGTTGTGGACGAAGCCGCAGCCGCCCGGGTGCTGGCCCCAGAGATTGCCTTCGGCGAGCAGGAGCAGTTCGGCCTCGGTCCATTCCCGCTGGAGGCCGAGATCCCAGCTCACCAGGTTTTGCAGGCCGAGGGCTGGGGCGATGTGTTCTTGGAGGAGGAAGCGGAAGTAGGTGCCCCAGCTGCGGACGGAATGTACGTGGGCGATCTTGCGTGGGGCTTTGGTGGCGCGGAGCGATGCCCGAAGCGCATCGCTCATGTCCGTGATGCGGGGAGCGGTGCCCTTGGCTTTGAGCTTGTGATGGTAGCTGGTCACGGGCCGCCGGCGGGGGGATTCCCATCGCCACTTGGCGAAGTTGTGATCGTGGCCGAACCAGGCCGTGACGAACTCCTGGCCGAGGTTTTCCAGACACTTCTGCTCGTAGAAGCCGCCCAGGCCTTCCGCATACATCTGTTCCCAGCGGTCCACGATCCGGGTGTGGCGTGCGAGCAGGTAGCCCGCGTTGAAGAAGCCGTGGGCGATCGGCGTGGGCGCGACGGCTTCGGGCCAGTAGAACGGGCTCAGGACTAGGTCCGCCATCCAGGGGCCGCCGGTGTGGAGAGAACCGTTGATGGTGATGTCGGCATCGAGGAGATGAGTGGGGCCGTGGCGGCGGATGGCAGTCCGGAGTGCGTGGAACTTGAGGGCAATGGCGTCCGGCTTCCAATAGGGATCGTGGCTGAGCACCCGTTCGCTGAGCTTTGCCGCCTGGGCGCGGAGGGCGTCAGTAACGGGCTCGATCTCGATCCGCGGCAGGCTCAGAGAGTTCACTCGTTGTGCCACGGGTTCGTCGCAGACCAAGACCAGAGGTTCGGTGTGATGGCGACGTAGCGTCCGCAACATGAGTTCCACTTCTTCCAGCATGGCTTCCCCCGTTGCCACGGCGCAGAAGGCGTTGGCGAAGAGCGGGAGGTGCGAAGATAGGACCGGCGTGGCGTGGTAGGGTTGCTGCGGTTGATCGTGGTCCGGCTTGTGACCGACTCGGCCTCCAGCTGCCTCAATCAGAGCGGCTGCGGTTTCCCTGGGCACTTGGCTGGTGGGCTCGGTGGCGGTGAGGGCCGCGATCATGGTCCGGCGCACGAAGTATCCGTTCGGGCAAACCCAGCAGTCCAAGGCCCGGCGTTTGTCCTTGGGCAGCACGGGCGGCGAGTCGGCACCTCGTTCCAGTTTGCCGATCCAGCGGGCCTCGGGAAAGGCTTCGCCGGTGGCCGCGATCAGTGCCGCGTCTGTTGCCCAAGTGCGATCGATCTGGTCCCGAGTCCGGTAGAGATGGCTGCCGGGCATCCCGCCAGGTTGTGCCGAACCGGAGTCGAACACGGCCAAGCGGAATGGCTCGCCACGCTGCTCCAAGAGATGGACGCAATGCCGGGTTGAAGCCGGGTTGGCCCCGTTCACGGTGAGGATGTAGGCGATCATGGGATTTGGAGATCAGTTGCGAATGATGGCCTTGCCGATGTCCGGCAGTTCCTGGTTCTCCCCTTCCGGGAGATCGAGGCCCCGGAGCGCGATGAAGCCTCGGGGATCGCTCTGGTTGTTCTCGGTGTCGAACCGGACCAACCGGCCGCGCACCGCGAAGTTGGCGCTGGTGGGAGCGATCCCGCCCTCGGCTGAGCCGTAGAGGATCTGGTCGAGAGTGATCACCTCGGCTCCGCCGCTCAGGAACCGCTTCACGCGGATGCCGAAGACGTGGGTGCAGGGAGCGGGAGTGACGATGATCCGCTGTTGGAGCACGGGCACCGGCGACCACACCACATTCTGGAGGTTAATGCCGGTGGCACCCGGGGCGGTGTCTTGCGGCGCGGTGCCGAGTTCGATGACCAGCACCCACTGGCAGTTCGTGTTCGACTTGAGCACCGCTAACTCGATGGCGAACTGAAGCGACAGCTCGGTCTTCAGCCGCAGTTGCTTGTCGTTCACGAAGAGCCGGAACAGCTCCCGGGTGAAGTCGCTCGGGTAGAAGCTCGATTCCGGGCCAGCCCCGATGTGCTCCACGCGATACCAGACCCGGCCATCACAGGCGGCGAATTGACCGGGCGCAAGGTCCACGCTCCGTCGCCCCAACCCGCCAGGCAGTACCACGCTGGTGGTTCCCCGGTTCTCGAACACGCGGTCGATGTAGGTGCGATCGGGAGCGGGCAACGGCGTGGGCAGACGTTCGGCCACGGCATCATGCACGGCGGCGAGCAGGCCGCTGGCGCGAGGAAGAGCGGTGTCGCCGGCTTCGAGGAGTGCGGCGAAGTCCTTGGTGGCGGTGATCGGCTTGCGGGTGGGATAGACCTCGAAGAGCTTCGGCAAAGTCCAACTCGTGGCGAAACCGGTGTCCTTGGTTTGGGATGCCAGGGCTCCAGCCGGGGCCAAGGCTTTGAGCTGGGCGATGTCGGCTCCGAACGCATCGAGAATCGTCTGAAGCCCCACGATCTGGGCGATGGTGTGGGTGTGGGCTTGGAATGCGGATTTCGGGCCCGCCGAAGTGATCACCGCAGCCAGCGAGTTGGGCCTGGGCGGACGAATCCGGGAGGCAAAGCGGCCTCGCATGGCGATCCTCACCGAATCCGGTCCCTCGATCCGGGCTTCGTAGTCGCTGCCTGGACGCAGAACCGCGCCAAAGTCCGTGTTTTCCCGGATCGTGATGTGGATGGCTTCGGTGGCGAGGTGGTGATCGATCACGAAGGCCGTGCTGATTCCGTTGCCGAAGGTGGTGACGTGGTGCTGGTTGCCGGTGATGATCTGGTCCGGCGTGAAGGGCACGTAGTCGGCCGGGAGCGGCGGACGCAGCCAGTCGATGTTGCGCACGGTGGCCAGTTCGTCGTGGATCAGCTCGCGACGGAGCGTAATCTCGGTGCGGTAGGTCCAGACACGGAGTGGTTCGAATTCGTCTTCACCGGCGTAGGTGACCTCGATCTCCAAGGGCAGGTTCTCGATCAGTGGCGCGGACCGGAGCAGGTTGGCGATCTCGGCGGTGGCGACATTGAGATCGAACGTCACGTCGCCCGGAGGAGCCGTCACCACTTCCACCACCAGCGGATCTTGGTCGATCCCGCCCATGGCCCCGGCGAACTCGATGTGGGCCACGTTCGTCAACGGGTTGGTCACGTTGAACTGGCCGTCCTCGTCGGCTAGCGGTTGGATAGCGGTAGCGATTTCCTCGATGCCGTCGCCCACGCTGAGCAGGCCGGATTTGGCAAACGTGTCGGGGCGTTCGATCTGGTATGCACCCCGGAACTGCGGCGGCACGGTGAGGGCCTGGACTTCGTTCCACTCGATCTCGCCCTCGATTCCGCCTTCCCGCACCACGGAGATTGAAGGAGCATCGGGCGCGATCCGGGCGGAGCTGTCGGTGAAGGCCACGGGAGCCTGCACCAAGCGCAGTTCATGAATCCATTCGCCGTCGATCTGGTAGGCCCGAAAGCGAACGAAGGAGATCGGATCCAGCGCATTGCGGCCCGCGCGGAGGTCGAGTTGATGCGGATACGGCTCTCCGTTGCGTTGGAAGCGTAGTAACCAGCTTCCGTCCTTGGCTTCCACGGTCACGGTGTCGGGGGCCGGGATGGGCAGGGAGAAATCTACGCTGGTCAGGAGCGACTGCACGGCGGTTTGGACCGCGGCATTGGAGGCGTTGTGCTCGATGAGCGCCGTGGTGTTCACGCCCTCCTCGGGAGAGTCGGTGCCGATCTGGATGGCCCAGCGCCCGCCGGTGGGACGAGCATCGATCCGGCCGAGGGAAGCGCGGACCAAGCGCACGTCGGGATCGATCTCGATGTCCTCTTCGCCGAGGGTTTCGGTGAAGCGCAGCGCCAGGCGCAGCGTGTCGCCCTCGATCAGTTCGGGCCAGTCGAAGTCAGCGCCGCCTGGGGATTCGGAGAGCTTGCGGGTGGTGAGATTTGCGTAGAGAAGTGCCTGCACGGTGTGGCGTGCGGGCTGTCAACGACTTGGGCGGGCCGCTATCGAGGGGGGCAGCCCCGGGGCCTGGGTGGCAGGAAGGGAGTTCAGCGAACTCATCGATCCGGGGTTTCGTGAACTTTGATTTCGTGAACCAGTATTGTAAACTGCTCCTGAGCCCGAGGGAGTTGCGAAGGAAGATCACGGCGCCCTGGTGTTCAGAATTACGAACGTATTCGTGAACTCAGGGGCCGGACCGGCTGCGGCGTGGCACCGTCGTCGGACTGGGGACGGAGGGGGGGCACTCGCCCCCGCCGGATTGTTCATCGTTCCCTACCTGGTCCGGGTCAGCTATGCCACGGCCCTGAACATCTCCATCTGGCAATTGAACGGGTAAAACGTCCGATCACGCCGCTTCCCCTTCCGGCTCGATCTGATGGCGCCGTTGCAGCCAATCAGCTACCCGGTCACACAGAATGGCCCAGACGGCCCCGATGGTCCAGCCAGCCAGGACATCTGTTGGCCAGTGGACGCCCAGATAGACACGAGAAAGACCAACCATGATCGTCAACAGCACAGCCACGGTGAGCAGATAGACTTTCGCCCTCCAGCGCTTGGTTGCTCGCGAAAGCCAAATGGCCAAGGTCAAGTAAGTCAGGGCGGAGAGAAAGGAGTGCCCGCTCGGAAAGCTGGAAGTGTAGACGTAGGACCCATGCGGCACCAGTTCGGGCCGGGGCCGATTGAAAATCCCCTTCAGTAGGAAACTGATCAGAGTCCCGCTCCCGATGGAAGCCACAATCATCAGGACAGTTCTTGGCTTGCTCTCCAGCAGAAGATAACCGCCCGCAATGCCGATGATCAGGAGCAGTACTGGCCCCCCGCCCAAAGCAGTGATGTCTCGCGCCGCGTCTTCAATGGCGGGCGAACCAATCGGATCGGAATGATCTGACGGATTGCGGAGGGCCAGCAAGATCCGTTCATCCAGAGACTGGGTGTCTCCTTCCATGACTTCGTCCGCCAGGGCGACAAAGGCCCAGGTGCCTCCCGCAATAAGTGCTAAGGCGACCAGCACGATCCCTCGGGTATCACGAAGCCGATTCCAGAGAGAGGAAAACCAGAACGCCCCTAGCATTGCCGCTCCCCTCCCAGCCCAAGCTGGCGGTTTTGATCATTCAATTCGGATTTGGTGCTCATTATGTCTCAAACCTACCAAACCGGGAAAAGGTTGAGGCCGCAACCGAGATGCCTAGTCTCCGCAATAAATGCGAAACAACCATCAAGAAGCTGGACTTTTGACAGCAGATCTACCATCGGCCGTGACCTGCAAGAGCAGGGAAGGAGTTGCGAAGCCCGGTGGCGGACCCGGTGGCTCAGCTCAGGCCGGGTTGAACCCCCACCACCCCACGCCGACCGGTGACTCGTGGGCGGGCGGGTCCAAAAAGGTAATAGCTTTCAGTTCAACTTCCATCCACCCCGCCCAGTAAGGGAATCCGCTTTGCAGTTGAATCCAGCAGCCCCCGGCCCTTGAGTTCGGTTCGTAAACGATCCATGGCCACCCCTGACAGCACCGATTGCCTTCCGTAGCTCCGGGCTCTGTCCGATGAGAGTCGCTGGGAAATCGTCCGGTTGCTGGTCGCTTCGGCCGAAGGTCTCACGTTGGGGGACTTGGCCGACCGGCTCGAACTCACCACCTACAACGCTTCCCGGCACGTCACCATCCTGCAACGGGCGGGCATTGTGGATGTGCAACGGGAAGGCCGCTTCAAGCGGATCGGGATCTCTCCCGCCTTCCACCGGCGGATTCGCTCTCAAGCCGGCTCGGACGCGCTCGACCTCGGTTGTTGCCGATTCGACTTCTCACGCCCCGCCAAAAATCAGTTGCGCCAATCCGCAACTATCCCTAGCCTCGCCCCGATGTCTTCTCCTGCTCGCTACATTATGATCGGCGGTTTCCTCGGCGCCGGCAAAACCACGGCGGTAGCCGCCGTCGCCAAGCATTTGGTGGACTCGGGCAGACGAGTGGGCCTGATCACCAACGACCAAGGACGCGAATTGGTGGACACACAGATGCTGCGGTCCCGCGGCTTTGCCACCGAGGAGATTTCGGGCGGATGTTTCTGCTGCAAGTTCAACTCCTTGCTCGACGCCGCTGGTCGCCTCGATGCCGACGCCGCACCGGAAGTTTTCATCGCGGAGCCCGTGGGAAGTTGCACTGACCTCGTGGCGACGGTGACCTATCCTCTGCGCCGAATCTACGGTGACCGGTTCACGGTGGCCCCTCTTTCGGTGCTCGTCGATCCGATGCGGGCGCGCAGCATCCTCGGGTTGGAGCAAGGGCGCAGCTTCTCCGAGAAGGTGCTCTACATCTATCGCAAGCAGTTGGAGGAGGCGGACGTCATCCTCATCTCCAAGCGCGACTTGCTCGACGAGGCGTCCGAGAGCGAACTGCGAGAAGCCTTGGAACGAGAGTTCCCAAAGGCCCGCGTGCTCGCGATCTCGGCCCGGAAAGGCGAAGGCTTGGAAGCCTGGTTCGAGATCCTCGAAGCGGAATCGCAGACGATCGGCACCGCCATGGAGATCGACTACGATACCTATGCGGAAGGCGAAGCTCTCCTCGGCTGGCTCAATGCCACCATAGAGGTGAAGACCGCCAACGAGATCGACTCAACGGTTCTGCTCCAGTCGCTCGCCCGGGAACTCCAAAGCCGCTTGCAAAAGGCGGGAGCCGAAGTGGCTCACCTCAAAATGACCCTGAGCCCGGATAACGCCTTCGCCGGTGAGGTGGCCGTGATCAATCTGGTGAGAAACGATGTCGCGCCGGAAATGGGCCAGGAGCTCGACGAACCGATCTCCAACGGCCAAGTCGTCCTCAATCTCCGGGCCGAAGGCGCTCCCGAAGAGCTCGAAACCATGGTCCGTGAATCGCTGACTGCGTTGTCTTCGGACAATTGTCAGCTCACGCTCGATCACCTGGAACGCTTCCGCCCAGGCCGGCCCGTGCCGACGCATCGCGACGCTTGATTACCCGAGCAATTTCGCAGCGGCCGAGATCGAGCATGTTGCTTTTTTCGCCTGGATACGCAGCGAATTCTGGAGCGAGCTGATAAACGTGCCGTTGGCCTTGTTTCTCAAGGGTGATCAGCCCGGCCCCACGGCGGATGTAGAGGTGTTTCGACACGGTGTAGGCAGAAATTGCCAGCGTAGCTGCCAAATCGTTGACGCTTCCCCAATTCCGAGATTGACAGTTGCATTTACGCGCAACTATAGATCTTCGGATCCCATCCACCCACGTCATGCGAGCCTCCGCGATAAAAAATTGTGCCACCTGCCTTTCGATCTCGGTGAGCCTCGCGCTTACTGCTCTGGTTCAAGCCACCCCCAGCGGATTGAACAACATTCCCACAGCCGACACCGTGCCCCACCGCACGATCGCAATCCAGGGATTCAGCAGCTTCGGTGACGGAGCCAATCAGTTCTCTGCAAATGGCCCGGGGCAACATGCCTACTGGATGGGTTTCAAAACCGGTTGGGACTTTACGTCCTTCCATCTCGAGTGGGGCCTTGACAGCCCGATCGCTCCGGGCGATTGCGGCCCTCTTCTCTTCCAGACCAAGGTGGGCTTCAGTCCTTGGGATGACGGTACTGTCGCGCTGGGTGTGGCCAACGTAGCATTCATCGACACGGATCGTGCCTCCGATCCCTTCAGCTACGCCATCCTGGCGCAGGATCTGGGAATCCTGCGCGTTCACACTGGTTACGGCATTCAGACGCACGGAAACACGATGCTCCTCGGGTTGGATCGAACCTGGAAGGTCTTCGACCGGGATTTCAACCTGAACGCGGATCTGGTCCAGGCTGCCAATCAATCCTTCTGGCTCCCCGCCATGGGAGCGAAGTACTTCCTGAACAAGCACTTCGTCTTGGAAACTTGGGCCAACTTTCCCAGCCAAGGACAATCGAGCTTTATTGCCAAGTTCAACTACGTCGTCACGTTCTGATTCGGACCAACCGAAATAGCATTTCACCAACAACCCACCTGCTGAGTTACCGACATGAAATCCATCCTCATCCTTCTGCTTATGGCCACCGTCGCTCAGGCCGGAATAGGCATCATCTCCGTCACGGAAGCCAAGGCGCTGATCGAGAATCCGGACGCTACGAAACGTCCCATCGTCCTGGATACCCGAGGTGGATACAAGGACTACTTTCGCAGTCATTTGCCGACGGCACATCACATCAATTTCGATACGCTCCGAGGCACCAACGCCGCCGTTCCCGTGCAGTATTTGCCAGATGACCTGACCACAGCCCTGCTCGTCCGGGCAGGGGTGGACAAGGACCGCCTCCACCTCGTCTATGCCACGGGCTCCACACTGCCCAACGACGAGATCCTCAGTGCTTCCATGGTGGCCTACGTATTGGAAAAATTTGGCGTCGCCGATATCCGAATCGTCGACGGCGGCCTGGCCGGATGGCTCGCGGCGGGCCACAAGGCGACGCAGGATTACTTCGGAAACCCGGCCGGTCACTTGCCGGCCAAGGGAAATCCTGGGATCGCGGCAACGATCGACGACATTCTGGCGGCGAAAGGCAAGACCGACACGATCATCGTCGATGCTCGGCCTCACAATGAATTCATCGGCGACGACGAAGTCTGGCTGCGGAAAGGGCATATCCCGGGTGCGGTGAGCTTTCATTGGGCCAAGCTGATGACCCCGGAGAACACCCATCTCTTCCGTCCGGCAGATGAAGTGAAGAAGCAGCTCGAAGCCGCAGGGATCACCCCCGACAAAAAAGTCATCTGCTACTGTGGCACCTCGCGCGAAGGCAGTCTGTTGCGCTTCTACCTGAAACACATGGCCGGCTATTCTGACGTAAGACTCTACGAAGGGGCCTGGAAAGAGTATGTCTGGCTCAAAGATAAAAGCTTGCCGGCAGAAACAGGCGAAGCGAAGTAGGGAACTTGTGCCCTTCCGATGACCGCAGGCCAGCTTTTCAAAAATCACTTCCCGCTGAGACTTTGTCACAGCGCTCTCTTTGTCTTGTTGTTGGCGGGTTGCTCCAAGGAAGGGGATCACACCAAAACCGTTACCCTCACCGGCTCCAGCACCGTAGCTCCGCTGGTCGCGGATGCCGCGAAGCGCTACGAGGAGACCCATCCGGAGGTGCGGATCGAAGTTCAGACGGGCGGCTCTTCGCGTGGGATTGCCGATGCCCTCTCCGGCTTGGCCGATTTCGGGATGGTCTCGCGAAATCTCAAGCCGGAAGAATCCGCGCTCCAGGCACATCGCATCGCCATCGACGGGGTCTGCCTCATCGTTCACAAAGACAACTCCGTCCCCGCACTCAACCGGCAGCAGATCATCGATATCTACACCGGCAAGATCGAAAACTGGAGCGCAGTTGGCGGACCCGAAGCGGAGATTGTCGTCGCTAGCAAAGCGGAGGGACGCGCCACCTTGGAGGTATTCCTCGGCTACACCAGACTCGATAGCGCTGACATCAAGGCGGATGTCGTCGTCGGCGAAAACCAACAGGCTATCAAGACGGTGGCCGGCAATCCCCAAGCGATCGGTTACGTTTCGATCGGCGCCGCCGCCAGCGAAGCCGCTTCCGGGACGCCGATCAAGCTGCTCGCCTGCGATGGCGTGGCTCCAACCTCGGAAGCCGTGGCCAAGGGCCTCTTTCCGATCACCCGTCCGCTCCAATTGGTTTCCAAAGGCGTTCCCTCGCCGGCGGCCCAAGCGTTTCTCGCCTTCCTGACGTCGTCCAAAATCACTGACCTGATCGAAGCGCACTTGTATGTCCCGGTCGCACGCTGATCGAGTGGTCGAAGCGGGCCTCGGGCTCACGGCCCTTCTGAGCGGCGGCACGCTGCTGCTGATCGTCTGGTTTCTGTTCGAGGGCGCCAAACCCGCTCTGGATTTTGGGATGCTCGGCCACCTGTTCGGGGACGGAAAGTGGCAACCGGGCTCGGTTCGTGATCCCCAATTCGGCGTGATGTCGATGCTGATTGGCTCGCTCCTGGTGACCGGCCTTTCCATTCTGCTCGCTGCACCGGCCGGAGTGCTCAGCGCCATATTTCTGAGTTTCTACTCACCCGCCCGGCTTGCGCGCGGGCATCGTCGACTCCTCGAATTACTGGCCGCCGTACCGTCCGTGGTCTTTGGATTCTGGGGATTGACCGTGCTGGTGCCCGCGATCGATCGGCTCCATCCGCCGGGTCAAAGTCTTTTGGCCGCGGCCCTGGTGCTGTCGCTCATGATTCTCCCGACGATCGCGCTCACGTCGGTCTCGGCTTTGCAAGCGGTCCCAGTGGCGCAACTTCAAGCGGCCGCAGCCCTGGGGATCGGACGACCGCGCCTCATCTGGAGCGTCGTCCTGCCTGCGGCGTGGAACGGGGTCGGAGCGGGGATCCTCCTGGCCGCGGCCCGGGCGATTGGAGAGACGATGGCGGTGATGATGGTCTGCGGCAACATTGCTCAGATTCCCGCCAGCTTGTTCGATCCCGTCCGGCCGGTCACCGCCACGATCGCCCTGGAGATGGGTTACGCCAGCGCCGCGCACAAGTCGCTGCTTTACGCCGCCGGACTGTTGCTCGTCCTCGTCACCGGAGCCCTCATCTGCGGGATGGCCTTCCGTCGGCAAACCGAAACTTCCCTGCCTCGATCATGGTCTTGAGACGCCCCGTGGACTGCCTGCTCGGATGGGTCGGCGGCCTGATCGCTTTGGCGACGGCGGGGGCCTTTGCCTGGATCCTCTGGGATCTGGTGCGGCTCGGTCTTTCGCAGGTGACCTGGGGCTTCCTCACCGGAGAACTTTCCGATGGAGGGCGCTCCGGTGGGATCGGCCCGGTGCTCGTCTCGACCGCCGGAATCCTCGGCGGCTGCCTGTTCTTCGCTGTCCCGCTCGGCGTAGGCTGCGCCATTTGGCTCTCGGAGTTCGTCCGGCGTGGGAGCCCTTGGGCGCGGGCCGTCATCGGTGGCGTGGATCTCCTCGCCAGCGTGCCGTCGATTGTCTTCGGATTGTTCGGGATGACGTTTTTCTGTCAGAAGCTCGGTCTCGGTTTTTCGATTCTCTCGGGAGGGCTGACGCTCGGTTGCATGATCCTCCCCACCGTGATTCGCACGACGCTTTCCGCGATGCGCAATCTGCCCTCCGACCTGCGCCCCAGTAGTGCGGCGCTCGGCTTAAGCCGCCTCACCATGTTGCGGGAGATCCTCCTGCCCTCCGCTTTTCCAGGCATCCTCGTGGGCATCACGCTCGGGATTGGGCGTGCCTTGTCGGAAACGGCGGCCCTCATTTTCACAAGCGGTTACGCCACCCGCTGGCCCGCGTCCTTGGCGGACTCCGGTCGATCCCTATCGGTTCACATCTATGACCTCGCCATGAACATTCCCAACGGCGGGGCCAATGCTGCGGCGAGCGCGTTGGTGCTGTTGGCTCTCATTTTGGCGATCAATCTGACGGCCTCGGGCTTGGGAGAGCGCTGGAGATCGCGGCAGACCGGACTGCGAAACTAACGATGGCCAAACTTCGCATTTCCAATCTGTCGATCCGTTACGGCGATGTCCGTGCTGTCACTGACGTCACGCTCGAGATCCCTGAAGGGAAGATCACCGCGATCGTGGGTCCTTCTGGTTGCGGCAAAAGCAGCTTTCTTCAGGCGCTCAATCGTCTGACCGACCTGATTCCCGGGTGCGAAGTATCGGGCAGTGTGAAGCTGGATGACCAATGTCTTTTCGCCGCCCCGGCCCTCGATACGATCTCGTTGCGCAAGCGCGTCGGCATGGTCTTTCAGCGGCCCAATCCCTTTCCTCAGTCCATCCGGAGAAACTTCGAAATCCCACTGCGGGAGCACGGCACGCCCAAGCGCGAAATTCCCGCGATTATGGAACGCGCCCTGACCGACGTCGCGCTCTGGGATGAAGTCTCCGGCCGTCTCGACCAAAACGCAGGCACCCTTTCGGGCGGTCAGCAGCAACGTTTGTGCATCGCCCGGGCGCTTGCGCTCAATCCGGAGGTCATCCTTTTCGACGAACCGTGCAGCGCCTTGGATCCGATCGCCTCGATGGCTGTCGAGAAGCACATCCAAGCACTCCGCGGCCGGTTTACCATCGTGATCGTCACCCACAACCTCGCCCAAGCCCGACGCCTCGCCGATTCCGTGGCCGTCTTTTGGCTGCGGAACGGCAGCGGTCGACTCATCGAAACAGGCCCCGCGGACGATGTCCTTTCGCAGCCAAGGGATCCGGATGTGGTGAGCTACTTAAACGGGTTGAATGGGTAAGTTACTCGTGGGGGGGCGGGGCGGTATTCGATCACGAGTTCAATCAAACGGTCCTTTTCGCAGCCGGTGAGGCGAAGATGGTGGTCTGGACCGGCGACAGGATTCGGAGCATTGCGTGTAGGCACTGAACGCCGCCGTAAGGGTCACGTTCCACTCCGAGTCGCCATGATCGGATCAAACCCTATCACCCGGAAAGGAAACGGTGGATCGAGTGGATCGGGGCGATTCTCTTCGGCGTCCCGCTGTCTCCCTGCCTGAAGCCGCGCATCCTTGTCCAAGCCAAATCCGCCACCATCCTCTGTTTGCGCCGTTTCCTTCATATCGTCCAAAACCGCCCTTCCACCGTCCGCTTCCCGAGGAACTCCGCGAGAGCGGCGTTCTTGTCGTTGATCGTGGCCAGGATCTGATTGATCACGCTATCGGCCACCCCAAGCGCCAAGCCGGTGGGCAAGATCATGTTCTCGCTGCTCCCGGAGGGCGGTTGCACGGTCACGTCATGGATCAGGTTCCAGAAGAGGTGGTGCTTCACGTAGGGCGACCAGTCCGGCCCTGGCTCCGAGTTCTGGACGGCGTTCTCTGGCGAGATCAGATACACCGTGGCCACGGGGATGGTGTCGAAGGGATCGCTTTCCCAATCGACCATGAGACGTGCCATGGGATCGTCGGGCGCGGGCGGACGAAGCTTGGCCACGGAGCGGAGGTAGGCTCGTTTCCTGGCCCCGGCGGGCAGGCGGTAGGTGACGTTGAACTGAGCGAAGGTGCCGTCCGCGCCGCTGCCGAAGGTCCAGTCCGTGCCGGTGGTGATCCGGTCTTTCTGGAGCGTGATTTCCGTGGCGCGGAGCAGGCGGGTGTTGCCGCCGGTGGATGGGGCGAACGACAGGGGGCTCTTGGGAGGTTCACCGGCCCCGAGCGCCAGGAAGAACTCTGGCACGGGTTCGTAGGAGGCGTTGATCTCGTCGATCCCCACCGCGCTTACGCTCTCCGGCTGCGCGTCCCGGCCGATGGCCCGCCACTTGTTCAAGGGCATCCGGGGATCTTCGGTGAGCCAGGAGTCCACCATCTTCTTGGCTGCTTTGGCGGGAGTGAGTTTGAGCCGCCGCAAGGTATCGGCAGGGGCGTCCTTGGCCGCCACCCGGACTTCCGCGTCCAAGCCGTTCACGAAGCCAGGTTGAATCCTGGCCTCCCATCGCAGGCGGTCCGGATTCCATTCCGCGCTCACCTGCCAAGGATGCCGCCACTCGCCATGCTCCAGCGCGGTGCAGCCGATCACTTGATCGCGCCGGAGCTGGTCGATCAGGGCGTTCCAATCTCGGGCGGGGATCGATTTCATTTCAGGTGGCCCAGAAGATATGGCGGCCGGGCTTGCCTTCGGCCTTCACATACAGGTGGCGCAGGTCGAAGTGAGTGATTTGGCGCACCCGGATCACGGAGGTTCGGCCAGCGTCCCAGATGAGCATGGCCAGTGGGTGACGGCCCACGTTCGCGGTCTGGCGATCGAGATTGCTCACGAGCCGGATCAATACCGCGTCTTTGTCCTTGGGATCGATTTCGCCGCTCTTCCCGTTCACCTTCACCTCGATCACCACCCAGGAACGGCCGTCTTTGTCCGGGCCGCCATCGAGTCGCAGCCTTGGCACCGGCACCGGCTCGTCGATGGCGCGTCCGCCGATCCTGGGCACCACGTCCTGCACCGTGCCGAATGCCACCGTGACTTCGCGGTCGGCCAGGCTCACCTTGAACGGGTGATTCCAGGGCGTGGTGCGCAGATCGGCGATCACGTAGGTGCCGTTGGGCGTTCGTTGCAGCCTTACGCCGCGCCCGGCGTAGAGCCGGAACTGCTTGGCCCAGTCGAGGAGGCGGTTCCAGGCGGGCAGCACGGGTTCACCCGGTCGCACACGGAGTTTGCGCAGGTCGATCATGGCCGGTTCATCGCTGGATCAGTCGATACACGGCTGGTGGCCATTTCTCCCCGGGCTTGGAGAGCAGCAGTTCCTCCGTGATCTCGAACACGTTGCCGCGCCGGCTCACCTTGGGCGGCATGACGAGCTAGTTGCGCCCACTCGGCGTGGGGAGCCCGCCCGGCAGCTTCTCCCGCGTGGTGCCCGCGCTTTCGAGGAGGTCTTTGGGCACCCGGCGTTTCAGGTAGGTGCGCCGGAACACCGCGTGCAGGACCAGATAGGTGGTCTGGCCGAACATGGGGTTCTTCTCCGCCGAGGCGGTGGAATCGCTGCCGGACAGGCCGGTGCCTCCGGAGTTGTGGCGAGGTAGTCTTTCCGGGAAGGTGATGCGGCCGTCGTCGCCGGTCACACCGCCGAACCGGCTGCGGATCAGGGCGATGTTTGGGTGGCTCTCGATCGGTTCCTCGCGAAAGCTGGAATCGAACTCGTAACTGTCGTCCTCGGGCGGTTCTTCCTCGGTGCCCTCGTAGGTGATGGTGACCTGGAACGAGCCATCCTCAAGCTGGCTCACTTGTCGGCCGGTCTCGGGGAGGCCGAAAGGCTTGCCGCCGCCCACGCTCATGGTATCCGCCAGGGTTGTGCAGTTCCAGGGCACGGACACGCTCATGAGCCGCCGCTCGTCGCGGTTGGCGGTGAGGCCGAGCATTTGGAAAGGAGCGTTGCTCATGGAGGGTCAGGCAAACCGGGCCACGGTATCAACTGGCAGCACGGGCTTGGCGGGAGCGGCGGAGGTGGGCCGGGGCGTGAGCTTGCCGTTGATTTGGCGGAGCTGGGCCACCATCTGGCGTTGGGTCTCGGTTTGCTTCTTGGTTTCGTCGAGGATTAGCTCGTTGGCGCTGCGGCCCATGATGAGGTTGATGGCGGAGGCGAAGGCTCCGGGCGGGATGCGGACGGATCCGGCTTTGGCCGCGGGTGCGGTTGGAGCCGCGGCAGGCCCCGGAGCGCTCGAACCGGCTGATCCGGCCTTTGAGACCGCTTGCTCTTTTGCTTTGGCCTGGGCATCAGTCGCCTTTTGCCGGGCTTGAAGACGCGCCGCCGCTTGGCTCAGGGCCGATTTCTCGCTTGAGGTGTCGAGGAGATCCTTGGTGGCGGTGAAGGCGTCGCCGAACATCTCGCCCACGTTGGACAGGGTTTGGCCGAACCGGTTCCGGGCCGCTTCGAAGGCTGGGGTGAGTTGGTCTTGGCTTTGGGCGAAGTTTCCCGACGCGCTCTCGCGAATGGTTTGGGCGGTGCCGCGGAGAGCGGTATCGGCGTTCCCGAGCAGTTTGCCGGCTCCCGGGATCGCCTTCATCTGCTCGATGGCCTTGGCCAGGAGTTCGAGGAGGATCGCCCCGAACGACTTGGCCACGCCCACCCAGGCATTGAGCGCCCCCTTCCAAAAATCCGCCGTGGCGAGCACGGAGAACAGGGTGATCACGTTTTGGAAATGCTCGATGAGCAGTTGCCCGGCGGCGGCGAGCGCGGCCACCAGTCCACGCCAGAGCACGTTCACACCCGCCTTGAATCCGAGCGAGAGCGATTGCAGCACGAGGTTGCCCATCTCCCCGGCGCTGAACTCCTTGAAGAAGGCGACCACGGTCTTCATTGATCCCGCCACCGCCGCGCCAATCCGTGCCGCGTTGTCGCGGAGCGAGCCCACCAAACCGATCGATTCATCCAGGAGGGGGCGCAGGGCGTCGTTCACCGGCTGGCCGAATGACAAGA